>NZ_JAMPPR010000001.1:0-507569 GCF_028481645.1 Providencia sp. PROV141 | reverse complement strand
ACCAACACCAACACCAACACCAACACCAACACCAACACCAACACCAACACCAACACCAACACCAACACCAACACCAACACCAACACCAACACCAACACCAACACCAACACCTCTCTATTCTCTATATTTATAAAAAATATTAAAACCAATTCAAAACCATATTGAGTAGTATATCGATATTTTGCGAAGCTCCTCGCAAACGAATATGTACTTTTTTGTAAGTGAAAAATATATTGGAAAGCGCTACGTAAAATAAAAGAAAGAAACTTAAAAAATTAATAAAAATAAATAAACTAAAGCGAACAAATGCTATGTAGGGATACAAAAATTGATAAAAAATATCATCTACATAATAAGGTGGCTAAAAAATAGACTCAAAAAATATAATTCAATCGTTAGTGAAAGTTTACCTATTTCGATAACAATGGCTTCTATTGCATTGATTTTTGGTACGTTACCACTTTTATTTATACCTAAAATTATAATGTTGAGTGAATTGTTATTTGTTTTTTTATTTCTTACGTTGTTAATGATTTTTTTTCTATTTGGCAAGTTAGGGAAATTTTTAGCACTAATTATTATATTTTATCTATGGGGTAATTGGCATGGAGTTAACATTATTAATCATGTTAATTACCTATCTAACAAAAATAATGATATTGATGTGGTTATTGTTGGTACTCCTTTGAATAACAAAGAGCAAAAAATCAAAGTACGTATTGAAAAAATTAACAACCGTATTGTTTTTCCGCCTTTATATGTTACATGGAAAACAAAAGAATCTGTTTGTGCAGGGCAATCTTGGCGAATCAATGGCAAAGTAAGGCCATTGCACAGCTCACTAAATGAAGGTGGAATTAATCTACAACGCTATTATTTAGCTAATAGAATTATAGGGGTTTTGAAAAGCCAAAAAGTAAAACCATTACAAATGAGGTGTTCTGTAAGGCAAAAAATCATTTATAACTATATGGAGCTAATTAATCCATTGTCTAATAAAGGGGTTATTTATGGACTCATGTTTGGTGATAGAAGCTTATTACCCACAGATCAAACTTATTTACTACAAAAAACGGGCTTAACACATTTAATGGCCATATCAGGTTTGCATATTGGCTTAGCTTACTTGTTTGGCATTTTTATTGCTCGGGGAATTCAATACCTTTTACCAATAAAATATATCAATGAAATACTGCCAACAGTAATAGGTTTGGGATTAGCTATTTTTTATGCGTGGATCTCGGGGTTTGCTATCCCTGCGACTCGAGCATTATTTGCCTTACTATTATGGATATATATTAGAAATAAACCAGCAAGGTATTTTGTTCGGCAATGGGCTCTTTGGAGTATAGCTGGAATATTATTATTTGATCCATTGGCGATTTTGTCAGATAGTTTTTGGTTGTCTAGTTTCGCTGTTCTAGCCATTCTTTATTGGTTATCAATATTTCCATTACCATATTATTTAGCTAAAGGCGTACAGGGAAAAATTATAGGATTAATACACTTACAAATTGGCTTACTAGTATTACTTATTCCAATGCAACTTATCATATTTAATGGTATTAACGTAATGGGCTTAGTGGCTAACCTTTGGTTTGTCCCACTCGTTTCTTGGTGTGTTGTTCCTGCTATTTTAGTCGTATTTTTAGTGCCAATAGAAGTAGTTCAGCAGTCTCTTTTATATGTGATAGATAGCGTTATAGGCTTAGGGTTAAAGCCATTACCTTATTTAAGTACTTTTTGGTCAGAATTCATCAATGTCCCTTATTATTTATTCTTAATATGTTGGCTAAGTATCATTGTTGTCTTATTTAAGTGGTACAAGCGTTATTTCGGGCTTGTTAGTTGTGTGGTTATTTTAATTTTCTTAGAAAGGGGAAGTGGTAAACAATTCAAAGAAGGCTGGAGAATGACGGTATTAGATATCGGACACGGTTTGGCTGTTGTGATAGAACAAAATAATTTGGCGTTACTCTATGATACAGGTAATGCATGGAAAGGGGATAGCAATGCCCAGCGTCAAATTATTCCTTTCCTTAAATATCATGATATAACCCCAATTGGAGTAATTCTAAGCCATAATCATTTCGATCACACTGGAGGGGCTAATTATTTAATCCAGCAATATCCATGGCTAAGCGTAAGAAGTAGTTTTGGGCCACAAAAAACTTCGGCATACAGGGAAAAAAATAATAAACTTAATAAGATAAAAAATATGGCACACCTTCCATGTTTTAAAGGCCAAAAATGGCGGTGGGGGATATTAACTTTTGAAGTATTATGGCCTGAAAAGTTAGCATCGATATCGCATAATAATGATTCTTGTGTCATTCAATTAACGGATGGCCACCATAAAATTTTATTAACAGGGGATATCGAAAAACAAGGGGAAAAATCACTTGTTGCAATGTACAAGAACCAATTACGTTCGACTCTTCTTTTCGCTCCACATCATGGAAGCAGCACTTCATCAACAGATTTATTGTTAAGAAATGTTCAACCTTCAATGGTGGCAGTATCATCAGCAAGGTACAGTGCATGGAAAATTCCATCGCCAAAAGTCTATTTTAGATATAAAAATAGTAATATTAAATGGTTAAATACAGCAGAAGATGGACAGTTAACTTTATGGTTTACAAAGGAAAAAATTCAGGTTTCACGTTATCGCTATGAAATTCAGCCCCGCTGGTATCATCTGTGGTTTGGCTTACCGCTATTTCCCGAGTAGAATAGTGCGCTTACATTAAGTCTGGTAATTAAAAGTATGAATGATAAAGACCTTTCGACAAAACAAACTTTTCGTCGCTTGTGGCCGATAATAGCGCCTTTTAAAGCGGGTTTAATCGTTGCAGCAATAGCACTTATCATAAATGCAGCAGGTGATGCGTTTATGATTTCTTTATTAAAACCTTTATTGGATGAAGGCTTTGATAAGGCAGATAATGACGTTTTAAAATGGCTTCCGCTCGCGGTGTTAGGATTAATGATTGTTCGTGGTGGGTCTAGCTTTGTTTCAACCTATTGTGTTTCGTGGGTTGCAGGTAAAGTCGTGATGAACATGCGCCGTAAATTATTTGGTCATATGATGGGAATGCCGGTTAGTTTTTTTGACCAGCAATCGACAGGAACACTGTTATCTAGGATTACCTATGACTCAGAACAAGTTGCATCCTCTTCTTCTGGGGCATTAATTACAATTATTCGGGAAAGTGCTTATATCATCGGGCTGTTTGCGATGATGTTTTATTATAGCTGGCAACTCTCCCTTATTTTAATCGTGATCGCCCCCGTTGTATCCGTCACTATTCGTATTGTCTCCAAACGTTTTCGTAAGATCAGTAAAAACATGCAAACGGGTATGGGGCATGTGACGGCTAGCGCGGAACAGATGTTAAAAGGCCATAAAGAAGTTTTAATTTTTGGTGGGCAGAAAGTTGAGACTGAGCGATTTAATAAAGTCAGTAACAATATGCGCCGCCAAAATATGAAAATGGTAACCGCTTCAGCAATTTCAGACCCTATTGTTCAGTTAATTGCATCATTTGCATTAGCATTTGTCCTATATGCTGCGAGTTTTCCTGAAATTCGTGATCAGCTAACTTCAGGTACAATTGCTGTTGTATTCTCATCAATGTTTGCATTGATGCGCCCATTAAAATCATTAACGAACGTTAACTCTCAATTCCAACGTGGTATGGCGGCCTGCCAAACTTTATTTGCTATCTTAGATTCTGAACAAGAGAAAGATAATGGAACCAAAGTACTTAAAGAAGTTAAAGGTGATATTAAATTTGAGCATGTCACCTTTACCTATGCAACCAAAGAGCATCCTGCGTTAGACGATGTTTCATTTACTTTGCCAGCAGGAAAATCAGTTGCTTTAGTTGGGCGATCGGGCTCAGGTAAATCCACAATTGCAAATTTGATTACACGTTTTTATGACATTGATGAAGGGTCTATTCAAATTGATGGCCATGACATCCGTGAATACACATTGTCTTCATTGCGTAGCCAAGTCGCGTTAGTTTCTCAGCATGTTTATCTATTTAACGACACAATAGCGAATAATATTGCCTATGCAACAGATGGTAGCTACAGCCGTGAGCAAATAGAGAAAGCTGCAGAAATGGCCTATGCAATGGATTTCATTGCTAAACTTGAAAAAGGCCTAGATACCGTTATTGGGGAAAATGGTGTGATGCTTTCTGGCGGACAACGTCAAAGAATTGCGATTGCTCGCGCACTTCTACGCGACGCTCCAATTCTTATTCTTGATGAAGCGACATCTGCACTAGATACAGAGTCTGAACGTGCTATTCAAGCAGCCCTCGACGAGTTACAGAAAAATAGAACATCCTTGGTCATTGCTCACCGACTATCTACGATAGAAAATGCGGATGAAATATTAGTTGTACAAGATGGGCGAATCATTGAACGTGGTAACCATGCATCGCTATTAGCTCAAGATGGCGCATATTCACAATTACATAGTATTCAATTTAAACAATGATAGAACGTATTTGGTCTGGTAAATCATGGCTGTATCTCTTATTACTGCCGTTATCTTTCCTGTATGGGTTAGTAACGGTAATTAGGGATGTGGTTTATAAAATCGGGCTAAAACGTTCATGGAAAGCCCCAATTCCAGTGGTAGTGGTTGGAAACCTGACAGCGGGGGGAAATGGTAAAACCCCTGTTGTTATCTGGTTAGTGGAATCACTTACCAAAGAAGGCTACCGTGTGGGTGTTGTTTCTCGAGGTTATGGTGGTAAATCTGAAAAGTACCCGCTGATACTCGATGAAACAACGACAACTGAAGTTGCAGGGGATGAACCCGTATTAATTTTTCATCGTACTAAATCTCCTGTAGCGGTTGCCCCCAAGCGTAGTGATGCAGTTAAAGCCTTACTAGAGAAATTTCCATTAGATGTGATTATTACTGATGATGGGCTGCAACATTATGCATTGCAACGTGACTACGAAATTGTCGTTATTGATGGTCAACGTCGGTTTGGTAATGGTTGGTGGTTGCCTGCAGGGCCTATGCGCGAAAGGGCTGGGCGTTTGAAGAGTGTTAATGCTGTCGTTGTTAACGGCGGTGAAGCTCAAGAAAATGAAGCCTTAATGACCCTTGAAGGTGATGTTGCTTGTAACCTTGTTAGTGGTGAAAAACGAGCGGTTACACAATTACCTGCGGTTATCGCAATGGCAGGTATTGGTCATCCACCTCGTTTTTTTACCTCATTAGAAAACAAAGGGGTAGATGTCATTAACACTTATGCTTTTGCTGACCATCAGTCATATGAATTAAAACAGCTTTCGCGGTTAGTTAAAAATGAGCAAAACTTATTAATGACCGAAAAGGATGCGGTGAAATGTCGTGCTTTTGCACAACCGAATTGGTGGTTCCTGCCTATCCAAGCACAATTACAGCCGACAGACGCTGAAAAAATCTTAAGTGGAATAAAAAAACTTATTACAAATAACAAAAAAACTTGTCTATAACGTTCCTCTGTGATAATAATATCGCCAATGTGATATAGATCCACTTATTATGTATCTAGATGCAATACATTGATAATTGGATTTCATACTAGCTTAAATTTCACGCTCCGTTCTTTAGTTAGTCTTCATATCCTCGCACAATCTATACTGTAAAGTCGCTGTCACTGCATTTTGTCATCATAATGTCAAAATAGACTGTTAACTTCTCAGTAGATTTGCGGTGTCTGAAATCTACATTTATGAGCGTTATAAAATATGCACAATGATTTGTGCGCATGAATTGGTAAAGTTTAATTACTCTTTGATGTATTAATAGATCGGCAATTTATAAATGGGAAGCAAGAAAGAGTAATGATACAAAGATAAAAATATTGTTCTCAGAACAAAAGGAGTTTTAATATGAATTTTCAATTACATATGGGTCGAGTTAAATGGTTTGACGCAAAAGAAGGTTACGGTTTTATTTCCCCATTCAATGGTGGTGATGATGTATTTGTGACAACAAAGTCAATTGCTAATAAAAAAATCAAATCATTATTCGAAGGTCAAAACGTTGAGTTCTCTGTTACTCGTAATTCGGATGGCGTAACGGCAGCTGACGTTATTGCTTATTAAATAATAAACAGAACAATTTCTCCTGCTTTATCCTCTCATCTCCTGCAGGAGATCTTATTCAGGAAGATTAAAGTTAACGGTGATATCTGCATGTGATATCCTGACTCCAAGTGAGTTAAAATCCATTCGGGAGAAAACATGGATCACCGTTTACTTGAAATCGTTGCCTGTCCTGTATGCCACGGCAAATTGAGTTATAACAAAGAAAACCTTGAACTTATCTGTAAGTTTGATCATCTAGCCTATCCAATTCGTGATGGCATTCCTGTATTGCTAGAAAATGAAGCGCGCCCTATTTCATTAGATGAAGGCCAGTAATCATCATGTTTACGGTTATTATTCCTGCTCGTTATGCATCAACACGTCTACCTGGTAAACCTTTGGCCGATATCCATGGCAAGCCGATGGTTGTTCGAGTGATGGAGCAAGCGATTAAATCGGGTGCTAGTCGAGTGATAGTTGCGACAGATCACGCTGATGTTGCTAAAGCGGTGATTGAAGCAGGTGGCGAAGCTTGTATGACGGATCCAGACCATCAATCTGGAACTGAAAGGTTGGCTGAAGTTATTGATACCTACGCTTTCTCTGACAATGAAATCATCGTGAATGTGCAAGGTGATGAACCTTTAATTCCACCTGAGATTATCAGCCAAGTTGCTCATAACCTTCAGGGGAGCAAAGCTGAAATGGGGACACTTGCTGTGCCTATTAATGATGCTCATGAAGCATTTAACCCAAATGCTGTGAAGGTTGTTACTGATCACGAAGGTTATGCATTGTATTTTTCTCGGGCAACCATTCCTTGGGATAGAGACAACTTTGCGAAAAGCCAAGACACAATAGGTGATACCTTTTTACGTCATATTGGTATATACGCTTATCGTGCAGGGTTTATTCGCCGTTATATTAAGTGGGAAGCAAGCCCATTAGAAAAAATCGAAATGTTAGAGCAACTTAGGGTGCTTTGGTATGGAGAGAAAATTCATGTGGATGTTGCGAAAACGACACCAGGTGCTGGTGTTGATACCCCTGAAGACCTTGAACTAGTTAGAAAGCAATTTATTCAGTAATCAGCATTTCCCTAATAGCTGGAATAGCTAATATGCGATTTAGCTAAATGAAAGGTGTAATCTCAATAGATTACACCTTTTTTGTTACTATTCAGCGGTAATAACTTCAGGCGTGGCAAGCTGCTCTTCTAACGTTTGTGTGTTATTGGGTTTTAAATGCCACCAAAGCGTACCAAGAAATTCATACCAAGCACGTTCACTATGACCGAAGTAATATGAGGAAGGGATGTATTTCTCCCATGGATTAATTTCACTCGTGATAACTAACTGGTTTGCGGGTGCAGGGAAAGGGTTCATTCCCCGTTGAGTAAACATAGTCATCGCTCGAGGTAAATGGTTAGCAGAAGTGACTAATAAAAAAGGCGATTTCCCAATAATTTTTTCAACTTCATAAGCTTCTTCTTGTGTATCTTTGGGTTCAGTGAGTGGGATCGTATCCTGTGCGGGAACACCCAAGGATTGCGCAACTTGTGCGGCAACTTCGGCACTGCTGATAGGGCTACTTGCTTTACCACCAGTGAAAATGAGTTTACTGCCGGGGTGTTTTAGATAAAGGCGGACGCCTTCAGTCACTCTAGGTAAGCTATTATTCAATAGGTTAGAACTTGGGCTCCAATCAGGGTTATATGTAAAACCGCCCCCGAGTACAACAATGTAACGTACCTCTTGAGGTGGAGTTTCAGTGATAAGTTCATAGCGTTTATTAAATTGTTTTTCTGCAGGAGCAAGCAAAGTATCTGAAATAGGCTGTAACCCTAATAGGGTTATTAAAACTAAACTTAGGGTAGCAAATGCTTTCCCACAACGTTGCCAGCGCGTGAACCACAGCAAAAGTAACCCGATAAACCCGACGATGAGCAATAATGGTAATGGCATCAATAGCGAACCAATATATTTTTTTAAGAGAAATAACATAACTAAGCCTATTCTTAAGAGTTATCGAACAATCGTTGTGGTGGTGTTTGCAGAAAAAAACGCAATAAAGCAGCTAAATTGGCGTAAAAATAACAAGTTAGTGTTTAATAGCACTAAATCGAAATTTACTGAGTACAATAAAGTACTATGCAAAAATATAGCTATTATCTGTTATAATTCCTGCCTTAACTGTCGCTTGGCATTGTATGTGATAAGTACAATGTAATGTGAGAATATTTCTGGTTAGCATTAATTTTCTCAGTATCAGGATGTAATCAACCATTTTACGTTTTTTCGCGACAAATTGGCTCATAAACCGCTTTAAATAATAGATGATAGGCAACCGGATAGCACATGGCAGACCGCAACTTTGATGATATTGTCGATAAATTTGCAAAAAATATCTACGGAACGACAAAAGGAAAAATACGAGAAGCGGTAGTTTGGCAAGATTTAACTCAATTATTGTGCAGCCAATTTGAGGGTAAAACCCTAAAAATACTTGATGCAGGCGGTGGTGAAGGGCATTTTTCACGCAAACTTGCCGAAATGGGGCATCAAGTGATACTTTGCGATTTATCCGAAGAGATGTTGGAGCGTGCCAGTGAACTCGCCAAGAAACAAGGCATAAGCGATAACATGCGTTTTATTCATTGTGCAGTGCAAGACATAGCTCAGTATGTTGATGAACCAGTCGACCTTGTTTTATTTCATGCAGTACTTGAATGGATTAGCGATCAAAAATATGCAATTGAACAACTGGTAGATATAATTAGACCTGAAGGCGTATTTTCTGTCATGTTCTATAATGCAAATGGCTTGGTGATGCGTAACGCAATTTTGGGAAATTTTCATCTTGCAACGCCACATATTCAACGTCGTCGTAAACGCTCGTTATCACCACAAAACCCGCTTTTTCCTCATCAAGTTGATACTTGGTTGGAGGAGTGTAATATGCAAATCATCGGTAAAAGTGGTGTTAGGGTATTCCATGACTATTTACAAAGTCGGCAGTTACAGCAAAAAGATTTTCCGGCATTGTTGGCATTAGAACAGCAGTATTGCCGTGAAGAACCCTATATTAGCATGGGGCGTTATATTCATGTCATGGCACGCAAACAAATACAAAAGGACGATTTATGAGTGATTTTTCCCAGACCGTCCCTGAACTTGTGTCTTGGGCACGAAAAAATGATTTTTCAATTTCACTTCCTGCTGAACGTTTAGCATTTTTGCTGGCGGTAGCGGTATTAAACAGTGAAAGAGTCAATGGTGAAATGAGTGAAGGGGAGCTGATTGATGCCTTTCGTGAGGTTTGCAAAGGGTTTGAACAGACGACTGAATCTTTGGCGGTAAGAGCCAATAATGCTATCAATGATATGGTTCGCCAGAAGATATTTAACCGTTTTGCTAGTGACCTTGTTGAAGGTAATGCAATTTACCGTCTAACCCCTTTGGGGATTGGTATCAGCGATTATTATATTCGTCAGCGAGAATTCTCAACATTAAGACTTTCCATGCAGCTTTCTATTGTTGCAGGAGAACTACAACGTGCCGCTGAAGCCGCTGAGGAAGGGGGGGATGAATTTTATTGGCACCGTTATGTATTTGCTCCACTAAAATATTCAGTTGCTGAAATTTTTGACAGTATTGATTTATCGCAACGCATTATGGATGAACAACAAAATTCAGTAAAAGAAGATATTGCGGCATTATTAAATCAAGACTGGCAGGCGGCTATCGCTAACTGTGAGCAATTATTGTCAGAAACATCAGGTACATTGCGCGAATTGCAAGACACCTTAGAAGCCGCAGGGGATAAACTGCAAGCGAATTTATTACGTATCCAAGAAGCCAATATGAATGCGCTGGTGTTCTCGGACTTAGTGGATAGGCTTATTTTTGATCTGCAAAATAAATTAGACCGTATCGTTAGCTGGGGTCAACAATCTATCGATTTATGGATTGGTTATGATCGTCATGTTCATAAGTTTATCCGTACGGCCATCGATATGGATAAAAATAGAATTTTTTCTCAGCGGTTACGTCAATCCGTTCAGCATTACCTTGATAGCCCTTGGGCGCTCACTTACGCCAATGCGGATCGATTATTCGATATGCGTGATGAAGAGCTCGCGTTGCATGATGAAGAAGTCACGGGTGAATTACCTCCAGAGCTTGAATTTGAAGAGTTTAGTGAATTAAATGACCAGCTTGCAGAGCTAATGGAAATTGAGTTAGCCATTTATAAAATCGAGCAGCGGCCACTCGATGTGGGCCGTGTGTTGCATGACTACTTACTGCAATATCCACAAAAACGTCATTTTGATGTTGCTCGAATTATTATCGACCAAGCTGTTAAATTAGGTATCGCAGAGGCTGATTTGGCGGGATTACCGGCAGAATGGCAAGCTATTAATGATCACGGAGCCAAGGTACAGGCACATGTCATCGACAAATATTGAACAATTTATGCCAGTTAAACTGGCTCAAGCATTAGCTAACCCGATTTTTCCAGAGCTAGACAGCCAATTGCGTTCAGGTCGCCATATTAGTGTTGATGACCTCGATAACCACGCATTTTTAATGGATTTTCAGGAAGCATTAGAGCAATTTTATGCACGATATAACGTAGAGCTAATTCGCGCCCCTGAAGGTTTCTTCTATTTACGTCCGCGCTCAACAACCTTAATACCTCGCTCCGTGTTATCTGAATTAGATATGATGGTCGGCAAAATTCTTTGTTATCTCTATCTCAGCCCTGAACGCTTGAGTAACCAAGGTATTTTTACCTCACAAGAGTTATTTGAAGAATTGTTATCATTAGCGGATGAAAGCAAATTACTTAAATTTGTTAATCAACGTTCGACAGGTTCTGACCTAGATAAACAAAAATTGCAGGAAAAATTAAGAACATCACTTAATCGCTTACGCCGTTTGGGAATGGTGCATTTCCTGCAAAATGATTCGAGTAAATTTATTATTAGTGAATCTGTATTCCGTTTTGGTGCCGATGTGCGCAGTGGTGATAATCCACAAGATGCGCAGTTACGGATGATCCGTGATGGTGAAGCTATCTCTCTTGACGGTGAATTATCACTAAAAGACAGTGATGAAGAGGATGGCGAAGAGAGTCAAGAACCGGCAGAAAGTGATGAGGATGAAGAATAATGATTGAACGCGGAAAATTTCGCTCACTGACGCTGGTGAATTGGAACGGTTTTTTTGCCCGAACTTTTGACCTTGATGAATTAGTGACTACGTTATCGGGTGGTAATGGTGCTGGCAAATCAACCACAATGGCGGCGTTTATTACCGCGATGATCCCCGATTTAACCTTACTTCACTTCCGTAACACAACGGAAGCTGGTGCGACATCAGGTTCGCGTGATAAAGGCTTGCATGGGAAATTACGCCCTGGGGTCTGCTACGCTATTTTGGATGTATTAAACTCGAAGCATCAGCGTGTTATGGTGGGAGTGCGTTTACAGCAAGTCGCTGGGCGCGATAAAAAAGTCGATATCAAGCCATTTATGGTTCAAGGTATTCCTTTAGCGACTGTGCCGACAGAAATATTGACTGAAGTGATTGATGGGCGCCAAGCCAAAGTCATTCCACTGAATGAACTCAAAGAACGCCTTGAGCAACAAGACGGGATCTTATTCAAGCAGTTTAACTCGATAACAGACTATCATTCGGTTTTATTTGAATTAGGGGTTTTACCTAAACGCTTACGCTCCGCGAGTGATCGAAGCAAATATTATCGACTAATTGAAGCATCACTATATGGCGGTATTTCTAGCGCAATCACCCGCTCATTACGTGATTATTTATTGCCAGAAAACAGTGGGGTACGTAAAGCATTCCAAGATATGGAAGCGGCTTTGCGTGAAAACCGTTTAACATTAGAAGCCATTCGTGTAACGCAATCTGACCGCGACTTATTCAAACATTTGATTAGCCAGGCGACTGATTATGTTTCTGCGGATTATATGCGCCATTCCAATGAAAGACGGATTCACCTTGATGCAGCACTGGCTGCGCGCAATGAGTTATTAGCCAGCCGTAAACAATTGCGAATTGAACAAATCCGCAGTGTCGAAATGGCGCGTGAGTTGAATGAGCAGAATGGAGCTTCTACAGAATTAGAAGCGGACTACCAAGCAGCCAGTGACCATTTGAATTTAGTGCAAGCCGCACTGCGTCAGCAAGAGAAGATAGATCGATATCAGGCGGATATCGAAGAGCTGACTTATCGCCTTGAAGAACAAAGTGAAGTCGTTGCTGAAGCGACTGAAACTCAAGATGAGTATGAGGCACGAGCTGAAGCCGCTGAAATTGAAGTTGATGAACTAAAAAACCAACTCGCCGATTACCAACAAGCGTTGGATGTACAACAAACACGTGCTATTCAGTACCAACAAGCGTTGCATGCTTTAACGCGTGCTCGTGAATTATGCCAACTTTCTGAATTATCCATTGATAATGCAGATGAATGGTTAGATACCTTCGAAGCGCGTGAGCAACAAGCAACTCAAGCATTATTAGCGCTTGAGCAAAAAATGAGTGTGGCGGATGCCGCACATAGCCAATTTGAGCAAGCCTATCAATTAGTTAAAAGTATGGTAGGTGACGTGAGCCGCAGTGATGCATACCAACAAGCGCGGGCGTTATTGCGTGATTGGTCATCTCAACAGCATTTAGCGGAGCGAGTGCAACCGTTACGTATGCAACTCTCTGAATTACAACAGCGTTTGAATAGCCAGCAAAATGCAGAACGTATGTTGGCAGAATTTTGTAAACGTCATGGGCAAAGCTATGAGCCAGATGAGCTTGACGCATTAATGGCTGAGCTGGAAGCACAACAAGAGGAACTTAGTGTTGGTGTGAATGAGAGTGGCGAAAGACGGATGCAAATGCGCCAAGAATTGGAACAAATTCGCCAGCGTATTAGCCAACTTTCATCTAAAGCTCCCGCATGGATTATGGCTCAAGAAGCTCTGACACAGCTTAATGAGCAATCCCATGAAACGTTTGAGTCAAGTACTGCAGTGACTGAATTTATGCAGCAACTCCTAGAACAAGAAAGGGAAATAACGGTTGAACGAGATGAAGTTGCTGCGCAACGTAAAGATCTCGAAAAGCAAATAGAGCGGCTAAGCCAGCCAAGCGGTGCTGAAGATGGCCGCATGTTAGCGTTGGCAGAGCGCTTTAATGGTGTTTTGTTATCTGAAATTTATGATGATATTACCATCGAAGATGCGGCTTATTTTTCTGCATTATATGGCCCAGCTCGTCATGGTATTGTGGTTCAAGACTTATCTGTGGTTCGTAGCCAGCTAGAAACATTACAAGATTGCCCTGATGATGTTTATTTTATCGAAGGGGATCCTCAATCGTTCGATGACAGCGTTTTTGATGCGCAAGAATTTGAAAGTGCGGTATTAGTCCGTTCGTCTGAGCGTCAATGGCGTTACTCTCGTTATCCTGAATTGCCTTTGTTTGGTCGTGCAGCTCGTGAAAGTCATTTAGAGTCATTAACTGCTGAGCGTGATGAGTTGGCTGAGCGTTATGCGAATTTATCATTTGACGTACAGAAAATTCAGCGTTCACACCAAGCATTCAGTCGGTTTATTGGTCAACATATTTCGGTGGCCTTTGAAGATGATCCTGAAGCTGAAATTCGTACGCTTAATCAGAAACGTTCGGAAATTGAACGTGCTTTGGCACAGTTTGAAGAGCAAACTCAGCAACAACGTCAACAATTTGCACAAGGCAAAGAAAGCCTTGCTGCTCTTAATCGCTTATTACCTCAGATGGGGTTATTACTCGATGAAACATTGGTGGACAGAGTCGAAGAGATAAGCGAAGAGCTAACGGAAGCGGAAGAAGCCGCATATTTTCTGAATAAACATGGTCATGCGTTAGAAAAATTAGAACCGATTGTGACAGTATTGCTCAGTGACCCTGAACAACACGAGCAATTACGCAAAGATTATGAGTCAGCAAAACACAGCCAACAAAATGCTAAACAGCAAGCTTTTGCATTAGTCGAAGTCGTTCAGCGCCGTGCTCACTTTAGTTACAGTGATTCAACGGGGATGGTGAATGAAAATGCGGACTTGAATGAAAAACTACGCCAGCGTCTAGAGCAGGCAGAAACTGAACGTACACGTGCTCGTGAACAATTGCGTCAGCACCAAGCACAAAGTGCACAGTTCCATCAAGTTCTCGCTTCGTTACGCAGTTCTTTCGATACCAAACAAGAGATGTTGAAAGAACTCGAAGTTGAAATGCAAGAAATTGGCGTAAAAGCGGATCCTGATGCTCAAGAACGTGCTCGAATTCGACGTGATGAACTGCACCAGCGAGTCATGGAAAATCGTAGTCGTATTAACCAGTTAGAAAAACAGCTGACGTTATGTGAAGCTGAAATGGATAACTTACAAAAGCGTCTTCGTAAGTTAGAAAAAGACTACTATATGCTGCGTGAGCAGGTAGTGACAGCAAAAGCCGGTTGGTGTGCGGTCATGCGCTTGGTGAAAGACAATGGCGTTGAGCGTCGTCTACATCGCCGTGAGCTGGCCTATACTGACGGTGATAGCTTACGTTCGATGTCGGATAAAGCCTTGGGTGCGCTGCGTTTAGCGGTTGCGGATAACGAGCATTTACGTGATGTATTGCGTTTATCTGAAGACCCAAAACACCCAGAGCGGAAGATAAACTTCTTTATCGCGGTATACCAACACCTACGTGAACGTATTCGCCAAGATATTATTCGTACAGATGACCCGATTGATGCAATCGAGCAAATGGAAATTGAACTGGCGCGTTTAACAGAAGAGCTAACAGCGCGTGAGCAAAAATTGGCGATCAGTTCAAAAAGTGTGGCAAATATTATTCGCAAAACCATTCAGCGCGAGCAAAATCGTATTCGTATGCTAAACCAAGGGCTGCAAGCGGTAGCGTTTGGCCAGGTTAAAGGGGTTCGCCTCAATGTGAATATTCGAGAAAGTCATGCGTTGTTACTCAGTGTGCTTTCTGAAGAAAGTGAAATGCATCAAGACTTGTTCACCAGCCAACGGTTAACATTCTCTGAAGCGATGGCGAAATTGTATCAACGCCTTAACCCACAAGTGGATGTTGGGCAGCGGTTGCCACAAACGATAGGTGAAGAATTACTTGATTACCGTAATTACTTAGAGTTAGACGTGGAGGTGAACAGAGGTTCAGATGGCTGGCTAAAAGCAGAAAGTGGCGCGTTATCAACGGGTGAAGCGATTGGTACTGGGATGTCGATCTTAGTGATGGTGGTACAGAGCTGGGAAGAGGAGTCTCGTCGTTTACGTGCGAAAGATATTATTCCTTGTCGTTTATTATTCTTAGATGAAGCTGCGCGATTAGATGCTAAATCTATTGCGACATTATTTGAGCTGTGCGATAGGCTTGAAATGCAATTGATTATTGCCGCACCAGAAAACATTAGCCCAGAGAAAGGCACGACGTATAAATTAGTTCGTAAAGTAATTGGTACACATGAGCATGTGCATGTTGTTGGTTTAAAAGGGTTTGGACAAGAAAACCCGAATGTACAAGCACTCTCATTGCAGCAATAATTTTTGTGAATAAAATGAAAGCCGGTATTTAGGAATGAATATCGGCTTTTTTATATTTAACAAATAACATAAAAGCGGTTTCACAGGAGTATTAATTAATTTGAATAAAACCCGATTTTTAAAATATATTATCCCATGATAAAAACCACTTTTTTTATATGGGATTAAGTGGTGAAGAAAACGTTGGGTAAAGCTTTTAATTAAAATAAAATTCATCTATGTTTAAAGCACTAATAAATTTTTGAACTCCTCATGATGAAAATAATTCTTTTTCTCACTAATCGTTAACGTAACTGCATATAATCTGAAAAAAGGAAAATTAGTCTATTCCTATAACATTACTGCTAAAATTAAATACAATAAAATTGTAATTATAATAAAAAAATTGTTATCCATGTAGTAAATTAAGGTGGATGTATGGCGAAGAGAAGAGTGCGAGCTCTGCAAGTCTCAGTAATATGCGGGTTGATGGCGTTACAATTTCCTGCATTTTCAAACGAAGAAAATACGCAACAAAGTGTTTCTGAAGTTCAAACGGTAGCTTCAGTTACACCAACAGAAAGTTTAGCCAAAATAACACAGTCGCTTCCTGCGGATGTGAAACCCATTTTTTCTACGCAATTAGCAAAACTATATGCTGATAGGCAAATGCAGCTATTGTGGCAAGATGAAACAGCAATTAGCCAATTTCAACAGCAATTGGCCGAATTATCTCTTGCTGGGGTTCAGCCACAATTCGGGGAATGGTTGGCGATATTGGAAAATAACCAATTAAATGAGTTGGGCCGTGACGTTATTTTATCTGATGCCATGCTTGGATATTTACAGTATTTATCTTCGATAGAAGCGAGTGGGCAGTACTGGCTATATACAAATCGGCCATATAAAATTATTGCACCCACGACGGCTCAAATGAAACCATGGCTTGAGGCAGTTGAGTCTAATAACCTAAGTAATTGGGTAAAATCACAGGCACCAAATCATCCAATGTATTTGCCTATGCGCAAGGAAATGTTGAAGTTATTGGCGATGCCTGAAGATAATTTGGAAATGGTGGGAACAAAAACATTAAAGCCAGGACAGTCTAGCGATGATGTGGTTATTTTACGTCAAATTCTGCAACGTGAAGGGTTACTTGAAGGTGGAAGTGTAACCGAAGAAATTGAACCTCCAGAAACAATGGCTCAAATTGCAGAGCAGGCGGTTGAACAAACAGTCGAACCAACAGAAACACCTGTGAGCACTGTGTCAAAAGTATATGACCAAGAACTCGTCGACGCTGTAAAAAAATTCCAATTACAATATGGTTTAGAAGCCGATGGTGTGGTTGGAAAAGGTACACGTGTTTGGCTAAATATGCAGCCTAAGCAGAAAGCGGGTTTAATGGCGCTTAATATTCAGCGCTTACGTATTATTCCTGCAAGTAGTGGTACTGGGATTTTAGTTAATATTCCAGGTTACTCTTTAGATTTTTATTTAAATGATGAAGTAATATTAGATTCTAAAGTGATTGTTGGTCGTGCTGATCGCAAAACACCGATCATGAGCAGTGCGCTAAATAACGTGGTCATTAATCCGCCTTGGAGCGTGCCAACCAGTATGGCCCGTAAAGATATTGCACCGAAAGGAAAACAAGACCCAAGTTATTTTAGCCGTAAAGGATATACGGTTTATTCCGGATGGGGCGCTGATTCATATGAAATCAACCCATATTCTATTGACTGGGATAATATCACCCCAGCGAATTTCCCATATCGCATTCGACAAGCACCGGGCCCAACTAACTCATTAGGGCGCTACAAGTTTAATATGCCGAGTTCAGATGCGATTTATTTACACGATACACCAAACCATAGTTTATTTAATCGTAATGCACGTGCAATAAGCTCTGGATGTGTGCGAGTGAATAAAGCAAGCGAATTAGCCAGTATTTTGTTAGGTGATGCCGGTTGGGAACAAAAACGAATTGATGGTGCATTGAAAGAAGGCTCAACACGGTATGTGAATATACCCGATAGGATCCCGGTTTTTCTGTACTATCAAACTGCTTGGGTAGATAAAGACCAGCAACCACAATATCGAGCCGATATTTATCAGTATGATAATTCCATTAATAATGCAGATAAATATTTGCCAATATTGAAAAAGGTTTTACACTAATCGTTTATTTAAAAGGGGAGTTTTTCTCCCCTTAAATATTTTAAATTAACTGTTTGAGTATTCTTCGTCGTACATTTCCATTCAGCAAAACTCCACTAAAATCCGTTTTTATCCTGTTTATTCCGTTGTTTTATGGGTGTTCATTTATTACCATTGTATTCACCTTTGATAAAGGCAGCATAATTTGTGTTTTAAATTGCATGTTTCGAGCAGTTTGAGTGACAAAACTCTCTTTTTGACGAAAATTGCAATAAAATTCCTGTGAAGTATGCATATCTTTACATAATTATACATTAAAGCTAGGCATGATTTGCTAGACTCAATAGGTTGCCAAAATTTTATCGATTAATACTGAATTTATTAGAGTCTGAGCTATCACCTATGGATATAATTGATCAATCCCGCAGAAAGTGGTTAGGTATTGGGGCCGCAACGATTGGCCTTAGCTTATTACCAAGCCATGTATTTGCTGCAATGACGACCCCTCGACCACGTATTTTACGTTTTCAAAATATTAATACAGGCGAATCGTTAAAAACTGAATTTTTTGACGGGCGCCGTTACAATAAGTCTGAACTAGCACGTTTAAATCATTTTTTCCGTGACTATCGTTGTGACAAAGTGAAAACCATCGACCCTAAACTGTTTGACCAAATCTATTTATTACAAATGATGATGGGAACAAATAAACCTGTACAGCTGATTTCAGGTTACCGTTCCTTAGAAACAAATAACCAACTGCGCCGTAAGGGTTCAGGGGTAGCGAAAAAAAGCTATCATACTCGCGGGCAAGCAATGGATTTTCATATCGAAGGGTTACAATTGAGCAATATTCGCAAAGCTGCGCTGAAAATGAAGGCTGGTGGTGTTGGTTATTATCCTCGAAGCAATTTTATACATATTGATACAGGACCTGCAAGAACGTGGTAATCTGTGCATAGGTGACACAGATTACGGAGTAATTGCTCGATGAAATATACTATTATCCCAGTAACACCGTTTATGCAAAACTGCCAAGTTATTTGGGATGAAAATACGTTAGATGCAGTCGTTGTTGATCCCGGTGGAGAAGCAGAAAAATTAATTTCTGCTATTGAAAACCTTGGGTTGAAGTTAACTAAAATTCTGTTAACTCATGGACATTCTGATCATATAGGTGCATCAGCTATTCTTTCTAAGCATTTTTCAGTGCCTATTTATGGCCCACAAAAAGAAGACGCTTTTTGGATTGAAAACCTCGCAGAGCAAAATGCGATGTTTTACATAGGTGAATGCCCTGATTTTACGCCAGATTACTGGTTAGAAGAAGGGGATAAAGTAACTTGTGGCAATATTACATTCGATGTATTGCATTGTCCTGGTCATACCCCTGGGCATATTATTTTTGTGAATCACGCTGATAAATTAATTTCAATGGGTGATGTATTGTTTAAAGGGGGAGTCGGGCGAAGTGATTTTCCACGTGGTAACCATCAAGACTTAATTTCCTCTATTAAAAACAAAGTATTGCCTCTTGGCGATGATTTTGAATTTATTCCAGGGCATGGCCCAATGTCTAATCTCGGTTTTGAGCGAAAAACAAACCCTTTCTTGCAAGATGAACAGCCTATCTGGTAATCGTCAAAAAGTTACGATATCTACTTAATGCAATACCCTATAAATAGGGCATTGCATTTTTTTACCTAAACTCAAATTATTAATAGTTTAATAATATATATATTCAGATTATATTTAAATAAATATAATTGAAATTCATCTTACTTTTATTGTTAAATGTAGATAATTAATGTTTATTTTGATATTTTAAATTGGCTTGGAACTTAATTAAGTATTTATATTACCAATCTTAATTTATATTTAATTTTTCATATATGAACTTTTCAGTTTATATTTTCTATTTATCATGTGTATAATTTAATAAGGATATTTTAAAAATGTATAATGAAAACGTAGATTTCAATCAAAGTCAGTTTTTTGATTACGCAAATGATATAAAAAACCATCATTTTTTTGTAAAAATGATGACGGAAAACGGAATTAATTATTCACTTTCACCTGGTTATTGCTATGGATTAACTAATGAATATCTACTTTATATGATAAACGATAAAGGTGAAGAATATATAAAACAATTGAATTTTTTATATAATATAGCGAATAGCTATGAAAATAGTTCAACATCATTAGAACAGATAAAACATGAAGCATTAAAAAAACATGCGCAAGTACTATTAAATGAACTGATGAGTGATGTTATTAAAGTGCAATCAACATATCAAAAATCAGTTATTAATGCTAATTACTTTAGTGAGTTAGAATATACTAAAATCACTAATGAAAGCTTTCTTAATTATATAAATAAAACGATTGAAGAAAATTATCAATCACAAAAAAATAGTTATGGTAAAGATGTGATTCATTATACCTATTTATATGAATTGCAAAAAATAAAGTTAAAGAAATATGGAGAAGCGCTTTTTGCTAACAAAAGCTTTTTTGCTAGCCCAAAGGGAAAATTAATACTTACTGATCCATTATATATAAAATTGAGAAAACAATTTTCAGCACAGTTATCTAGCTTAGGAGAAAAATATACAATTGATGACACTAAATTTTTTATTAATATTTTAACTGAAGATATCCAGAGAGATAACTATTTAAAATTAGAATCCCATAACTATAGGAAAGGTGCTAGCTTAGACACTAAAAATAATAACTATACAGAACATTTAGTTAGTAATGATACATTAAATAATTTTAAGAAAAAATTAATTCTACACACAAAAAAAAGCCACGATTCATTTTTGGTTAAATTTTGCTCAGCTAGGCATGCAATGGCAGTATCTGCCATTTATAGTAAGTATAGTAAGTCATGGAACTATACTTTTTTCGACCCTAATAGCGGAGTAGTAAAGTTTAATAACCAAGAAAATTTTATCAACCATATTGATTTTTATGTAAAAATGAATGCGCAGCAATATGGGTTTAAACCATTAAAAGGAAATGATTATGAAATAAAAATTTTCGAATTAAAAGAAAATAATAATTATAAAAGAGACAAAATACTTAAAGAATTAAATGCTAAGGATATTAAGGCTACGGAGAATGATATTTTATCTGCTAGAAAAGCAAGCTTTATGGATAAGTTTTCTGGTGTTAATATTATGTATAAAAGTTTTAGTCCTGAACGTAATCTTGTAAAGATTAAAGTAACCTTAGATAAGAAATCGTTTTATTTGTATTCTAATATACTAGATTTTTCAGACTTACAAGATAAGGTGAAAAATAATGCAAAAGCATTATTTGAATTAAAAAGTAATTTTTTCATTAGTGATGGAAAATATAATGTGTATTCTTTAAGTAGTAAAGTGGATATGGATAAATTCAATGTGGAAAGCATTGATAATGTACTGGAGCAAAAAGGAAAACAGCTAAAAAATATCCAATTAAATAAGGAATTAAACTATAAAAGTATAAATTTACAATTGAAACCAATAATGAATGATAGTTTGCTACCAAAGATAGGTTTCTCTGATATCCATCAAGAAGCTATTATCAGAGTTGCGAATAAGAATAATATTATTATTGGTTTTCGCCCTATTGATACAAAGTCAACAAGCTTGATTAATTCAGGTGTGTACAGTAGTAAAGGGCTTTTAATTAAGGGGAAAAGTGCTGATTGGGGGCCTCATAGTGGTTTTATTCCGATACAACAACAGTACGCTAAAAAATCTGCACGTATAGAATTTGAAAAGTATAACTCTTATATTCAGCAATCAATTGAAGAAAATAAAGCTTTAGCTATTACGTTAGAAATTACACAAGAACGTGTTAATGAATTAATTGAATATAAAGCTATTTCACCTTTAAAGAAACAACGAGGGGAGGGGTATAGTAGAACTACATCAATTGTTGATGGCCAAGAGACAGTATTTATGCTAAAAAAAATAAAACAAGGTAAAATTTATGTATGGCAAGTTTATTATCAGGATGGGAATGAAATTAAGCCATTTCAAGTTATGAGTGATCCTAAGACGGGTAAAGCAATAATAGCAGATTATGATATGTTTAGTATTATTTTCCCAGTGTCACAATTAGAAGATTACATTAAAGTCACAGAGATGCCAACATGGAAGGAATGGAAAGCAGGGGTTGTCTATGAAGAATTAACACCAAAACAAAAAAAAGCCTATGATAGCGAGGTGGAATATAACAGACTAGAAGGTAAAGATAATGGTATTATCAATAAAAAAATAAAAGAAATTAAAAATGATATCAACCGTGAATTAGGACGTGCTGATGGCTTTGAGTTGGTTCATCATGGGGCTGATGATGCTAATCCTGTAAGTACACTTAAAGATAATTTTCCTATTACTTTCTTTTTACCTGATAAGTTAAAAGGAAAAAATGCGCTATTAGGTAGCTCTCAATCTATTGATACTTATTTTCCGATGAATAAAAATGGAGCAATAGTTATTCGAGATATAGAACAACTATCAAATTTTCAGCAGCTATTAATTAACCAAGGGTATCGAGCCCCGATCAATAAAAATTGGCGTGAAGGAGAAAATTCAGAATATTTTAATCCCAAAAGAAAATTGTCAGAAAGCTATTTGATTGCATATAATGAAATTCAACGAAAGAAAAGCCTAATTGCTGATGATATAGATAAAAATATTGAGAAGAAACTAGGTAAAGCAATCTTACAATTAGATACGGATTTTGAAAATATTAATGTTTATGATATTCATAATAATATGGATTTATCTGGAGAAAAATCAGTAAGCATTAAATATATCAATGATTGGTTTAACCCGTTAATAATATATAGAGAATGGGAGTCTCAATCAAATGGGCCTGTTTCGATAAGAAATACGGGTGAATATGATTATAATGTTATTATTCAAATTGCGGGTGACCAAGTATCGGCCAAGGCAGTTGCCGGTGCTTTTTCTAAACACCCAGATAAATCAATGATTATTCAATATGACATAACTAGTCGGCAATATCATATTTTGCATGGTGATGTTGAAAAATTGAACACAGGAAAAATTCGTTGGTTGACTGTGGGACATGGTATATATAACGGTAATAATCAACCTACATCCTATATGTACTATAATTCACAGCAGTTTGCAGATGGGTTAGATTATTTAAAAAGTAATGTATTAAATAATAGAAAACCAGACAAATTAGTGTTGATGGGATGTAATCTAGGGGCTGGAGGGGTGAGTGAAAATTTTACAATTAAAGCTGTCAATGCTCTTGCGAAATATGGTATGGATATGCCGATTGTGGCATATAATAGGCCTATTAGTAATAATTTTTCTGGAGTTAAATATGTTATTGACGGTAATTATTTACTTGATATAAAAAAACATAAATTTATTTATCAGTATAATAGTAATACTAAAATAGTAACAATTAATGATCAGCCAGCGGTGTTGTATTTTATTAATGAGCTTCGTCGTGGAGAAATTAAACTTTACCAACTTAGTAGCAATATTGAACCAAATCCTATAGCGATATTTCACTCACCAGAAAATAAAAAGCTGGATTTTGATTTAGTTAGAAAGGTGGCTTATAACCCAAATGCTTATCAACTTTTTGTTGATGAGTTGGTTCGTAATAACGGGACATTACCTGAGCATTTCTACGCTGACTTTTCTGCGAAGCTAAATGATATCGGCATTATATCCGTACCTAGATGGGAAATGGTGGATGGAAAGCGGATTAGTACGCTAAGCCTAAAAAATAGAAAGAGTCATACGTCAGATGTTGCTGTCATTGTTCGTTTTATTAGTGATACGAAAGGGCGTGATTTAGCCGAAGCTCTTGCAGCTAAAAACCCGAAAAATACAATTATTTTTCAAGTTGATGTAGACTCTAAAAAATGGGTGTTGGAATATGGAGAGCCTGAAAATTTTGAATCTATAACAGGAAAAAAACAAGTAAAATGGGTTCTTATTGGTGATTCAAAAGTAATCGATAATGCGAATGATGATATAGCCGCTGGCCTTGTTGCTATTAAGAAGAAATATCCATTAACAGCATCAACGGATATGCTATTTCATTCTATTAGTCCTCCAGATACGACTAGTTACGCTCAATATATAAAGTTTACCACGGAATTATCTTCAAAGCTTAAACTGTATGATTTTGATATTGAGGTTAAATCTAGCAACATTAAATATACAATGGTGCCAAAGTTACCTAGTAACTCTCAATTAGGTTCACCTGTAACGGAATTAAATCAAACAACTCGTCAACAACTGAAGTTGTTACTTGAAAAAATCGCATTAAAGCAGATTAAAATTAGTGAAATACATCTAGCAGAACATCCTTATTTAGCACAGTATTTTATTGATGCCGATGGCCAATTTAGTACAAAAAAAATACAAATAGCGCTCTATGATCCATTAATTAGTCCTAGAGTATATGAATATTTGAATAGTGATGTCATAGAAAATAAAGTCTATTGGAATAGCTTATTTGAAACTAAATTATCTTCATCTTTGCAAAAACAAGCTTTAGATAGCCAAGCTATTTTACGGGCGATATATCATGATCCTCATGTATTAAATAATTTAAGCGAACAGTCTAAGCAACAATTAAAAATGTTATTTCCAATAACAAATGAGTTTGATCGCGGAAAAGTATTGATGGTTACAACAGATTCAAATGCATTCACTTTAATTGATGATAATTTAACGACTTTTAGTCGGCTTAGTTCAGATAATTTTGTTGGTGAAAATGCGCCGCTTAAAGATCTCTCATTGGCCCAAGCATTACAGAAATATCATATAGATCAACAGTTACGACAGCAACAATTTAGCCAATTACATAAACAAGCATGTAATCGCCCTGAAGGTGTGCAAATCAACATGATTCATCATGGTTGGTTACGCCAAAATGGATACTCAAAGCACTTCGATCAGAAATTAGGGCTTCTTTTTGGTCTTGAATTCCAGGTAGGGGATTCTATTTCAACACGTAATTTGATTGAGCGAAAAGCAGAACTAGAGCAAAAGTATCAACAAGGAATATTATCGGAAAGTGAAGCTGAATTACTCAAACAAATTCAAAATTATTCAACTGAAATTGAAAATAATTTAGCTAAAAGCGGAATAACTATCTCAGACCAATCCATATTGGATGTTTTTTCACCACGCAATACGGATAACCATCCTAAGCAGAATACTCTGTTGTTGATTAAAAGTGGATTAGTTACGTTTACGGTAAGTTGTACCATGCGTAATGGTCTATATGAATATAGTCTATTTGACCCTAATGGTTTTCAACTGAGTGTTAAACATGCTGTACCACAACAGGCCAAACATGCATTTTACCAATTAGTAAAAAACTATTTTAGTGAAGAGATTACCTTGCCTGATGGAATAAAAATAAGTCGTGGTCAGCATTCAGGTTTGACTATTGAGGATGGTAACCAACTGAGAGCGGATCTTCAATATATCGATTTCAATGATGTTGAAACCTATAAATCATCACAGGATCATATTACGGTAAGAGAGAATATCATTAAACATATTGATTTCGCTGGCGCTAAGAATAGCTGGGTTAGCTTTAATGATGAAAAAATTCCATTAATGAAATTACAAAACTTGGGGGTTACGATCGATGGTAAGCCTATCAACATAACGCATACTCAACAACCAGGCTGGCACAAAAAAGTACGCTTTAATTCGGAAAAACTAGCCGTAGAACTAACTATGATGGATGGTAAAGATACCGATCTTGTTTTGCTAAAAATACTTCGCAGGCAATTAAATACCCCAGATAATATTCAAATAACGGATGGCGATGCCAGCTTTACAGATAACACAATTCTGAAAAAACAATTGAATTATCTTACTAAGAAGAATGTCGATTTTGATAATCCAGAATTTACAGCAAAAATAATAGAAAATTTGCATGCTGCGGGAACAAAGTTATCGCGTTTTGAACGCTTTTCAAACCGATTCAGTCAAGTTATGGGGGGCGTAGGTATTATGCAGTCCATCGCTAATATCTATACTATTTTGTCTAAATTAGAAAATCCTGATCTTTCGGAAGCAGAGTATGCTGAATTAGAAAAACAATTTTACCTGACATGCGGTAATGCATTTTTTAATTACGGTGATATGGTGTTACAACCAGTTTTATTGAAAATTGCAGCTAAGTATGGTGCTTCATCCCTTGTTCGTAGCCGATTAGCTTCTGGTACTGTTGTTGTTTTTAATTTAGTTGGGATGGGATTAGATGCCTATCAAGCTTATGAATGTTTATCTAAATTGGAAACCACCACTGATCCTAAGCAGCGGCAGGATTTGATTGTTAGCGCTTTTTTTACTTGTGTGAGTATAGGAATTAGTGCTGCAACTACGATAGCTATATTGGCGTCCTCGGCTACAATTCCAGCGGTAGGACTTTTTGCTGGAGGTCTTTTAATTTTACGAAGTTGGGTAGATAGCGCTAAACGTCATATTGATAGTATTAAATCAGAAATTGAGATTAGTTGGAGCCGTGAGTTAGAAGAGGGTATACGCGGAGCCATTGGTTTAGAACCTACAGAACGTACTCAACAAGAAATAATTATTAAACGTTATATCGATTCGTTTAAAAAAATGGATTGGCAAAATGATTTATCGCATTTTGAACAAACCCTTGTTCAAGCTGGGTTTGATCATCATTTAAGTGTAGTTGAAAAGCCTATTTATAGGCAGACATATCGTTATTATTTAGTCGATACTGATGGAAATTACTTTGGTGGTGAGTTAGGGAGTGAGCGCATCAGTCCAGGATTTTATATTTCTAAATATATTAAACGAGGGGCGCCTTCATTTACTTCACAAGAAGCTGATTTCCTATTGAGAAGATATATCCTTATGGCAAATGGTATTGCTCATAGAGCAGTAGAAGATAAAATTTTTTATGAATATAGGAAAGTGCAAAAAGATACTTTTGATTTGGAGCGTAATGGTAGTCAACCTACAAATGAGTACTATGGATTTAATGCTGATTATCACGACCCACTATTTACTCAATTTAAAACCAGACATGGTATTCAAGATAGCCAATTTACATTACCTATTGAAGAACAATTGAATACTTCGGATGCTGAGCAGCTGAACTTTTATTCAACAAAAACCAAATTTGGCGTACATGGGCAAATGATTTTTAGTGGTAACTATCAGCGCTATAGTGAACACTTCGTAAATAACATACCACAGATCAGCCTTTATTTAAATGACCTACAAAACCGAGGTTCTAGCTTTAATACGGCTAATGGTAACGATATTATTATTGGAAAGAAAAACCAAATGAATGCTTTTCAAGTTTTATCTGGAGAAAAGTATTTTGCGGGAGGAAATAAAAATGATTATTTCTATTTAAGAGATGGTAATTTAGATTCATTAGATTCAAATGACAACAATAGGCCGAATAAATATTTAGATGGTCAATCTGGTAATGATACGTTAATTATTGATAATTTACCTAGAAATTATCAAGTAAGGGTGGATTTAAAACATAATGAAGTTAACTATCATTCTATAATTGAGTCAAAGTTATTGAAAATAGCACATATTAAAAATATTGAAAATATTATTTTGCGTGATAATACGAATGATGTGGTTAAGGGTGACGATAATAATAATATTATTGATGGTGGAGCAGGTATTGATAAATTATATGGCTATGATGGCGCAGATAAGCTTATTTTGACTCAAGGTTATGCGAATGGTGGAAATGGGCATGATAGTTACCAAATAAGGCGATACGAATGGTTATTAAATACTGATGATTTATATCGTGTTAATTGGCGATTTAATAATAAAACTAAGAGGGTCGATAAACGCTCATCGATTAATCCAATTTATCATAAATCATATAAAGGTTACCATGGGACAGTTGTCATTGAGGAGTTCAGCCAATCACTAAGTATGGTCAATCTCGAATATAGTTTAAGTGAAATCACTGATGTTTATGTTGAGGGAAAGGATCTTTATCTACAAATACAACTATCTACATCGGAAATTAATGATTTATCTTTCCCCAATATTACGAGTCAAGTGACGGTTGTGTTAAAAAATGTCTATAAAAAAACCTCTATTGGACGTGAATTAAACCATGATTATAAATTAAGAACGCGTGATGGTTTTGTCTTAAATAGCCAATTAGCACCTTTAACCCAAGAACAGCCGGATGTTTTACGAGGTAAGTTATTTAATATTACTTACTTGCAAAACAATGATCAATTACTTGGCCAGAAAGACGTGGGCGTTTTATTTGATGAAACAAAAGATGAAATTACAATTAATAATACACGAACATACTCTTCCCCAGATTGGGGGATATTAAAGCCTTCAGGACATGCTAAAAATTTAACATACAAGGGTAATGATAGTAATAATATATTATCGCATATTGCGTCAGGAAATCGTATTAAAGTCAGTCTTGGTAATGATGTTTACCAAATAAACCAAGCTAATTACAAGAATGGAGAGGTCATATTTGATTTTTCAGATATAAAAGGGCGATATTCAAAAAAGGATAGAGTCATTATAATATTGCAAGCTGAAAATGGATATTCATTAAAAATAGATGAGCAAACGCTAATGGCCAAAGCTCGATTTGGTGATACAAAATTGGCTCTTCGTTTTGAAAATTTTGATGAAGATATGCGAGATGCTGTACTTATTCAAGATAAATACGGAAATTTATTTACTGTTAGCTTGCAAGAAAAAGGCAGTACAATAGTACCTGTAAAACCTGTTATAGAAAGCACAGATAATAATGATTTTATTGAATTGCCAACAGGTTACCTATCAGAGCAAAAAGTAATAAGTGGTAAATTAGGTAATGACATTATTTTGGACCGCAGCTTAACCAGTCATATATTAATAGGGGGAGGGGGAGATGACACTATCAAATCTATTGGTGGAAATAATGTGCTGTATGGTGGTTCAGGTGTGAATTTTATGAGTGGTGGGGATGGTAACGATTTTCTAATTTCTAGTTCTGGTTATGATTCATTAATGGGTGGTGTAGGGGATGACCATTATTTAATTGATGGAAGATTTGTTGGCCTGACCTATATTGATGATAATGAAGGGAAAAACCATGTTCATTTAGTTAACTTTAAAGGTCAGCCCATAGTTGAGAAGCTTGACGATGGTACGGTGTATTATTACTACATATCAGAATTTGGCAAAATTGCAAAAATAAAACAAAAAGTTACGGAAGGAGGAACAGAACCGACAGTTCATACTTATTCACAATTACCAGATAAATTCCGGTCAATGATAGAGAATGGGATGGAGCCTTTGGCTAACTATTTTGCAGATAAATTATTAGATGCGCAAAAATCAGGTGAATTGGAAACTTGGCAGCCAGCTAATGAGATGAGTGATAGTTTATTAGGTATTCCAAAACAATTACTGCTCACATCTGAAGATAACGGAATTAATCTATCACCTGACTATTCTAGAACCCATTGGTTAATTGACGCTAAAGAAGGTAACGATTCTATTATTGACCAAAGCCGACACGGGCGTGTTGTTAAAGGCGGTAAAGGGAACGATAAGCTGGTCACTTTTGGGGGTGAAAATGTATTATATGGCGGACAAGGTAATGATGTGTTGTACGGTGGTGAAAGGCAAGATATTTTAATTTCCATTGATGGTGCAGATCAGCTTGTTGGTGGAAAAGGAAATGATTTTTATCTTGTTAGTGGCCAGGGCAAAGGAAATGTGACGATTAGCGATTTTGAAGGGCGTAATCGGATTGTGCTAATTAATTTCAAACCAACAGATATTAGATATGAGGAAATTGCAGCTAATCTGGCTGTAACTACGTATCAATCTAAAAGTGGGCGGTTAGTGACTATTCATCATAATAACCATAGGATGTCGATGGCGAATGTGACCGAAGTGGTGTTTCATGATAGCACGAATGCTATGTGGAACGAACACACTGAGCAGACGGTGGATAGGCTAACTCAACTACTTGTAGAACAACGTTTTGAACATGAAAATACGTTTGATGATTCATCAAGCCCAGCTCATTTGAAAAACGCTTGGGGGGCAGTGCAATACACTGAACATTTTTTAAGCCATACGTGATAGCTGTGCTCTTAAAAAATTAACCGTAATCATAGATTGTTCATAATAAAACACCCCAAAGTTGAATAACTACTTTGGGGTGTCGTGATAATAATGTTCTTTTCAGTTAACGTCTATTTTAAACCGATTTCATTCAATTTTGTTAAAGCCCATCCTTAAATAACTTTAACAATTGCATCACACAAAGGAACCATGTTCTCAAGTGTTAAGCCTGCTACGTTAATACGGCCAGAACTGACCGCATAGATACCAAATTCGCTACGTAGACGCTCTACCTGCTCTTTTGTTAGGCCACTGAAGGAGAACATACCATTTTGGTTGATAATGAAGCTAAAGTCTTGTTTAGCGCCTTTTTCTTCCAATGTTTTCACTAACAGTTGGCGCATGCGCTTAATACGTTCACGCATTGCGGTTAATTCTTGGACCCACTCTGCTTTTAACACGTCATCAGAAAGGATGGTTGTTACCACTGCGGCACCGTGTGCTGGTGGGTTTGAGTAGTTTGCGCGAATAACCGCTTTCGCTTGGCTGAATGCGCGCTCTGCGTTGTCACTGTCTTTGGCAATGATGGTACAAGCGCCGACACGCTCATTGTATAAACCGAAGTTTTTAGAGAATGAGCTCGCAACAATCATTTCAGGGTTGTTTTTGGTGAAAATACGCAGGCCTTCGGCATCTTCATCTAAACCTTTTGCAAAACCTTGGTAAGCAAAGTCAAAAACCGGTAATAAGCCTTTTTCTGCACATAATGCGGCGAGTTTTGTCCATTGTTCAGCGGTTGGGTCAATACCCGTTGGGTTATGGCAGCAGCCGTGTAAAACAATCACATCACCCGCTATCGCAGATGATAAGCTGTTAAGCATGCCGTCAAAATCCATACCGTGGTTGGCTGCGTCATAGTAGTTGTAAGTTAAAACTTCTAAGCCAGCAGCTTCAAAAATATTTTTATGATTAGGCCAAGTTGGGTTGCTAATCCAAACACGTTTTGCATTGGTTTGCTTGGCAATAAAGTCAGCGGCGATACGCAGTGCGCCTGTACCACCCGGTGCTTGCGCTGTACGTGCACGTTTCGAGGTGACAATTTCATGTTGTGCACCGAATAACAGTTCTTGTGTTACACGGCCAAATTCTGGCATTCCGCTAATCGCAAGATAGTTTTTGGTGTTTTCGTTATCCAGCAGGAATTTTTCTGCTTTTTTAACGGTATCAAGCACAGGGGTTTTTCCTGATTCGTCTTTATAGACGCCAATACCTAAGTTGATTTTATTATCGCGGGGATCAGCACGGAAACTATCAGCAAGACCTAAGATTGGGTCAGCAGGGGCAGAAGTAATTTTTTCAAACATGTTGTCGATTCCAAAGCTCTGTAGTGGTACCCACACAGTTCCTAGGGTATGAAGGCATAAGTGAGAATGCGGTTGGCTATCCTTGCTTGTTATCTGCCCAGACCATACGAAACTCGCGGGTGTAGCTGAAAACGGGTTTAGTCGAACGAGTCGAGTTCTCAGGGTAACGTGATAAAGGCTTTTTGCCAACCGTTTTACCAAAAATTGGCGAGATCTTGTGAACTAGGTAGGAATTGCATGTAATCTGACCATAAATATCTATAAAGATGGTGAATCAGTCTGTCTTATTGATAATTCTGGTATTTTTGTGGAAGAGGAATTTATGCTAGGGATGAAAAAGAGAAATAAAAAAGCAGCGCCGAAGCGCTGCTTACAAAAACATGTTACCGTTTTCTAACTTATCAGTTAACTGATAATTAGAATTGGTAAACTAAACCTAAACCAACTACGTTATCAGTGTTGATGCCTTCAGCTTTAGTGAAGTCATTGTCTTTTAACAGGTTGATTTTGTAATCAACAACTGCAGACATGTTTTTGTTGAAGTAGTAGTAAGAACCTACAGAGATATATTTAACCAGGTCTTTATTACCGTTAGCACCTAAGTCTTTACCTTTAGATTGGTTATAACCAATAGATGGTTTCAGACCGAAGTCGAACAGGTATTGTGCAACTAACTCAACGTTTTGAGTTTTGTTTGCGATACCATTTTTACCGTAGCGAGTCATGTTCAGTGTTTCACCGTACATTGCTGCTAAGTAAACATTGTTAGCGTCGAATTTACCACCAACGTTCCATGCTTGAGCTTTATCACCACCAGTGATTACTTTTTGCTTTGGAGTACGGGAAGAGTTAGAGTAACCACCACCCAGAGATACACCCCAACCTAAATCATAAGCAGTTGAGAAACCGAAACCGTCACCGTTGTCTTTGCGTGCACCAGACTCAGAACCAGACAGGTTGTCGTCACCGTTTTTACCTTGGTATTGCAGCGCGAAGCTCAGGCCATCAACATAACCAAACGCGTTGTTGTTACGGTAAGTTAACAGGTTACGGTTACGACTAGTCATGAAGTTGTCAGACTGAGCCATAGTGTCCGCACCCCATAATGGGAATACGTCGGTCCATGCGTTCGTGTCATAAACCACACCGTAGTTACGGCCGTAGTCGATTGAACCGAAATCAGCAAATTTCAGACCAGCATAAGCTAAACGGTTTTTGTTTTCGCCTTCGTTTTCGCCTTTGTTAGTTTTGGTTTCCCACTCGAAACGACCGAAACCTGACAGTTGGTCAGTGATTTGAGTATCACCTTTAACACCTAAACGAACGCGTGAATCATCACCGTCTTGGCCGCTATCGCCTTTAGCGAAATAGTGACGAACGTCAACTTTACCGTAAACGTCTAATTTGTTGCCGTCTTTGTTGTATACTTCAGCTGCGTTTGCTGCACCAGCAGCTAACAGAGCTGGGATAACCATTGCAAGAATATTGCGTTTCATCATTATTATTACCCTCATTGGTGTTATTCGGACACCTGCCACTGCCAAAAATAATTCGCAAAAAATAATTGGAACTATTTGTGAGAGATTAGTGTCGTCTATGTCGGCGACCAGTGTTCCATTGCTAAATAAAATTATCTACCCTCAAAGTGCTACAAAATCAAAGATTCTGAAACAAATGGTAACTAGATGTTTCAGAATGTAAAAAATAGATCAATAAACAACCACTCATCGTACCAGTTTAAAAAATATTACAAAAATTAGGGAACTTTTTCAAAAGATAAATTGAGTTTTTTTTGAGCAGTTTAGAGAATGTAAAGCGGTTATTTATCACTAGTAAAAAGAGAATAGTGAGATTAAAAAGCAGATTATTCTTAGCACTAGCAGATTGCTGGCTGTTTACGGAGAATAATAAGGTGATAACGTAAAAAATGTGATCTGGTTATCATGTGGCTGCAATTCGATGTAACAAGATGAGATAGTTGTACAGCGAAAGTATATTAGGGTTGAAAAGTAACGGGCCAACATCAGCTGGCCCGTAAATTAGGGTGTTAATACAGAAAAGCCGTTATTAGAACGCTGCATTTCTTGGGGTACGTGGGAATGGAATTACTTCACGCACGTTACCGACACCAGTGACATAAGCCACTAAACGCTCAAAACCAAGGCCGAAACCTGAGTGAGGAACGGTGCCATAACGACGCAGATCACGGTACCACCAGTAATCTTCTTTATTCATACCCATTTCTTCAAGGCGTGCATCGAGCATATCAAGGCGCTCTTCACGCTGTGAACCTCCGATGATTTCACCAATACCCGGTGCTAATACGTCCATCGCGGCAACGGTTTTGCCATCTTCATTAAGGCGCATATAGAACGCTTTGATGTCTTTCGGGTAGTTTTTCACTACCACTGGTGCTTTAAAGTGCTGTTCTGCTAAGTAGCGCTCATGCTCAGAAGACATGTCGACACCCCAATAAACTGGGTTTTCGAATTTTTGACCACAAGTTTCAAGGATTTTAATGGCATCCGTGTAATCAACTTGTGCAAAGTCTGAGTTAACAAAGCTTTCTAAACGGTTGATAACGTCTTTATCGACACGCTGAGCAAAGAATTCTAAGTCATCACGGCGTTCTTCAAGGGCGGCTTTGAAGGCGAATTTCAACATTTTTTCTGCCAGACCTGCGACATCATCTAAAGAGGCAAAAGCCACTTCAGGCTCTAACATCCAGAATTCCGCTAGGTGGCGGCTGGTATTTGAGTTTTCTGCACGGAAAGTTGGCCCGAAAGTATACACTTTGCTAATAGCCGTTGCGTAAGCTTCACCATTTAGCTGGCCTGAAACAGTTAAGAACGCTTCGCGACCAAAGAAGTCTTCGCTGAAGTCCACTTCACCTTTGTCATTACGTGGCAGGTTGTTGTAATCCAACGTGGAAACGCGGAACATCTCACCAGCACCTTCAGTATCTGACGCGGTAATTAATGGAGTAGAAACCCAGAAGTAGCCTTGTTCATCAAAAAAGCGATGCAGGGCTTGGGCTAATGTGTGGCGCACGCGTGCAACGGCACCAATTAAGTTAGTGCGCGGGCGCAAGTGGGCTGCTTCACGTAAGAATTCAACGCTGTGGCGTTTTGCTGCCATTGGGTAGGTGTCAGGGTCTTCAACCCAGCCAACGACTTTAACAGCGGTGGCTTCAAGTTCAAATGATTGACCTTGGCCTGGGGATTCTTTTACGGTACCCGTAACTTCAACCGAACAACCCGTTGTGAGATGCAGGACTTCGTCATTATAATTAGGTAAATTATTATTAATGATAGCCTGTAACGGATTAAAGCAAGAACCGTCATAAACGGCGAGGAAAGAAAAACCAGCATTTGAATCTCTCCTTGTACGTACCCAGCCTTGAACGGTGACTTCAGAGCCAACCGCCACTCGGCCTTGCAGTACGTCGACTACAGGCGCTACTATCATATAATTCACTCTCTTCATATTTAACGATATCTACTTCGACTATCTCAATCCGTCATACTTCGAGCCGTAGATGCGTTGGCTTCACAAACCGACCCTAGTCACATACCTATGTATGCTCCTAGGGCTCACTTTGTTTGCCGCCTTCCTACAACTCGAATTATTTAGGATGTAATTCAAATTGTTTTAAATCCATTCAACCGCTTATATCTATGAATATTATTCAAAAAATGTCATCGGTTTATGGCGATTAAAATAGTTAAAGTAGGGATATTAACGAAATCCCATGTTTCATGGGGCCAAAGCTCTATGTTACTTGCCATTTATTAGGAAACAAGTAAAAAATCGCGATAAAACATTTCTGTTGAAGCGAAGCGTGGTTATTGAGCTTAAAAGCTATAGTAATAGTAAGTGAATAAAAGAAAAAGGGGTTTTAAAGCTCTGGGCAAGAAAAGTGCAAATTCTTACTCAGAGCTAGGGAAAAGCGACTTAATTAGCTGGCTTTTTCCATTTTAGGCAGGTCAAACGCTTTTCTGAGTTGATTGACGAACTCATCATCTTCACAAATGGTTTTTCCTGGGCTGTCAGATAGCTTAGCGACAGGTTTACCATTGCACTCGACTAGCTTAATCACAATATTCAACGGGGTTACATGTGGAATATTGCAGGTTAGACGAGTACCGATACCAAAAACAAGGTTAATCCGCTGATGAAAATAACGATATAATTCAAGTGCTTTTTGTAAATCTAAGCTGTCAGAGAACACCAACGTTTTGCTCATAGGATCAATACCCAATTTTTGGTAATGAGCGATGGCTTTTTCACCCCATTCGATCGGGTCCCCCGAATCATGACGCAACCCTTGGTAGCGGTTCGCAAAGTTAGCATCAAAATCACGCAAAAAGGCATCCATAGTGATACAGTCAGTTAATGCCACACCTAGGTGATTAGGGTATTCATCAAGCCAGCTCTGCAATGCCTCACGTTGGCTATTTGCTAACTCAGGGCTGATTTGTTGATGGGCTTGGAACCACTCATGGGCTTGTGTGCCAACAGGGGATAAATCTAATTCGTGTGCAAGTTTGTAATTACTCGTCCCGACAAGATAAGGAAACTCTTGTTTAAGCATCGAAACAATGGCGGATTGTACGTCGTAGGAAAAACGGCGGCGTGTCCCGAAGTCCATAAGCTTAAAGTTAGACAAATCAAGTTGGTGTTCATCAGCTTGTTGATAGAAAACGTTTAGCAGCTTTTTGAGTTGCTGAACGGCATCATCAGGATGAATGTTTGGGTGTCTATCTTTTTGGATAATTTCACTGACCAATGCAAGGAGCGGTACCTCCCACATAATCACTTCACGCCAAGGTCCACTGATGCGAATGGCTAACTGGCCTTCGTTTGTGGTACTGACAATGACTTGTTCTGGGTTAAAGCGGAATGACTTTAACCACATAAGATAGTCTTCTTGGAAGAAAGGTAAACGGCGGAGAAAATTCAGCTCGTCATCAGAAAGTGACAATTTAGCCATTAACTGAATTTGTTGCCTAATTTCATCGGCGTAAGCACCTAAGATCTGACTGCTACGACAGCGGAATTCAGCGACAACCGGTACTTGGTGGTAACGGTGGAAAACGGCCTGCTGCATATGAAGCTTGTAAGCATCGGTATCAAGCAGTGATGTAATAATTGGTGTAGCGTCTAAATTCATGGCACGCAGACATCCTCGCGGAGCTTATCTTTACCACTAATGCTATTCATTTTTACTCTTGTTCCCCTAAAAGTCACAATGAGATAAAAGCAGCAATAGTCGTTAGCTAAATCGTTAAAGTTGCAAAAGTATACCCACTTTAGCAAAAGATAGAAGTGTTATTCTATCTCTTGTTTTCAAGGAGCACGGCAACCTAAATTCGCGTATTGCCTTTCTGTATTACTATGAAATCAAATAAATACGTTTTATGTGTATTCTGCCCATAGAAACAGACAAAAGCATTAATCACGAAAAGATACTAACACGCCATAAAATATTTAATAGTGCTATAGCACCAACAAACAAACGAATTTTTAACAAAGTTAAGTAGGGTAAGACATACAAAGCTAACATAGCCATAAAAATAGATAACATTTTTTGATGAAAATGTTTCTCAAATCCATTCACATTATTGTGGCTTATAGTATTGTATAAGTAATAAAGCAGTACGATATTGAATATAACGAATTAAAAGGTTACTTATGACCCAGTTAAGACAAGCGAAATATCGTCAGGATTATCAAGCACCTGATTACACAATTACAGAAATTGACCTCGATTTTAATCTTGACCCAGTGAAGACAGTGGTTACTGCAGTAAGCAAGGTAAAACGCCTTAATCCGCAATCTTCAACGCTTGAACTCAATGGCGAAGATTTATCGTTAGTCAGCCTCGAAGTCGATGGCAAAGCATGGCAAAACTATAAAGAATCTGAAGGTAAATTGATTATTGAGTCATTACCTGAATCATTCACATTGCGGATTGTGAATGAAATTAGTCCTGAAAAAAATACAGCCCTAGAAGGGCTATATGTTTCAGGTGAGGCGTTATGCACACAGTGTGAAGCGGAAGGTTTTCGCCATATCACCTATTACCAAGACCGACCAGATGTACTGGCTCGCTATACCACCACAATTACAGCAGATAAATCACGTTATCCTTATTTACTTTCAAATGGTAACCGTATCGCAGAAGGTGAGTTAGAAGACGGCCGCCATTGGGTTAAATGGGAAGACCCATTCCCAAAACCAAGTTATTTATTTGCCTTAGTAGCAGGTGATTTTGATGTTTTAAAAGACACCTTTGTGACTCGTAGTGGCCGTGAAGTTGCGTTAGAACTTTTTGTTGATAAAGGTAATTTAGACCGTGCTCCTTGGGCAATGCAGTCCTTGAAAAATGCCATGAAGTGGGACGAAGAACGCTTTGGTTTAGAGTATGACCTTGATATCTATATGATTGTTGCCGTTGACTTCTTCAACATGGGAGCAATGGAAAATAAAGGGCTGAATGTTTTTAACTCTAAATATGTTTTAGCCAAAAGCGAAACTGCAACAGATAAAGATTATCTGAATATCGAATCTGTGATTGGCCATGAATATTTCCATAATTGGACTGGAAACCGCATTACTTGTCGTGACTGGTTTCAATTAAGCCTAAAAGAAGGGTTAACCGTTTTCCGCGATCAAGAATTTAGTTCGGATTTAGGTTCTCGGTCTGTTAACCGTATCAATAATGTCAAAGTGATGCGGTCAGCTCAGTTTGCTGAGGATGCAAGCCCAATGGCGCACCCGATCCGTCCTGACAAAGTTATTGAAATGAATAATTTCTATACCTTAACAGTGTATGAAAAAGGATCCGAAGTTATTCGCATGATCCATACACTGCTCGGCGAGGAAATGTTCCAAGCGGGAATACAACTTTATGTTCATCGCCATGATGGCAGTGCGGCAACCTGTGACGATTTTGTGCAGGCGATGGAAGATGCTTCAAATGTTGATTTATCACTATTTCGTCGTTGGTATAGCCAATCAGGGACTCCAGTTTTAACTGTACGTGATGAATATTCACCAGAAAAACAGCAATATACGCTACATGTTAGCCAAATGACGCCACCTACAGCAGATCAAGCTGAAAAGAAACCATTGCATATCCCATTGGATATTGAGCTCTATGATGAACAAGGTGGAATTATTACGCTAAAACGTGATGGCAGTGTTGTAAATTCAGTGCTAAACATTACGCAAGAAACTCAAACGTTTGTATTTGATGAGGTGACAAGTCGTCCAGTTCCATCCTTATTACGTGAGTTTTCAGCCCCTGTAAAATTAGATTACAACTACACGGATGAGCAATTAGCTTTCTTGATACAGCATGCAAGCAATGAATTTGCTCGTTGGGATGCCGCGCAGCAACTAATTAATAATTATGTAAAAATTAACGTGGCTCATTATCAAAACGGCGAGGCATTAGTTTTGCCTGAGTCGGTGGTTGATGCTTTCCGTGGGGTATTATTAAGTGATTCGATTGATCCTGCGTTAGTTGCATTGATCTTAACGTTACCTTCCGAAAATGAGCTTGCCGAATTATTTACGGTTATCGACCCTGTCGCGATCCACGAAGTTGTGAACTTTATCTATCATCATTTAGCGGTAGAAATGCATGATGAGCTTCTCACTGTTTATCGCTCCATTAATATTGATGGGTATCGGGTTGATCACCAAGATATAGCTAAACGTTCACTGCGTAACATTTGTCTACAATACTTAGCCGCGGGTGACGATAGCGAGCTGGCGAACAAATTAGTACTGGAACAATACCAATCTGCCGATAACATGACTGATTCGCTGGCTGCATTGACCGCAGCAAACGAATCAAAGTTAGCTTGTAAAGAGCAGTTAATGGCAGACTTTGATGAGCGTTGGCACCATGACGGGTTAGTTATGGATAAGTGGTTTACATTACAAGGTGCAAATCCAGCGAAAGAAACCCTTGCCAATGTACGTGAATTATTGAATCACCGTTCATTTAGCATGAGCAATCCTAACCGTGTTCGCTCACTTGTCGGTGCCTTCACTGCAGGGAATCCAGTTAATTTCCATGCAGAAGATAGCAGTGGTTACCAATTCTTGTATGACATTTTAGTCGATTTGAATACGCGTAATCCACAGGTAGCATCAAGGCTGATTGAGCCGCTGATCCGTTTAAAACGTTATGATGCACAGCGCCAAGCACAAATACGCAAAGTGCTTGAGCAGCTAAAAGCGCTAGATAACCTTTCAGGTGATCTATTTGAAAAAATAACCAAAGCGTTAGAAAGCTAGTTTTATATATAGCTAGTCAATTATTGGCTTTAATAAGCCGCTAAAGTTTAATTTAGCGGCTTATTATTGTTTATGACAAAAGTGGAATATTAAATGAGAGATAACTCTCATAAAATGGTTGTTTTTCCCTCGAAAACCCAGACAAATGCATTTTTATTGATTTTTTCGTGGTAAAAGGGCAATAAGATAGGGTAATCTGTAGCGCGTTTTATCCGACGAAAAAACCGCATGTATGAATGAAAGCTCGGCAAATCCTATTTGGCGGGGTTTTAGCATGCGACATGATGTCTACTCTATTGAAACGTACTAGTAAAAATAGGTTATTGGATATGCTATATCACCTTGCCCGCAAGGCACTATTCCAGTTCGACCCCGAAAAAGCGCATGAATTGACTTTTCGCCAGCTTCAACGTTTGAATCATTCCCCTTTCCAATGTCTTATTCGCCAATCAGTTGCCACTAAGCCCGTTCAATGTATGGGGCTTTCCTTCAAAAACCCACTAGGACTTGCAGCGGGTTTAGATAAAGATGGTGAATGTATTGATGCATTTGGTGCAATGGGTTTTGGGTTTATAGAAATTGGTACAGTAACGCCTCGTCCTCAGTCTGGTAATGACAAACCGCGGTTATTTCGACTTGTAGAAGCTGAAGGTTTAATTAACCGGATGGGCTTTAATAATAAAGGTGTCGATAACCTTGTCGAGAACGTCAAGAAATCGAATTACGGTGGGGTCATTGGAATCAATATAGGTAAAAATAAAGATACACCTGTTGAACAAGGTAAAGATGATTATTTAATTTGCATGGATAAGGTCTATGCTCATGCAGGTTATATTGCTATTAATATCTCCTCACCAAATACGCAAGGGTTACGTACATTACAATATGGCGAAGCGCTGGATGATTTATTAAGTAGCATAAAAGCAAAACAACTGGAATTACAATTACAGCACCAAAAATATGTGCCTGTTGCTGTAAAGGTCGCGCCTGATTTATCTGAAGAGGAAATTATCCAAGTTTCAGATAGCCTAGTCAGACATAATATCGATGGCGTTATTGCAACGAACACCACGTTAGATCGTTCTTTGGTTCAAGGGATAAATCATTGCAATGAAGCGGGTGGATTAAGCGGTCGTCCTGTACAATTAAAAAGCACACAAGTTATTAAGATTATTTCGCGTGAATTAAATGGCAAACTGCCAATAATTGGAGTGGGTGGAATTGATTCCCTTACTGCAGCACGTGAAAAAATGGAAGCGGGTGCCTCTTTAATTCAAATTTATTCTGGTTTTATTTACCATGGGCCAAAATTAATTAAAGATATTGTTAATCATATCTAGTAATAAATTGTAAATTTACCTATCAAGGGGGTTTATTTATTCCCCCTTTTAAACTATATTGCTAATAGTGGCTATTTTTGTATCAAATTGAACGCAATTTTCAGTAGATTTGCTATTTAGATAACAATATTATCCGGATATTTCTAACGTATCTTATTTAGTAGATCCAATTTTTAGCATATAAAAATAAGCCCTAGAGTAAATTTAGAAAGGATCACTATAAAGATCATTTCTGCTATATTTACCGGTAAATCGCTAAAGGGTCGTTTATGAATATTAAACCTGATGATCATTGGCGTTGGTATTTTGATCATGACCATAATAGGGTGATGTTAGATCTCGCCAACGGCATGATATTTCGTTCATGTTTTCCTGCTAAGATGCTAACGGTTTTTGCTCGTAATGAGATGCCATTTAGTATCGAAGATGCAGGTGAATATTATTTATTCGATGAGCAGGCTAAAAGATTAAATATTACTCAAGAAGAAAGAGCTGAATTAGTCTTAAATAGCTTAGTTGCTTTTCGTTTTTTAAAACCACAGATGCCAAAGAGTTGGTATTTTTCTTCATTTCACTATATTAATGAACCTAAACAGGGGCAAATAATCCAAGTGTGTTTAGAAAATACAAACCAGTACTTCACATTTATTATTGCTGAAGCTGGCCCATCTGCGAGTTTATGTTTATTAGCAGAACCAATCTTAGAATTACCCGATCGAACTTTACGATTTTGTGATCCAATTAAGATCATGAACGATCGCATGCTTGAATATTCATCTAAAGTTAAACGTCAATTATATGGTAATGCTATTTAAATGATCGTCAAAGATCCAGTGAAAAAATAGTTAAATAAATAGGTTTCTTTGCTAATTTAATTAATCTAGTTTTGAATGTTTAACACCATCATAGAATTTTTCCCCTGATGGTGTTAAAAAGCAAAACCAACACTTAGTTAAACGCTAATTTAACCGCTGTTTTTGGGATACAGCTGCAAGCGAGTATGTAACCGTTTTCTTTGATGGCACTTTGTTTTAATGGAGTGACTTCCCCAGAAATAAGCTTAATTTTACAGCGACCACAGATACCAGCTCGACACGAATAAGGGATAGTTAAACCATGGGATTCTAATTGTTCAAGGATCACATTTTGGTTATCACCTGTATATTCTGTTTCCTCAAAAACTAAACTGACATTATTGGCTTGAGTATTTAATTTATTAGCGGCTAGGTCATTTTCCCGCTCTTGAACTAAATATTGTTTTGCAGGTTTAGTTTCTAATACCGTCAGGGTATCACCAACACGAATAACACCTGTATTTTTGATAATCACATTTTGGCCAAAATCGACATCGCCGGTTTCATCTGAACGGAAGGTTTGCAATGTTGCAAGTGGTTCGCTGTGGGGGTGTTTAACCCCTTTTTCCGGGCTAACAGTCGTTAAAATGCATCGGCTACATGGCCTATCTAATGTAAAAATGACATCACCAATTTGAATAGTTTTCCATGTATCTTCTTCAAACGGCTTGGCGCCAGTAATAATTAAGTTGCCACGAAACTGTTCTAATTTAATACTGGCAGGGCAGCGACGTTGCAGTTCTTGGACAGAAGCTTCGTTGATCAGTAAAAAGGGATAGCCGTCAGCAAAAGACATTGGCACATCTTGGTATTCTTTGACACGGCGAGAAAGCTGAGGACTAAGCCAGCGTAGTTGTACTGGCTCGTCAAAAAAGCTAGTTAACCAACTATTTATCGCTTCAGGTGCAATAAGTGCGTGAAAATGATTACCCCAAACTTCAGTAGGGCTCTGTTTCTCATCAAAGTCCTGATACAATACTGTTGCACTTTCGCCATTTGGTGCTCGCAAGTGGAGACCATTATTGAGCATTACCGGTGTAAAAAGTAACATTTGTGGATATTTTCTCGCCGTAATAAATTTACCTTCCAGCGTGGTTACCATAAAATTACGATCAAAAGTCAAACCGCTAATATCAGCGAAGGCGTGGGATAAACGAACTCCTCGCATAGATTTAACTGGGTGTGTATAAAGGCGCGAAAGCGTTATCATTTTTTAATCCTTATAATTGTGCGTAGCAACTTTATGACAACTGCATAAGATTAGCTATAATGCGCAACAATTTTTCATCCAAATTGGTAATAAATACTATGAATTCTCTGTTTGCCAGCACAGCTCGCGGCCTTGAAGAACTACTGAAAACGGAATTAGAATCGCTTGGCGCTAGCCAATGCAAAGTGGCCCAAGGGGGTGTCTATTTTCAGGCCGACGAACGTGTTATGTACCAAAGCCTACTGTGGAGTCGGCTGGCATCGCGTATTTTATTGCCACTGAATGATTTTGACGTTTACAGTGACTTAGATTTGTATCTCGGTGTACAAGCTATCGACTGGAGTGAGATTTTCTCTGTCAATGATACCTTTGTTGTTCATTTTACAGGGACTAACGAAGAAATTCGCAACAGCCAATACGGTGCATTGAAAGTTAAAGATGCTATCGTAGACAGCTTCGTACGCAAGCTTGATCAGCGCCCTGATGTCGCTCGCCAGCAAGCAGATATTCGTATCAACGTCTACCTTAATAAAGAAAGAGCCAGTGTGGCACTCGATTTAAGTGGTGACTCGCTACATATACGTGGCTACCGTGATTTGGCAGGCCAAGCGCCCTTAAAAGAGACACTGGCAGCAGCAATTATTAACCGTTCCGGTTGGCAACAGGGAACACCATTGGTCGACCCGATGTGCGGTTCAGGAACACTGTTAATTGAAGCTGCAATGATGGCAACAGATAAAGCTCCGGGATTACACCGTACTCATTGGGGCTTTTATGCATGGTCGAAATTTAACGCGGAACTTTGGCGTGAACTAACCACGGAAGCGCAAGTTCGTTTCCGCCAAGGTTTGAAAGAGACGACATCACGTTTTTATGGTTTTGATATTGATAAGCGTGTACTTGAAATGGCTCGTGCAAACGCTCGCCGTGCAGGGTTACAGGATTTAATTACCTTCAAGCAAGGTGATGCGGCAGCATTGGAAAACCCAGTTAACACCGATACGATAGGAACAATTATCAGTAACCCACCTTATGGTGAGCGTTTAGAAAGTGAGCCTGCTTTAATTGCGCTACATAGCCAGTTAGGGCGTATCGTGAAGGCCCGTTTCCCCGGGTGGCGTTTATCGATTTTTAGTGCCTCTCCTGAATTACTTAGCTGCTTGCAACTGCGTTCAGAGCGTGAATTTAAAGCTAAGAATGGTCCTTTAGATTGCGTTCAAAAGAATTATCAATTAGCCGCTACACCGTCAGAAACTATCGCGGAAATTTCACCTGATTTTGCAAATCGTTTACGTAAAAATATCAAGAAATTAAGTAAATGGGCAAAACAACAAGGTATTGATAGTTACCGTGTTTATGATGCTGATTTACCTGAGTACAATGTTGCGGTTGATATTTATGGCGATAAAGTGGTGATCCAAGAATATGCACCACCAAAAACCGTTGATGAACGTAAAGCTCGTCAACGCTTATTTGATGTGATCACTGCAACAATGAATGTGCTAGAACTGACATCGAATCAGCTAGTGTTAAAGACACGCCAGCGCCAAAAAGGTAAGCAGCAATATGAGAAATTAGCCCAAAAAGACGATTTCTTTTTAGTGCAAGAATACAATGCGAAAATGTTGGTGAATTTGACGGACTATCTGGATACGGGGTTATTCCTTGACCATCGTATTGCCCGTAAAATGTTAGGCCAAATGAGTAAAGATGCGGATTTCTTAAACTTGTTCTGTTATACCGGTGCCGCCACAGTGCATGCAGGGCTTGGTGGAGCGAAAAGCACCACGTCCGTTGATATGTCACGTACTTATCTTGAGTGGGCTGAAAAAAACCTACAAGCGAATGGGCTAACAGGTCGTCAGCATCGTTTAATTCAGGCGGATTGCTTGAGCTGGTTGGCAAATAGCCGGGAACAATTTGATTTGATCTTTATTGATCCCCCAACATTTTCAAATTCAAAACGTATGGATGGTACATTTGATGTACAACGAGATCATATCCAATTGATTACCCATCTAAAACGGTTATTGCGCCGTGGTGGAACCGTGATGTTTTCTAATAACAAACGCGGTTTCAAAATGGATCTTGAAGCAATTAAAGAATTAGGATTACAAGCACAAGAAATCACAGCGAAAACACTGTCAGAAGATTTTGCTCGTAACCGTCAAATACATAACTGCTGGCTAATTAGCCACGCAGAGTAAGGATAGAATCAATGGCTTTAATTAATTTGTCGGGTGCATACCTTTCGTTTAGTGATGCCCCATTACTGGATAATACCGAAATTCATATCGAAGATAACGAACGTGTATGTTTGGTTGGTCGCAATGGTGCGGGTAAATCGACATTAATGCGAGTGTTAACGAAAGAGCAGCCGCTGGATGATGGTCAGTTAATTTACGAGCAAGACTTGATTGTAGCCCGCTTACAGCAAGATCCACCGCGTAATATTGAAGGCACTATTTTTGATTTTGTGGCTGAAGGCGTTGCAGAACAAGCTCAGTACCTCAAAGATTATCACCATGTTGCGAAAGAGGTCGAAACTGACCCGAGCGAGAAAAATCTAAATAAATTAGCTGAATTGCAAGAGGTGTTGGATAACCGTAATTTATGGTTATTAGACTCTCGTATCAGTGATGTCCTGAAGAAACTCGGTTTACCTGCAGATGCAGAACTATCTTCATTATCAGGTGGTTGGTTACGTAAAGCCGCTTTGGGCCGTGCGTTAGTGAGTAACCCGAGAGTATTATTTTTAGATGAACCAACCAACCACTTAGATATTGAAACCATTCTTTGGCTGGAAAATTTCTTAAAAGATTTCCAAGGTAGTATCGTATTTATTTCCCATGACCGTTCATTTATCCGCAATATGGCAACCCGTATTATTGATTTAGACCGTGGGCAATTGTCTTCTTGGCCGGGTAATTATGATGACTACTTGGTGAACAAAGAAGAAGCTTTGCGTGTTGAAGAGATGCAAAATGCAGAATTCGACCGTAAATTAGCCCAAGAAGAGACGTGGATCCGCCAAGGTATTAAAGCGCGTCGTACTCGTAATGAAGGGCGTGTTCGTGCACTGAAAGCGCTACGGGTAGAGCGTTCAGAGCGTCGTGAAGTGATGGGCACAGCGAAAATGCAAGTAGGTGAAGCATCTCGTTCTGGCAAAATTGTATTTGAAATGGAAAATGTGAATTACCAGATTGATAATAAAGTACTGGTAAAAGATTTTTCAGCTCAAGTATTACGCGGTGATAAAATCGCTTTAGTTGGGCCAAACGGTTGTGGTAAAACAACATTACTGCGCTTAATGCTAGGGGATTTACAAGCAGATAGCGGACGAGTGCATTGTGGTACTAAGTTGGAAGTTGCTTATTTCGACCAGCATCGTGCAGCATTGGACCCAGATAAAACCGTGATGGATAACTTGGCAGAAGGCAAACAAGAAGTCATGGTAAATGGTAAGCCACGCCATGTTCTAGGCTATTTGCAAGATTTTATGTTCCCACCAAAACGTGCGATGACACCTGTTCGAGCACTTTCAGGCGGTGAGCGTAACCGGTTACTGCTCGCGCGTTTATTCCTAAAACCAAGTAACTTATTGATCCTCGATGAACCGACTAACGACCTTGATGTCGAAACTTTAGAGTTACTTGAAGAATTAGTTGATGGTTACCAAGGAACAGTTTTACTGGTCAGCCATGACCGAGAATTTGTCGATAACAGCGTGACAGAGTGTTGGATCTTCGAAGGTAATGGGGTTATTAACCGTTTTGCTGGTGGGTATTACGATGCTCAACAGCAAAAAGCACAAACCGTGAGTTTGAAAGCAGAACAAACGGGTAAAGTGACTGGCCAAGATAAACAGGCGAAACCGAAAGAAACGGTAAAACGTTCAAATAAGCTCAGTTACAATTTATTACGCGAATTGGAACAATTACCAGCAAAATTGGAACAACTTGAAAGTGAAATTGAAGTGCTGCAAGCTCAAGTTGGTGATGCTGATTTTTTCAACCAACCACATGATGTAACAGAAAAAACGCTGAGTCAGTTAGCGGCAAAAGAAGCTGAATTAGAGCAAGCGTTTGACCGTTGGCAAGAGCTTGAATTGTTGAAAAACGGCTAATTACGTTTTAATTAAAGGAGCAAATACACTTTGTGCAACCATGAGTCTCATGAACATGTGCTTTGTCCTCAGTGTGACATGTTGGTTGCAGTTCCTGAATTGGAGCAAGGGAGCAAGGCAACGTGTCCACGTTGTGAGACCACATTGGTCTCAAAGTGGCGATATCCGTATAAGCAGCCGGCAGCATATGCAGTTAGTGCATTAATTATGCTATTTATTGCCTGCTTATTCCCCTTTGTTAAGATGGGCGCCGCAGGGATTGAAAATGAAATCTCGTTATTCCAAATAATTGAAATTATAGCAACCACGCGTTATAGCGGTCTGGCACTCTTTTTTCTATTTTTTTCATTGATTATTCCTGCATTTTGTATGATCACAATTATTCTTTTAGGGTTGCAAGTTCATATTCCTAAAGGTATTAAAGTGGTGATCACCCGTATTTTGTTCCAAATGAAAGCGTGGTGTATGGCTGAGATCTTTTTAGCGGGGGTCTTAGTCAGCTTTGTTAAATTGATAGCTTACGGTGATATTGGTATCGGGTTAAGCTTTTTACCTTATTGTGCTTATTGCATGCTACAAGTAAGGGCTTTTCAGTGCTTAGACCGCCATTGGCTGTGGAACCGAATTGAAGCGGCTCCGAAGCTAGATAGGCGGTTAATCGTGGGCCAGACGGGTATTAAACAAAATGTACGTTTATGCCTTGTGTGTACGGCGATTTTACCTGCCGAGCAGTCCAAATGCCCACGTTGTCACTCTCATGGTAGTGTGCGTAAAAACCAAAGTTTACAATGGACTTTGGCGCTTTTAGTCACATCAATTATGTTGTATATCCCTGCTAATGTGCTGCCAATGATGACTACTAATACGTTGGGGACGGCATTAAATTCGACCATTATTGATGGTGTGATTTTGTTGTGGGAAGACGGGTCATATCCTGTTGCCATGGTGATTTTTGTGGCCAGTATCATGGTACCTACATTGAAGATGATAGGAATTGCGTGGCTTTGCCTAGATTCTAAAGGGTACGGTAATCGCGACCCGCATCGTATGCACTTTATTTATGAGTTGGTGGAATATGTCGGCCGTTGGTCAATGATAGATGTGTTTGTTATTACTATTTTAGCCTCTTTGGTTCAAATGGGGCAATTGATGAATATTGTCCCTGCGATGGGGATTATTTTCTTTGGTGTGGTTGTTATTCTCACAATGTTTGCAGCGATGACCTTTGACCCTAGATTAACATGGGACCGCTGTGAAAGAAAAAATGCAGTAAATACTGTTGAACAAGAAGGAGTCATCGGGTGACTGATAAAGAAACACCACAGGCCAATGCCAAAATTAGCAAGCTAAAAAGTTGGTCGCCTGTATGGGTGATCCCAATCGTGACAGTCTTGCTTGGTGCTTGGGTTTTATTTTACCACTTTAGCAACCAAGGCCCAGAAGTGACATTAATCACTTACAATGCTGAAGGAATAGAAGCGGGTAAAACGAAAATTAAAAGTCGCAGCGTTGATATTGGCGTTGTGGAAAGCGTGACACTCGATGACAATTTTAGTCGAGTGATCATTAAAGCGCGTTTGAACAATGAAATGAAAGAATTACTGCGTACCGACTCCGCGTTTTGGATTGTAAAACCGACAATCGGTCGTGATGGTGTCACTGGGTTGGGTACATTACTTTCAGGTGCTTATATTGAGCTTCAACCGGGCTTAGCGGCAAAAGAGCATTTCGAGTTCACTCTGTTGGATACCCCGCCTCTTGCATCACCAGATGCTAAGGGCATTCGTGTAGTACTGGTGAGTGATAAGGCAGGGCAATTAAACCCGGGTGATCCTGTATTATTCCGTGGTTACCGAGTCGGTTCTGTTGAAACTAGCAACTTTGATATGGATAAGCGTGATATGCGCTACCAATTATTTATCAATGCGCCGTATGATAAATTAATTAGTTCAAATGTACGTTTCTGGAAAGACAGTGGTATTGCTTTTGATATGTCATCCCAAGGTGTTCACGTTGAAATGGGCTCAATTGCTACATTGCTTACTGGTGGTGTGAGTTTTGATGTTCCAACGGGGTGGGTTCCAGGTGCGAATGTAAAGGAAAATACTGAATTCCAACTGTTTGATAACCAAAGCAGTATTCAAAACTCCTTGTATACACAGTATCAAGATTTTGTCTTATTTTTCTCCGACTCAGTGCGAGGCCTGCAACCAGGAGCGCCGGTCGAGTTCAGGGGTATTCGTTTAGGTACTGTTGCACAAGTGCCTTTTTATACGGAAGGTTTAGACCAATCTCTGGATAATGACTTTAGAATTCCTGTTTTAATTCACATTGAGCCAGAACGTTTCTCTAAAGATGTTGGTAAGAATTTTAATTTAAAAAATGAATTAAATTTAGCGTTGAAAGATGGCTTGAGAGCATCATTAAAATCAGGGAATTTGCTAACTGGCGCATTATTTGTTGATTTGGATTTTGTGCAAAATGCAGAGCCTTATAAAGGCCCAACGGTGGTTGCTGGCTATAAAATTATCCCAACAACCAGTGCAGGATTAGCGCAAATTCAACAAAAAGTCATTGCAGTGTTAGATAAAATTAACAATATGCCAATTGAACCGATGCTTAATCAAACCACACAAACATTGGCAGAAGGGCAAAAAGTTGTTAAAGAGGCTAATGCTATGTTGGCACAGCTCAACAAAGTGATGGCGAGTAAAGAGTTCCAGAATTTACCTCATGACTTGCAAAAAACACTGCAAGAAATGAACCGAGCAATGCAAGGTTTCCAACCTGGTTCACCAGCTTATAATAAAATGGTGGATAACATGCAGCGTTTAGACCAAGTATTGAGAGAAGTTCAGCCGCTTTTACGTACCTTGAATAATAAGAGTAATGCACTAGTTTTTGAAGCTGAACCAACGAAGGATGTTGAGCCTAAAGGAGTGAAAAAATAATGAGATATTTATTATCGATATTTGTTTTGTTATTGGCGGCTTGTAGTAGTACTCCAGAGAAAAAGTACTACCAATTGCCAATGAAAACTCCTCAGATACAATCTGCCGAGGTGATGGATAAAGGCCAAGTATGGTTGCAGCGTATTATGTTATCAGATGTACTGACGTCAAATGGTATTACCTACCAAACGACAGATGTCAGTTATACTAATGCAAGTACCCACTTATGGGCTAGCCCATTAGAGCAACAACTTGGGCAGTCGATGGTGAGTGAATTATCTGCGGCGTTACCTGAAAAATTGGTATCGTTACAGCCATTACAGAACTCACCGGATACACTTGATATCACTTTAACGGCCTTTAATGGGCGGTATGACGGTAAAGTATTAGTGCAAGGTTTTTGGACTTACTCTCATGATAACAACGTGATCCGCCGTAATTTTGATGTGCAGTTAGATCAAAACGAAGATGGCTATCCAGAGTTAGTCCGTACGTTATCGATGGGTTGGCAGCAAGTGGCTGAGAGTATTGCGAAAGAAATAGATAAATACTAGTTATTGGCAACTATTTAAGTAAATTATATTAAATGCACCTTGAATATATGTAGTTTTATATATTTCAGGTGCATTATTATTTTTATCAAATATAGATATTCTTTTAATTTATATTTAGTAAATAATAATTATATTTGTTCGCTAATATTATGATAAATAAAAGAATGTCTTTGTTTTTAATTTAAATCAATGAGTTATATTAATTGCCACATACAAGTCACATTTATGCTATTTATGACAAATATATGAAAATCTTTACTTGATTTTTTTATCAACGGGCGCTATTTCTATAGAGTACCTATTAAAAAATAGTAGGTGCTGTTTTCTTTTCCATTTAAATGATGAGGGAAGTAAGGCATGAAAAGACAGAAGCGAGACCGTTTAGAAAGAGCTTTATCGAGAGGTTATCAAGCAGGTTTAGCAGGGCGCTCTAAAGAGCTGTGCCCATATCAAGCAGTAGATGCTCGGTCGCATTGGCTAGGTGGTTGGCGAAAGGCGATGGAGGATCGAACCGTAGCGGTAGTATAATCCCCATATTCGTTGATCTTTTAGGTTAAATAGCCTGTACTCGTTTTCTTGCGTATTTTTTGGTTTTTAAGTTAAAGAGATCAATCAATTTAAGAACCTCCGCCATTGCGGAGGTTTGCATTTCAAAGCTTAGAATGCGCTCGTGTCTTTAAAAAGACCCACTTTTAAGTCTGTTGCAGTATAAATTAATTTACCGTCAACTAATACTTCACCGTCTGCTAAACCCATAATCAGCTTACGGTTGATCACGCGTTTAAAGCTGATACGGTAAGTGACTTTTTTCGCCGTAGGGAGAACTTGGCCCGTAAATTTAACTTCGCCAACGCCTAACGCACGCCCTTTACCTTCACCGCCGAGCCAGCCAAGGTAGAAGCCAACTAACTGCCACATTGCATCAAGGCCTAAACAGCCTGGCATGACAGGGTCGTTTGTAAAGTGGCAGCCAAAGAACCAAAGGTCCGGATTAATATCCAATTCAGCTTCCACATAACCTTTGTTAAATGTACCGCCATCTTCAGTCATACTGACGATACGATCCATCATCAACATGTTTCCTGATGGCAATGGAGGACCATTTTCTCCAAATAACTCGCCTTTACCAGAAGCAATTAAATCATCTTTTGTGTAGGATCCGCGTTTCTCAACCATGTTCTTAAGATAGCCTTTATTATGTGTAGGGCTACAGGATAGCGTACACTTGTACGCTGAACAACTCCGATCTGCTATTTTTTACGCAATCTTTACTCAACTCATCCATTTTAAGAACCAAGGGAGTCTAGCTTTATCTGGTGAGTTTGCTTGGTTGATTCGTTCTTGAATTAAAGCTAACAGGTGTACATTTTCCTCTTCAGCTTGTTGTTCAAAGTACGGCTGCTTAGTGAGTAAAGTAATGGCTTGGGCAACATGTTCAACAGGCCAAATATGGAATTGACCTTCTTGAACCGCTTCAACGACAGCCGACTTGGTGCATAAATGGCGCACATTTGCCATTGGGATGATGACACCTTGGTTGCCTGTTAATCCTCGTTTTTCACAGATATCGAAGAAGCCTTCAATTTTCTCATTTACCCCACCAATAGGTTGGACATAACCAAATTGGTCAACCGCACCGGTGATGGCAATTTGCTGATCAATAGGTTGTAGAGCTAATGCACTAATTAAAGCACACAGCTCTGCGAGCGAAGCGCTATCACCATCAACTTCACCATAGGATTGCTCAAAGACGATAGAGGCGGAGAAAGGCTGAGGTTGTTCTAATTTAAGCTCGTAATTTAAATAGGCTTGCATGATCATCATGCCTTTGGCATGAATATTACCGCCTAGCTCGGCTTTACGTTCTACATCGGTAAATTCACCATCACCTAAATGTGCAACACAGGTGATTCGCGAAGGTTCACCAATGGCATCAGGGTGCCCCGGGTATTGCAAAACAGACAAACCATTAACTTGGCCGATAACTTCACCTTCGGTTTTAACAAAGATTTGTTCTTGTAAAATATCATCTTGGGTTCGTTCGGCAAGAAAACTGTGGCGCCATTGGCGATTCTCATTTGCTTGATTAAATGACTCTTGAGTTAGCAAATGATTAACATGGTAATGGCTAGCATCGACAAGAGAGCGAACTAGCCAAAGAATATCAAGAGGAAGATTAAATTTATCTTCACAGTAACGTACAGCTTGTTGGATAAAAGGAGCCCAACCATCAGGCGAAATATTCGGTAATTTATTCGAATCAATAATGGATTTTATGTAACGCATCCATAAGGCCAATTGCTCTTCATCCTCGAAGAACATAATAGGCTCATATTCGCCATAAATAGTGCAGCTAAATAGCTCCGGTGCTGTAAATTCAAATTCTTCTAAAGCGAGTCGGTCACCAACAATAATAACTTTAAGTTCTAAGGGATGTGGCTCAATTTCAATTGGTAAAGGTTGATTTTCAGAATAAGGTAACCATTCAAGTTGTTGACGGTTAACCATATTTTTTAAGCGAGCCCACATTAAAGGCTGGTTAATTAAAGCACTAGCTGCGATAACTAATATGCCACCATTGATTTGATGAAGTAAGCCAGGTACTAAATTCAAGGACGGGGTGACATAGCCGAATAATTGTTCAGGTTCTATCCAATTACGGTAAGCGATTTTTTCACGAGAAGAAAAACGGCTTTTAACACCATTTTTCCACTGAAAAAGTCGATTATCTTCAGATAATTGATAATCACCATCAATGGTGTTGATATTTGCTAGCAAGGGGGTAATTGCATTAGCATAAAGGCTAAGATATTCCTCACTTTCATCAGACTTGATAAACATAAAGCGCGTTTGGGCAAATTCATCAACAAAATGTTGTATGCCATCAGACAGCCTAGGCTGAATGTCTGACAAAATTGCAGGGGTCAACGTTTCTGAAGATACAAATTTCGTCTGAAATGACGATAAGTTAGGAATTAGGCCTTGCCATGTTAGTTCTTGACTGATCACTATAATTATCTGCTATTAATAGGGTTATAAATAGAATGCCTGCCAATAAGCTGGGCGTATATGCCTGAACAAGGTTTATTTAATAAATTTGCTAAATAATATTGTTTGTTTTATAAACAAAATTCAGGCTAATTCATTACCCAATGGGCAAGCCTGTTATATTAGCCTTTGATAGGCAATCTTGCAGCAATAATTGTTGAATTATCGACTAGAATAACGAAAACATAAACACAATAGGTAGTGTCATTGGCCAAGTTAAGCCAATAAGTATGGCGCTCAATAAACGCATAAAACAGTTAGGGTCTTTTGTTACGAGTAGGGTAAATAGCATTGCGCATACTCCGCCAATCCCATAGATGACGAGTATGTATTCAAATGTGGACATGCAGTTTTATTAATTTGTTAACAGATAGGGGCGGATTGTACACTATTTTTACAAGGGCAGGTTATCTTCTTTACTGAAAAAGTGAATATTCTACTAAATCGAATATCTGCTTGAGTATTTTGTTTATAATCTTGCTAATATAAAGATAGGTTCAATTTTCTTCAGGAAAAATTATGAAATATCAGCAGCTTGAAAATCTTGAATGTGGCTGGAAATGGGAATACCTCGTCAATAAAGCAAGAGGTGGTGAAGCTATTACCCGTTATATAGAAAGAAGCGCAGAAAAAGAAGCGATAGACTTGCTGCTAAAAATGGAAAATAGACCGATTGATGTACTAAAGTGGATCACTTTGCATATGAATCCTGAGCTTGATAATCGAATGAAACAGAGTATTCGAGCGAGGCGTAAACGTCATTTTAATGCAGAACATCCCCATACACGTAAGAAATCAATAGATTTAAATTTTTCGGTGTGGCAGCGTTTGTCTAATCTTGCAGTGAAACGTAATAAAACGTTGTCTGAAACTATTATTCAGTTGATTGAAGATGCAGAACATAAAGATAAATATGAGAGTCAAATGAGCTCATTAAAGCAAGATTTACAAGCGATCCTCGGGACGTCAAAGGAAAAGGATAATTAATAAAGATCGGTAAGGATCATTACTGTTGTGTGTATCCAAGTGGTATGCGTTTATTATGGGATATTTATTTTTAAAGTGAATATTTCTATCGTACCTATTATTCTAATAGCATCTAATAGTAAAAAAACCCCAATATTAATTGGGGTTTTTTATGTTCAGTTCGAAATTCAAACTAGGGCTAAGAATTAAGCACCTGGTTGAGTTACAACTTCAGTTGTACCTTGGATTTCGATTTCAACGCGACGGTCTGGCGCTAAACACTCGATCAGAGCAGCACGGCCTTTAACATCGTCACATTTGTTACCAGTTACTGGATCTTCTTTACCACGGCCTTCTGCAGCGATTGCGCTAGCTGGAACGCCTTTAGCAACTAAGTAGTCAACTACAGACTGAGCACGTTTTTGTGACAGTGGCAGGTTGTAGTTTTGTGAACCGATACGGTCAGTGAAACCAACTACCAGTACGCGACCTTGAGTTGGGTCGATGCTGCTAAGTTCGTTGTACAGCTCATTCAGAGCTTCTTGACCTTCTGGTTTCAGGCTTGCTTTGTTGAAGTTAAACAGAACGTCTGAACGCAGAGTAAAACGTTTGTTTTCAACAACTGGAGCTGGAGCAACAACTGGAGCTGGAGCTACAACAGGAGCATCAGCTTGACCGAAACGGTAAGCAACACCAACACTCAGCATGCCGTTGTCTGGACGAGTACCGATATTGTCTTTGTCACCTAAGTTGCTAACCCATTGGTAGTCTAAACGAGTCGCCCACTCTGGAGTGATTGCGTACTCAAGACCCAATGCGTATACAGGTGCAACGCCAGTGTCAGTTTCTTTGAAACGACCTTGTGTTTGGTTTGCTTTTGCTTCAGTACGGTAAACCATACCACCTAAACGAGTGTAAACGTCTAAGTCATCCATGATTGGATAGCTTAATTTGGTCGTTAATGAAACACCCATAGATTTCAGGTCACCGCTGTTACCAGCGCCTTTGTATTTCATTTTACCGAACCAATCATAACCAAGCTCGAAGCCCATGTATTGGTTGTATTGGTAACCTGCGAATGCACCAGCACCGATTGTGTCGCGGTCAGTAGTTTTACCTACATGAAGATCAGTTTCAGGTGAAGTGAATTTAGTGTCTTCATAGTGAGACCAACCTAATTTAGCACCGGTATACCAAGTGTTATCTTTTGGAGCTGCTTGTGCAACGGTTGCAAAAGCTGCTACTGCCACTGCTACTGCGATAGCTGTTTTTTTCATTTTTACGCCTCGTTATCATCCAATATTGGCTTGGCTTCGCTGAGCCTTATTATATGCCATTGGTTTAATTTACTTGCTAGGTTTCGCAGACATTATCTACAAAAAAATAATAAAAGTAAAAAAATAATGCCATAAGCCGAACAAGCTAAAGTCTACAACGAACTTAAAAAGATACAAGTAGAGTGAGCAATAATCGTTAAAAAAAGTATTTTTTTAGTGTATAAATCAGAGAGATATGTATATTTCTTGTAATGATTATTTTTTATCTATCTGATTGATCTACAATACTTTTAATTTAACTTTAGAGATAAATATTTCTAAAGGTTAAATTTAGTAAGAAAATTCTTAATCTTAGCTAGTGATAATGATTTGAGTGAATTTTTAAGTGGTTTGGCTGTCCTGCATGTGTGCTAACCATATTATATGTTTCTTGTGGGCGCATAATTAAACCGATAGAACGGCCTTCTTTAGCTGCATATTGTAAGCGAATAAAATCTTGCTCGCTTATTTCCGGTAGCCACCCTAAAACTACACTATAATTACCACTTCTTAGTGCTTTTTCCATGGCATCAATCGTAGTGATATCTTCCATATGATTTAATTGCATAACTTTATGAGTAGGTATACCTGATTGTTCTAACCAGTGTTTACTTAGTCGTTTATTTGGACTTAGCCAAAGTAACCAGCGCGATTGAACCCCAAACTGACGAAGCATTGGTAATAAAATATAATCCATAATAGGGTGTTTTTCATCGTAAACAAGTTCGCTCACCATACCTTGTTGCATAGAGCTATTGGTAAGCCCTGTAGCAGGGATTGATTGTGCGTAATTATTAAGAGAATGTTCTGTTGAGTTGTTCCAAGAATAGATGCTCATAATTTACCTCGTTACAATGCTGTATGAACATACAGTAACTGTATATCCATCCAATATCAAGACTATTTTTTCAAAGCGCTTCGCAACTTTGTTGTTTTTCTCTGCATTCTGCTTGGCATTTTTTATGGAAACTCTCAAAATTGGTTACGCGTAATTATCTGTAAAAAAAGAAATTATAAATTTAATTTTCTCAAGGATGAAAATTGAGCATACCCAAAAAGGAGTTTGGTAATGTTGTTAGAAGAAGAAAAAATTTTTTATTTATCCGGTTTGTTAAGTCAATTTGGCGCATTAAAACGTAAAAATCATTTTGGTGGATTTTGTTTATTAGTCGATGATGCAATTGTGGGGCTGGTACTTGATGACTGTTTTTATTTACGTGGTTGTTTAGTTGCGAGGAGCCACTTTGAAGCGTTAGGGTTTAATCGGTTAGTTTATAGTAAAAAAGGTATTCCATTGGAAATGCGGTACTATCAACTTTCGGAACAAGTTTGGCATGACGAAGTTTTGTTTCTCCAATATATTGAGTTAGCGTACCGTTCAGCTATCGAGGAATTAAAACAAAAGCAATCAATGACCATGCGTATAAAAGATTTACCTAATATGAATATGTCAGTTGAGCGTGCTCTAGGGAAAATAGGCGTATCTCATGTTGATGATTTGCGCATGATGGGTGCAAAGGCTTGTTTTATGAAGCTAAAAAAACATGGTAGAAATAACCCCAGCATCAAGCTACTGATTGGTTTAGCAGCTGCAATAGAAGGATGTCATAGTGCTGTTTTGCCTAAGGATATCAAACAAGAACTAATTGCTTGGTATAATAGCTTTGAGTTGACGTCAGCCTAAACTCACTGAAAACGACTTTTGCCATTAATATAATCAATATTACATATAGCTATACGAGGATGAGTGGGTATTTAGAATTTTAATACCCGCTCATCGGTATATTTATGTTGCACTGATAGTGCGAATGATTTGCTGTATCTCAGGGATTAGCTCAAGTAATAACTTAGTTTGCTCCATGATAAGCAACGTTTTTTCGTCATCACTGGTTGAAATATCATCTATGCGGTGTAATAGACTATGGCGAAGTTTATCTGATTTTTCATCAACAACTAGCGGGTCAATGGTTGTGATTTGTAAGGATGATTCAACATAGCAAATAGCGTCGTTGAGTAATAAAAGATTGCCTTCATTTTGCATTTTTTCACGATGCGCACCTAGCGCTGAAATATAACTGAGTAAAGTATGGTTTAAGCAAAGAAGGCGAAAAGCTTGTTCTTGGGTGATTCGGTAAGACTTAGGATCAGAAGCCATATTGGACACAATGGAAGCGAACTCTGCATCATTATTGTGTGCGTCTCTACGTGCAACTCGATACTCAAGGCGGTTGTCTTTACCTTGGTAGTACTGCTGTAAAATAGCATCTAAATAACGGCAGTTGCTATCCATGGTTTTTTGAATGATTTGGGGGAGTTGGCGGAATTTCCAATCTGGCCAAATAAAGCTAACGGCAAGTAATGCAATAAAACAACCAATTAATGTGTCAATGATCCGTGGAAGTGCAACATCAAACCCTTCACCCAGTAGGTTAAAACAAAACAAAACGAGAAGTGTGATGAATAAGGTTGCTTGAGCATATTGGCTACTGCGAAACATAAAAAACAGTAAGCCAGAAATAACGATTAGCGTAAGTTGGCCTTCCATCGAGGGGATTAAATTCAGCAAAGGTAAACCAATGAGAATACCAACAATAGTTCCTATTATGCGAAGGGCTAAGCGGCGTTTAGTGGCACTGTAGTTAGGTTGGCATACAAATAAGCTAGTGAGTAATATCCAATATCCTCGTTCCATATCAAATAGTTGGATAATTATATAGCCAGAACAAAGGAGAATTGACATTCTTACTGCATGGCGAAATAAAGATGATTTTGGCGTTAAATGGTGTTTAACTCGTGAAATAATATCACTAATCCCTGATAACGATTCATCAGATAACTGTTCTATTTGTTTATTATTTTGCTGCCATGCACTTTGCTCAAGGCTCAGGCCTTTAAGTTGAACATCAATTCCTTTTAAGTTTTTAAGTAAGTTATACAGGGCTTTAATTTCATGAAGTTCAGGTGATTGCTGTTTTAGTAGCTGTAGCGATTTTTCAATGTAAGTGAAAGTGCGTTCAAAACGAGGATTATGTTGGTATTGTTTACGCCATAAAACAGATTGAGCAACTTGTTGGCAGGCTCTCGCTTGCATGGTTAATAGGCGTTGGAAACGAAATAAAATATCACAATGACGTAAAGTGCGGCTAAGTTGTTGATATTGTATGTGAGAGGAGCTAGCCCGTTCGTGAATGTCTTGAGCAACAAAATAATATTGTAGCGAATTTCGTGTACCTTTTTGTCCCCGATCTCCTTTTAATCGACTCAATAATGCCATTTTTGCTTGGTTCATGGTGCTGACCAAGTGACTGTTTACTAATGCTAAATCATAAACAGAGCGTTGGTAGTCATCTTCTAAATCAGGATCAAATAAGTTAGCTTTTGCATCTAAATAAGCTGAAAGTTGCTGATAACATTGGGTTATTGCATCTTGTAATGGCCTTACTGGAAATAAAATATGCCCAATCAAGGTTAAAATATTATACCAAATTGCCCCTGTCAGTAATAATGCGGGTTGTTGGTACCAAGTATCAAAAATGGGTACACCGAGCATGGTATAAATGGCAATTAATAGTGCGCCAAATGCGATGGTAGCGTATCGCTGTCCTAAAGCACCAAGAAGAATAAAGCCACACGTAGAAAAAGCGAGGCCAAAAAAGAAAAATAAAGGATAGGGAAAAAGGAGTTCAATAGAAACGGATGCAATAAAAAAACAAAAAAGTGTAATAATTAAATTTTTTATTCTACCAGTTAGCCTATCATCTAAGTCAGTTAGTGCTGCAGCAACGACACCCAATGTGAGTGGGATGGTGATTTTAGGTTCTTGACCTAACAACCATGGCACTAAGGTTGCGCCTGTCAGGGCTATAAATATTCGGATATAATATAAAATATGGCTGTTATATAGCACACGACGATAACTGGTAAGCAGTGTTAACACAAAGTACCTCAAAGGTAAGACAAGCCTTAATCTATATAGGATAGCTTGTTTACAAGGAATAAAAAACTGTTTGGAATCAAGCCAACCGTATTTTTGTCATTGATTTTCTCAGGTGCAGGACGTATGGAACTGAAATCAACACAGATTGGACAGCGTCTGGCTCAGCATCCCTACAATCGGGTTCGCTTACTCAACGCAGGTATTGAAGTGAGTGGTGAAAACCACCAATATCTTATCCCATTTAATGAACTCATTGATCTTCGTTGTAAGAGAGGGATTGTTTGGGGGGAGTTAGAATTTGAAATTGTGAATGAACAGGTTGTTCGTTTACACGGCACTGAATGGAAACAAACTCAGCGCTTTTACCATTATTTAAATGAAAAATGGCAGCAATGGAGCATTGAAATGAGTCAAGTCAGTGCTCATGTATTGACTGAGCTCGTTAATGCGATTGAACAATTGACGCAGCAAGATCATTGGTTGACATTACACCAACTAGCCGAAATAAAAGATAAAATATCACAAAAATTCTCGTCATTGCCTATGCCTTTAGCACGTATTTCATTGTTTGAAAATTGTGCATCACAGTATCAAGAATGTTTGAATTGGCTAAGTAACAGTCAAGAATGCAGAAAACAAATTAATGATCACTGGTGTGAGTCTGTTTTAGTTCGCTATCACGATTTTTTCCAGCAGGTAGAAACATCGCCACTCAATTATTCACAGTCCTTATCAGTGATCAATGGTGAGGACAATGTATTAGTGCTGGCGGGGGCTGGGAGTGGTAAAACATCAGTCCTAGTCGCTAGAGCGGGCTGGCTTACCTTGCGAGGTTTAGCAAAACCAGAACAAATTCTCTTGCTGGCTTTTGGTCGTAAAGCTGCGGATGAAATGAACGAACGTATTCACTCACGCCTACAACAAGATATTGAAGCAAAAACTTTTCATGCTCTTGCTTTACATATTATTCGTGAAGGTAGCAAAAAATCGCCAGTGATTAGCGAGTTAGAAACAGACACTCAAAAACGGCATACATTATTATTAAATGAATGGCGGGAACAATGTTCAGCTAAGAAAGCGCAAGCAAAAGGGTGGCGAGAATGGCTTTCTGAAGAGTTACAATGGGAAATTCCAGACGGTGAATTCTGGAAAGACGAAAAAATTAGCACTAAAGTCGCTACTCGGTTAGACCGCTGGCTAAGCTTAATGCGTATGCATGGTGGTAGTCAGAAGGACATGATTGAGAATGCGGCGGAAGAAATAAGAGATCTTTTCCAAAAACGTATTCGTTTAATGGCGCCGTTATTGAAAGCGTGGAAAAGCGCATTGAAAGATGAAGGCGCAATTGATTTTTCAGGATTAATTCATCAAGCCATCAATATTCTAGAAAAAGGGCGTTTTATTAGCCCATGGAAACATATTTTAGTTGATGAGTTTCAAGATATTTCTCCTCTTCGCGCTAAGTTATTGCAAGCACTACGAAAGCAGAATAAGCAAACGACGTTATTTGCTGTTGGAGATGATTGGCAAGCTATCTACCGGTTTAGTGGCGCAGAATTAGACTTAACCACATCGTTTGAACATAACTTTGGTATTGGAGAACTTTGCGCTTTAGACACGACTTATCGTTTTAATGAGCGTATTGGTGAGATTGCTAATCAGTTTATTTTACAAAACCCTATGCAGTTAGATAAGCCATTGAATAGCTTAACTAAAGGAAATAAAAAATCCGTTATTCTTCTGTATGAAGATGCGCTGGAACGTTTGTTGGATAAAATGAGTGGTTATGTCCTTGATGATGAAACGATATTAGTGCTCGCTCGCTATCATTATTTAAAACCTAATATTTTAGATAAAGCCAAGACTCGTTGGCCAAAATTAAACATTCAGTTTATGACTATCCATGCCTCAAAAGGGCAGCAAGCAGATCATGTGATAATTTGTGGCTTGAATAGTGGAAAGGAGGGGTTTCCTGCTCCTGCCCGCGAATCAATTATTGAGCAAGCATTACTGCCTAAGCCAGAAGATTTTGATCATGCAGAAGAAAGACGTTTGCTATATGTCGCATTAACACGGGCTAAGCAGCAAGTTTGGTTGCTTTATCACCCAGAAAAGCCGTCAGAATTTGTTGATGAACTCAAGCAGTTGGGCGTTCCAAAGCAAAAGAAACCTTAAGGTAATTTTATTTTGTATTAAGCGCCAGAATGCAGTGGCGCTTAATATTGATAGATTAGTTAGTTCGTTTAGTTAAGTAGCTTTGGTAATCAGGAATAACAATGTCTATCGCATTATCAAAATAGGGCGAGGTAATTAAAAAATCCGCGGTTGCAGGGTTGGTTGCGACAGGGATATTCCAAACTGTGGCTAAGCGTAGCAAAGCTTTAACATCTGGGTCATGAGGTACTGCATTAAGAGGGTCCCAGAAGAAAATCAATAGGTCAATTTTTTGTTCCGCAATCATTGAACCTATTTGTTGGTCTCCCCCCATTGGGCCACTTAACATACTGGTGACTGGCAATCCAGTGTGCTGGTTAATTAAGTTACCGGTTGTTCCTGTTGCATATAAATTGTGAGTTTGAAGTCGTTCATTATTTTTCTTAGTCCAAGATAATAATGAGGGTTTACAGTGGTCATGGGCAACCAAAGCAATATTTTTTGAGGCTGTAATTTTACGGGTAGTTGATTCCATGATATTCCCTTAAATAAGATGCGAGATAGACATCTTTAAAAATTGAATGAGCAAAGATATACAACATATATCATAATGCTTATGAATAGTTTATAGGTTTTGGGAGATATTTTGATGAGAGATCAAGAAATTGCTGAAATTTTAAAGAGTGCTCGGACTATCGCTTTAGTTGGGGCGAGTGATAAAGCCAATAGGCCGAGTTATGAAGTTATGGAATATCTTTTGCACCAAGGCTATACCGTTATTCCAGTGAGCCCAAAATTGGCAGGACAAACTTTATTAGGGCAACTTGTATATGAAAAGCTTAGTGATATACCTGAGCCCATTGATATGGTCGATGTATTTCGTAATGCAGAAGCTGCAGTAGGAGTAGCCAGGGAAGCGGTAGAAGTTAAAGCTAAAGTTTTGTGGTTACAAAAAGGCGTGATTAGCGAAGAAGCGCAAAAAATCGCTTTGCAGGCAGGTTTGCAGTTTGTTATGGATAAATGCCCAAAACAAGAAATCCCTGCATTAGGCCTTGAAAAATAAATAATTCTCTAACGCTAAAAAGTAAAGCAGCTAGTTAGCTGCTTTACGGTTGCGTTCATAAATAACAATATCGATATTTGAAGGTTAGTTGCGAAGGCGAGGTGCTTGCAACTGAGACCTTATTGATTCCGCTAGTTCATCCATTGATGGTTGTTCTGGATGATCTTCTACGGTTTCATAGGTAATTTGAGCTTCAGCCAAATAAGTATGAACAGCATCCCCATTGTCATCTTCCATAACAACATGATACCAAGGTAGATCGCGTAGTGTGCTGTTAGCGGCAATATCATCATCATGTGGTTGTTCGAGCGAATACTCAGCGTCTACATCTACAACGACGCCTAAGTAGCCGAGAAGTTTGTGTCTAACTTGTTGCCCGATTCCATATTTACTGGTGATCATCATAGCGACCTCCTAAAAGCCTTGCTTATACTTCAAACTATATATGGGCAGTGCTACGCGTTTTCAAGCTAAGATATGGACAATTATCAATAACGCAATACACTGTCTTTATACGTAACTATCAAAAGCAGTGCCTCATTTAGCAGATTATCTGTTCAATGAATAAAAAACAACTGTTAAAAGAAGGTATCAATACATTATGCTCTGACAATGGAGGTTCACATGACTGCATCAGGTCGTTATTTTTATATTTATGGTCGTGTTCAAGGGGTTGGGTTTCGTTACCAAACCTATCATTGGGCTAATCAGAATGGCATAAAAGGTTTTGTGTGTAACCGGGATGACGGCAGCGTTAAGTTAGCTGTTTATGGCTCAGAGCAAGATATTGAGTTTGTTGATGAGTGGCTGAAAGCGGGGGGCCCCCCAGGTGCCAAGATAGACCATTTTTTCACCGAAAATTGGCAAGCCGAGCCAATAGCGGACTTTAGTGTCCGCTATTAGCAAGAAATTAAATACATTTCACCGGTTTTGGCAGGCCAGCAAGTTTAGTGGCTTGTTTAGCTGGGCCTTTTGGAAATAGCCGGTATAAATAGCGGCTATTGCCTTTTTCTTCCCCAAATTGTTGAGAAACGGCTTTAACCAACATACGGATAGCCGGTGAGGTATTAAATTCCAAGTAGAAATTCCTGACGAAATGGATAATTTCCAGGTGTTCATTAGTAATTTCAATATCTTCTTGCTGCGCGAGTAAAGGAATTAATTCTTCACTCCATTGTTGGCTATCAAGCAGGTAACCTTGCGCATCTGTTTCTATTTCTTGATTATTAAAAACCAACATACTCTTATTCAACTCAAATAAAATTAGAACGTAAATTTAGCAAAAATTGGGATATAACCCAAGTAAAGTCGTTAGAATGTCGATATTTTCATCTAACAGTATGAAAGACGTATATTTTTAAAGCGAATGATCAAATTAGGGGTTTACATCCAATGAGAGGATGTTTATAGTGCACGTCATTGCGGAGGGGTGGCCGAGCGGCTGAAGGCAGCGGTCTTGAAAACCGCCGATGGGAAACCATCCGAGAGTTCGAATCTCTCCTCCTCCGCCATCTCCACTTCTAGTAACTTCTTCCAAAGTCTCCCAATCCCAAGTAAATCAAGCATTCCAACTAAATTCCATTATTCCAACGTTTACTATCGTCTATTGAAAACTTCCCCCTTTAGGTAGTACATCTATACTCCATGATTTGAGTACCTCCCAATGGAGCTAATCATTATACTAACTGATACCAGAAGAAAGCGTGATGATGCAAAGAGATTGCTGGCGGATGAAATTGACCCAAATCAACAACGTAAAGAACAAAAGCTGGCGGAATGGGTTAAAAAATAGCAGGGGAATTTATTAAGCACCATAATTCACAATAAGATATGGTGCTTGTGAATTAGCCGTGTAAGTTAATTGGTATTCATTTTTAATTGTTCTTGATAATGCTGAATTTTAAGCTTCAAGTTACTTAAGTGTTCATTTAGAGATAAAATTTGCTTTTCAAGATTAGCGTAGTGTTCAGTAAGCAAATTCATTCTCTCAAATGAAGTTGATGTTCCTATATTTCTTAGTACCGCATATTCTTTAATCTTTTTTAAAGGCATGCCAGTTTCTTTTAAACGAGTGATAAACTTAACCCATTCAATATCATCTTCAGAATAGTACCTATGATTGTTTGCTTGTCTGGATGATTTCAATATTCCTTCTTTTTCATAGTATCTAAGGGTGTATATGGTGAATCCGGTTAGTTGTGCAAACTGACTGATTGAATAATTCATGTATTACCTAGAAATTTCTTGACCTAGAGTTAACTCTATCCTTTACCCTTTTGAAACTTTTGTCAAAGAGGGTATGTCATGAGAAATAAACATTATGCGGTTATTACAGGTGCGAGTTCAGGTATTGGTCGTGCAATTTCAATAAAATTAGCTGAGCGTGGATTTAATATTATTGCTGTAGCAAGGCGAGATTCCTTGTTGAATGAATTGAAAATCGAATTGCGTAAGATTAATCAATACATTGAGGTCGTAACAAAATCATGTGATTTATCTATTACAGATGATGCTATTTCACTTTATGAGGAACTGAAAGCTTTTGATATTCGGGTATGGGTAAATAACGCCGGTGTTGGATATTATGGGGAAGCATTCTCTCAGCCAATAAAAGATGCACAAACTTTATTAAATTTGAATATCAATACACTCGCAGTTCTATCGTTAATGTTCGTGCGTGATAATCAGAATATTGATGATTCACAGTTGATCAATGTAAGTTCTGCAGGAGGATATACTATCGTACCTACAGCCGTTACCTATTGTGCTTCGAAATTCTTTGTTAGCTCTTTTACTGAGGGATTGGCTCATGAATTATTGAACTTGGATGCTAAGATTAAAGTAAAATTACTGGCTCCAGCAGCGACCAAAACAGATTTTGGTCGAATTGCTAACGGAGTAGAATATTATGATTACGATAAAGTTTTTGGTACATATCATTCTAGCGAGGAACTAGCTGATTTCTTCATTCAGCTATATGATTCAAACAATGTTGTTGGATATGTAGATAGAGAGAGCTTTAGCTTTAAATTACTAGATAATAAAATGCCTTACGCAAATAACAATAAATTTAATCAAAAAATATAAGTACGAAAAAACCGCCAAAGCATAAGCTGAGGCGGTTATGTATAAATGGTCTTATCAACTAAAGGGATAACCAGATGAAAAAATTATGATAATAAAGCCAGTTGTACCAATGCTTATATGATGCTTTCATGGCAGAATATACGTTAACGAAACGTCAATAATATAAGGTGTTTTTTGTTGTTCTAATGACGTTTTTATTTGTATTTTTTGGCTTGTTCAGACATGAGAGTAATTAGCACACAGTTTTGAGTTACCATCCCACATAACTAAATGATGATTAATACCATGGGTTATAACTAAATCATCAAGGTTAGTTTCATCAAAAAATTTCAGTGGATAGAAAAATAGTAACTTGTTGAAATTGTTTTATAAATATAATATTTAATATCTTAATGCCATGGATTTTATCAAGATGAATAAATTATTAGTTCCAGTTTTTTGTATTGCTTCTTTATCAGGATGTGCGGTGACTGAGTATAATTATGTTCCTGACTCACAAAAAATCAGTGAGCCTAAAATAGGTCAGGTCAACCATATTACAGTAGGGCAACCCTTAGTTAGAGAAGGCAATATTAGTGAAATAGACGGAATTAAAGTATTAAACCCTGTACAGATAGATTTGGCATACAAAATTATTCCGGGTGTATTCAAAAAAGTGGGTTCAAGTGATAAAGGCGATTTTTATATGCCAGACCAAATAATTGACTCTGGTTCGGTCGCTGTTGAGGTTTTAGGGCAACCTTGGAATTCACTTTTAATTAAAAAAGGATCTAGTCCTAATGAGATTTGTATCGTAACAGATGTCAATGTTGCTGTTTGTAGCGATAAAGCACAAATCGAACAGGTGAAATTAAACAATTCTGATGGTAATTCATTTGAACAGGCTTTAATTTTCAATGGGATAAATGACCAAGTTGTCGATATTAGTTATCAAAAAATAGGTTCGAATATTGAGAACCAAGGATTTGGCGATACGATTCAGTATAACCTTAAAAATAGCGACATTATTTCTTATCGAAATGTAAAATTAAAAGTTATCGATAGCTCAGAAAACTCATTAACCTATACAGTGATAAGCAACTTTTCTGACAATTAATTAATGTGTGTCACATTAATTAACCAATTGAAAAACAGCGTTTAACTAAATTTAATCTCTAGTTAAGCGCTGTCGTGGCATCTTTTCTTACTTTGTTATCTCGCTAACTTCAAAATATTTGGATCACATCGACAGTTGTAGAATGTTGTCTTTTTAGTATACGTCACATACTCTAAGTTAAATTGATTTAACATAGAGGGTGTTATTTATGATGAATATCCAATCTGACCACAATAGCTTTTTTATTTTATCCGATGACAAGCAAACTCGTCTTGCCGAGATAACCTTTGTTTATACTGGCGATGAACTGGTGATTATTGACCACACCGTGGTTGATGAAAGCTTAAAAGGACAGGGAATTGCAAAGTTATTAGTTGCTAAGGTTGTTGAGCGAATGAGAAATGAAGGACGAAAAATTATTCCATTATGCCCTTTTGCAAAAGCAATATTCGATAGAACACCTGAATACAGTGATATCCGCCAATAACATTTGCTAATTACTGATGAGGTAAGTATGAGTATTCAATTTAATGATAAAATACCTGATTTACAGTTGATTACAGCACGTTCGAAGGATGTCGGTGGGCTTCTTGTTGCACGAGTTTTGCCAACAAGGGAGCGTAGGCTAATAGGAGCTTGGTGTTTTCTTGACCACGCGGGCCCGACGGTTTTTAAAGGAGACTCAGAGGGAATGAAGGTATCACCTCACCCTCATACTGCTTTACAAACATTCACTTGGATGATTGAAGGTGAAGTATTGCATCGAGATAGCCTTGGTTATGAGCAGGTTATTCGGCCAGGACAGGTTAATTTAATGACAGCAGGTCATGGGATCAGTCATTCTGAAGATACCTATGGAGAGAGCCGGCAGTTACATGCTGTGCAATTATGGATTGCTTTGCCCGAAGCAGTTAAAGATATTTCCCCACGCTTTGACCATTATCCTACGTTACCTCGTTGGGCTGAAGGCGAAATCTATTTCAATTTATTAGTTGGGGAATATGGCACTTATAAAGCACCAACATTGACATTTTCACCGTTGATCGGGCTTGATATTATTGCGAAGAAAACCGCTAGACAAGTTTTAACTTTACGATCTGAATTTGAATACGGTATTTTTGCCGTAAGTGGAAGTGCCATTATTGAAGGGCAGCAAATTAAGAGTAATGAATTAGTTTATTTAGGCAAAAATATAACAGAAATTTCTATAGAGCTAGCTTCAGATAGCCATATTCTATTACTGGGTGGTGAGCCTTTAAATGAGTCAGTACTAATGTGGTGGAATTTTATTGGTCGAACTAAAGCCGATATTCATGCCGCAGTTGAGGAGTGGAACCAAGGAAACCTACGTTTTGGCCGTGTTTATAACGATGAGCGCGAGCCAACACCGGCTCCAATTATGCCATAATCAATTTAAGTAACTCCTTTATTATTATTTTAAAAAAAGGAGTTACAGTCATTGTTATTGTTTATTATTTTTTCGTATTTATATTTGTCTTTAGCCGAAAATGGCTTTGAATTTAATTTAAGACTCGTTTTATACTCAGTTTATGAGTTCATAACCTGACTTTTATCGAAAAACTGATAATATGTATACAAAAGGCTATTTTTAAGTCAAAGCAAGCCGTAGCAGTTAGAGGTAGACGATAGAAATGAGTAAAAAATACCCATTGGGAATCGTTTGTTTAAGTTTATTCCCTGTTTCTTTTGTATCATTAGCGTTTCAAGAACAGCAATATAACCCAGTCGTATTTAATCTGGCTCAACTTTATGATTTCAATCCTGTCAGAGGTGCTGTTAAGCAAATAAAATCAGTTGTTTATAATGAAGATAAATCAATTAATTATGAATCAATGTTAAAAATTGGTCATGATGGTTGTGTGGAAAGTTTTACTTTTGATCAAAAGAAAGATGAGTATTTAAATGGTGCTCATAACTATCTTTTTGTAAAGCGAGTTAAAAATAAATTGGTTGGTAGGGATGTTAGTGGTCCTGTCGAAATGGTGATAGGTGATAACTGTCAAATAATGTCTAAAAAAGATTCAAATGGTGAATTAATCTACCAATATAACCAAGATGGCATTATTGCTGGCTCATTGCTTGCTGATACGAAAAAACAATATAGCAAAAATGATTATAATGAATTTAAACTTCCAACAACGATAAATTATTTTAAAGATAATGCACTCATCTCCGAGACTATAGTCACTTATGGGAAAGATATGAATAAGCCGTTTGATCATACGATGGATATCCGTGCATTGGGACAAACAATATTATTAGTCAATTCTAAGTGCGATTATAATGCTAAAAATATTGCCTATAAATGCAACTTTATTTTAAATCTTAACTCGAATGGTAATAATATTAAATTACTAAAAAATAGTATTACTGAAGTCGACTTTTATTAAATATAGGAGATGTTTAATGGCTATTTCTGCAAGAAATCAACTTACAGGTGTTGTTGAGTCGGTTGTTGTTGGCTCAGTAAATGATGAAATTATTTTAAATTTAGGTAATGGAGAAAGCATTGCTGCCATCATCACTAAAAACAGCACTGAACAGTTAGGATTAGAAAAAGGCAAGCAAGCAGTTGCGGTGATTAAAGCACCTTGGGTTGTTCTTGTTTCTGATGCACAAGAGTACCAATTTTCAGCACGTAACCAATTCAATGGCAAGGTAGAGTCTATTGAAAAAGGCAGTGTAAACTCAGTCGTTAATTTAAAAACGGATGCAGGAACATTATTATCAGCAGTAGTAACGAATAACAGTACAATTGAAATGGGGTTAGCAGTGAACAGCAAAGTTACTGCAATAGTTAAAGCCTCTTCGGTTATTTTAGCAACCAAAAAATAACTATATCCTTATTTTATAGCAAGGCTGTCATTGCGAATGAAGTGGTGGCCTTTTCTATTTCTGGCATGAAATTAAGAGCTGCTTAGTATTTAATATCTTAATTTTTTTACCTTTTTTCTCAATCAATTTATCACTGACGAGTTTAGATAGTGTTCGATTTAATTGCCTAACGGAGACGCCTAGCATTGCAGCTAAAGAGTCACGATTTTCTAATTGAAAACTTTCTCCATTCTGCTTTTCAGCAAAAGTAAGATAGCGTCTTAATTTATATTCAACTGAATATGATGCACTGGAGTGTAACTGTGATGTGTTATAAAGCTTTTTGCTAAGGTGCTGACAGATAAATTGCAAAAATAATGGAGCGTAAATTTCTTTTTTTCGGATCATAGATAAAGGTAGTGCAAGCAAGTCTGCATCTGTAACTGCCTGGATCGTATTATAGATACGGTCATTTTCAAGGTTACTTTGAAAAAGTTCTAAATCACCAATGATAGAAAATGCATTTTCAAATGAAAAAATGACTTTGCAACCGTTAGTTTCATAACGTTCAATTTGCAATTTTCCGCAAACAAGGAAGTAAAGGTGGCTGATTTGGCTATCTTGAAATATTAAATATTCTTTGGCCTTTATGTGGATAAGTTTTGTTTTTTTGAGAGTTTCGTCAGAAATGATTTTATCAAGTTGATGATGAGTAATAAATTCTGCACGCTTTATTGTAGAGTTTATTGCTTTCATTTTTATAACCATTTTCGCTTGAAATTATACTTAAATCATACTCGTTTTTTTCATTTAAAAAAGGACATATGTCCTTTTTTAAATGGTAGTAACCTTGCTAGTTTATTAAAAAATAACTCGCAGGATATTAACATGAAAGTACCTTTAAAACCGTCAAGCGTATTTACTAAAAGCATAAAAACAGCAATTAACGTTATGCCAAAAATTGAACTACACGTGCATTTAGATACATGTTTAAGTTATTCTTATGTTAAACAAACCATCCCAACACTAACGTTTAATGAGTTTAAACAAGGCTTTATTGCACCAGTAAGATGCGAAGATCTTGGCGATTTTCTACGTTGCATTAAACCTCAACTTAATATATTACAGACAAAATCTGCTATTGGACTCGCTGTTGATGATTTGTTTGAGCAATTAAAAATGGATAATGTAATTTATACAGAAATTCGGTTTGCTCCTTTATTACATACTCAACAAGGTCTTTCAAGCCGAGAGGTTGTCGATATAACATTAGATGCGATTAATTCGGCAGTTGTAAAGTACGAAATAGAAGCTGGCTTGATTTTGTGTACTTTGAGGCATTTTACTGCCTCTCAGAGTCTTGAAACGGCAAAATTAGTTGTAGAATATCAATCTCGTGGTGTTGTAGCACTAGATTTAGCTGCAGATGAGGCTCGCTTTTCATTAGACAATCATGAAACCGCATTTAACTATGTCAGAGAGCACGGCGGCAATGTTATCGCACATGCTGGTGAGGCTTTAGGCTATGAAAGCGTGATTGAAACATTAGATAAGCTAAATGTTTCGCGTATAGGACATGGAGTTAGAAGTATTGAGAATTCAAATACGATTGAAAAGCTCAAAGTGTTAAATGTATTACTTGAAGTTTGCCCAAGTTGCAATTTGGTGTGCAATGTCTTTGATAGTATCGAAAACCACCCTATTAATAAGTTGAAACAGCAGGGCGTTAAATTAAGCATAAATACAGATGCGCGAACAGTTGCGGATGTAACATTAAATAAAGAGTACCAATTATTGCATGATATATTTGGTTGGGGTATTGCTGACTTTACTGAGTGTAATGTAAATGCATTACTGGCGAGTTTTATTGCAGAAGAAAAAAGAGCATTGTTAATGGAAAAGCTACTAAACTAATAGGGCTGATAGAAAAAGAAGGAGGGCTTTATCCTCCTTCGCTATTGTGATTAATTATATGTAATACCATGCAAACTCCAATGATGAGTAATCTCTCTAATGATTAATAAAAAAGCACTGAATTCGCTATTTGTTGGCAATTGTGTTGAATGAATGGGGCTACCATTAATCACATCGACCAATTCATTAAAAGCATCTTCAATTTGCGATGTTGTGATAAAGCTACCATTAATATGCCTACTTTCTATCAGTAAACTTAATTTTTTATCATGACTAAAAAGCAATATTTCCCCTGTAGGGAGCTGTTTTTTTATCGGAATAATCGCGTTTTCGATATGTTCAATTGCCATTTCAGCTTCATAAGCTGTAATAGGGGAATGCTGAAACTTAAAGCCATTAAAGCTCTTAATGCCAATAGGTAAAATTATTTTATCCGATAGGTAAGATAAAGTGGCTTCATTGTCTTTAATATCCAATTGAATATGATTTTTCATTGTGGCCTCATTCATATATTATGATTTCATCATGCTACGCTGGTTAGTATTATCTGTATAGTAAATCCATTAATGTGAATGAATTGTTAATGTGTTACCCAGCACGGTAATGAGTATAAATTGAAAATTCCCATCCCATGATGGGCTAAAATTCAGCCTTTGCTCATCAGCGAAAATAAAATGTAATGAAACGATAAAGTTGATTGTATTATCTTTTTAATTTACACTATTTTTGCAATATAACAACATGATTAAAGCTGGAAAAGTATTTTCTAATTTATAGAATAATAAAGGTTAAATTCTAACTTCGAGTTATGCTATAAATAGATGAGTTAAAATTATCTATTTATAACAGGGTGAGCTTATGTCAGAAATAAGAATTGTTGCAACAGTAATTGCAAAAGATAATGAAGTTGATTTTGTGAAAGCAGCAACTAAATCAATTGTTGAGCCAAGCAATAAGGATGAAGGTTGTCTTCAGTATGAATTACACCAAGATAATGCTAATCCAAACATTTTTATTTTCTTTGAGATTTGGAAGGACCAAAAATCATTAGATAAACATAATGGAACACAACATTTGAAAGACTTTATTAAGAAAATAGAAGATAAAATTGATTCATTAGATGTGAAATTAATAAGCAAAATTGCATAATATTAATTAATAATGACTAAATAATAAAAAGGAATACAAATGTATTCCTTTTTAAGTTGATTATCCAAAAATTTCGGTGAGATGTGCTTTGTAATCATTGATGTATTTTTCAATATTAGGCTCTTTGATCACGTCATTAACCATAAAGGTTGGGAATTTTTTCAATCCGAGAAATTGTTGTGATTTATGAAAGGCAAAATAGACACCATCGACACCTCGACCATCAAAAAAATTATCAAACTCATCAAATGCATCAAGAGGAGCATTCCAAGTAACGGAAAGCATATATTTTCTTCCATGAAGTAGGCCTCCAGTACCATATTGCTTGTTTGGATCTTGGCGAGTGCGGCCATCATTTGCATATAAATGGCCGTGACCGAGGGTATAAACGTCATCCATATATTTTTTTACCATCCAAGGCATCATCATCCACCAGCCAGGCATTTGGTAAATAATCGTATCCGCCCAAAGAAATTTTTTAACTTCATTTTCGGAATCGTAGCCCGACTCAATATGCGTTTCTTGAATAGTGTGCCCTAACTTACTTAGCGTGGTTTTGGCTACATCATGTAACGTACGATTAAGTTGGCCTGCCGAGTGAGCAAATGTTTGCCCACCATTGAGAAGAAGAATTTTCATTTGTATTGCCTTATTCGTTAATTGCTAAGTTATATTTAGGCTAACAAACTAAAATAAACATGAAAAGTAGAGTAATAAAATGTAATTTATTATTTTCATGGTATTATTATCTTATTTAATAATTTGATTAGGCGAAGTTTAGTCAAATGTCTCTATAAAGACTATTTTTATAGTTAAAGCTATTAATAATAGGGATTATTGATTTTTTAGCAAAAGTCTATTGAGCTTATGGCTATTTTTCTCTGCATTATCCCATCGTATTCTTTGTCGTATTCAAATTGTTGCAGTAATTATGGGGTAGTTCGTAGCGAATGAACATGGACTATCCAAATAATTACCCGTGAAGCTTAATGTAAAAAATTTAAGAAAGGTAACACAATGACTATTCCTGTAATTGGTGTGGGTACATTCCGTTTAAAAGATGATGTGGTGATTGCTTCAGTAAAAAATGCATTAGATGTTGGGTACCGCGCCGTTGATACTGCACAAATTTATGAGAATGAAGCTGCGGTTGGGCAGGCTATTGCAGAAAGCGGCGTTGAACGCAGCGAGCTTTATATCACAACAAAAATTTGGATTGAGAATTTAAGTAAAGATAAGCTCATCCCAAGTCTGAAACAAAGTTTAAGTGATCTACAAATGGATTATGTGGATTTAACACTAGTGCATTGGCCATCTCCAAATGATGCTGTTTCTGTTGAAGAGTTCATGCAAGCATTATTGGAAGCGAAAAAACAAGGTTTAACACGTGAAATTGGTATTTCTAATTTCACTATTCCATTAATGGAAAAAGCAATCGCGGCAGTCGGCGTTGAAAATATTGCGACAAACCAAATCGAGCTTTCACCTTATCTGCAAAACAAAAAAGTCGTTGAGTGGGCAAAACAACACAATATCCATATTACTTCTTATATGACATTAGCGTATGGCAAAGCATTAAAGGATGAGGTTATTGCGAGTATTGCACAGAAACATAATGCAACATCTGCTCAGGTTATTTTAGCGTGGGCGATTGGTGAAGGGTATTCTGTTATTCCATCATCAACAAAACGTGAAAATTTATTAAGTAACTTGCAAGCAACTCAATTACAGTTAGATAGCGACGATAAAGCGGCGATTGCAGCATTAGATTGTAATGACCGTTTAGTTAGCCCAGAAGGTTTAGCGCCAAACTGGGACTAACTGATTATTCTATATGCTCAGAGGCTAAAATTTGTTATGGCCTCTGAATTTCTGCAAGATATTGAGTTAAGCTATCAATAAAAACCCGAATACGCTGGCTGACAACGCGGTCACTGTAATACACGGCATGGAATGGTAAAGGAATAGGCTGCAATTCATCTTTTAATACTTCGACAAATTGGCCATTTTGAATATCTTTATTCACCATAAAGTCAGACAAACATGCAATCCCATTTCCAGCTAAACAAAGCTGTCTTAGGGTCTCTCCGCTATTTGATGATATCCCTGCAGTAATTTCCATTAGTTGCCCATCAATGCCTTTAACTGGCCACATATTTAGTGATACGGGTTCAGTAAAGGTTAAGCATGTATGATGCAAAAGATCTTGAGGGTATTTAGGTTCATCATGTTGTTCCAGATAATTTGGAGACGCAATAATCTTGCGGTAACTCTTAAATAATGGGCGAGCACGTAAGCTGGAGTCGGTGAGATGTCCTGCTCGAATTGCAACATCAACTTTCCGTTCAATTAAATTAACAAAGGTTTCCGATGAAACTAACGACAAATGAATGTCTGGATATTGTTTGCGAAAAATAGCAACAAAAGGGATTAATATATGCAATACAATCGGTGTTGCTGCATCAATTCGTAATAGGCCTTTTGGAGAGCTTTGTGTGTCATATAATTCATCTTCTGCCGCTTGCATTTCTTGCAAGATAATTTTCATGCGTTGAAAATAAATTTCGCCCTCTGCAGTTAAGTCAATTTGCCTAGTGGTACGGTTAAGCAAATTGACCCCCAGTTTTTCTTCCAATTTTTTGACGATTCGGCTCACTGCTGAATTTGCTAAATTAAGTTTAGCAGCCGCTTTACTAAAACTTTTTTGTTCTACCACTTCTATATATACACGGGCTTCTTCAGATGTTGCTCTCATAATAATTTTATTAGCCAATAAGATGATAGAAAAGGTGATTATTATAGTAACAGCAATAGGTCTTAAAATTTAAACTAAAAATTTAGGAGCATGGAGCTTGGTTTGATTTTTAACCTAATCATATTAACTTATGGCTTATCGATATTTTTTAAAAGAATTTTTAATGCTTCAGTATAATTTTCTTGTGCATTGCATATTCTTTCATCTGCGTGATGTTCATTACGTAAGAGAGTGGATGTTGCTAATGCTTCACCGTGAGTATAGTCGATGAGAATATACCCCCGCTGGGTTGCTTGTTGTGTTGATAACCCTAGCTCAGTGAGTAACTGAATTAACTCATTAGTTATGCGAGTGGCTTGCTCAGGAAATAATGCGGAAGTATTAAATATTGCTAACGTAATTTGTGGGTACTGAACCACCTTTTCTCGATATTGGCATAGAAGGCTTTCTATTTTAGGAAAAGTGCCCGTGACATCAGCAACATTAATACAGTGATAAAGGGTGTTACCAATGGCCTTAATTAGCGCATTTTTATCGGTAAAATAATGGTAAAGAGCCATCGGACTGATTGTCATTTCCTTAGCAATCAGTCGCATGGATAATTGTTCAATTCCTTTTTCATCTAATATCTCTATTGCCTTTGCAATAATATTTTCAGAGGAAATATTGAGTTGTTGTGCTTTCGGACGACCTGGTTTTCGCTCCGTCATTTTACTATCTCATAATGGGATTGAATAAGCCCTGAAGGGAAGCTTTGAGTATTTAAATGCTTGAGCAAGATATCTTGAGGTAGTGGGCCAAATAACGGGCGTCCTTCACCTAATAAAATAGGAATTTTAGTGATAATAAGGTCATGAACTAGCCCTTGCTTTAAAAAGGATTGAATGACTTGTCCACCATCGATATAAACACGTTTACAGCCTTCAGACTCTAATATTTGCATGACTTGCTCTGGCGCCTGGCTTGAAAAACGCACCTTACCGGCTAAATGCTCAGGAACGGGTTGCAGTGTGAGTGTGGATGAAAGAACCACAATAGGTTGCTCATAGGGCCAAGGCATGAAGCCGCAAACGGTTTCAAATGTCCCTCGCCCCATAATGATTGCATCGATGTTATTGATGAAGTTTTCGTAGCCATGATTTTCATCAGGAAAATCTTGTTGTACAAGCCACTCAATATCACCATTTTTTCGGGCAATATAACCATCTAGGCTGGTTGCTATAAAGACATGTCCTGAAATCATATTAATACCTATTCAAATTATTATACACTGTATAATAATGGGTGTGATGGTAAAAATACAGGTGATATTGTGCTCTTGTATGGAATTTGTTGAATTATTGATAAAAATTCTACAAAATATAGAGTAAGGCTGAGTTGTTCATAGGGCTCGTCAGTGTTTATGTTAACCTTGGCGTTTTTTATGTCTTACCGGTTGCAAGACGTATTTCACTGATATTAGTGAAAACCACATAACAGTGTTGATGAAATTTGCTAATATCAACGTGATATTTATGGGGGCTATTTTGAATGGGTTTTTATGTCGATAAAAATTATTGCTTTATTCTTTATCACTGCGTTGGCTGAAATTGCAGGCTGTTACTTTCCTTATCTTTGGATGAAAAAGCAAGGTGGGGCTTGGTTATTGATCCCTGCGGCGTTAAGTTTAATGCTATTTGTCTGGTTATTGACATTGCATCCGGAAGCAAGTGGCCGAATTTATGCTACTTATGGCGGGATATATATTGCCACCGCATTAGTTTGGCTGAAAGTGGTTGATGGTGTGTCTCTTACCGTGACTGACTGGGTAGGCGCTCTAGTTGTGCTCTTTGGTGCAGGGATCATAATTAGTGGTTGGAAATAGACGATAGTGTTATCACGTCACCTTGAAAAAAAATATTTGTTTATTTTAAGATGACGTGGCATTTAAGGCGATCACAAAATTATTCCTTTATGTTTATTTCATCAGATAAATACTAAATCTATATTTAAATTAAATTTAAAATTTATTTTTTCTAAGAAATAGACGTATCCTATTTTACGAAATGTTAATTGAAATGGAATTTAACTAAAATAGTTTAAATGTAACATTTGATCCAAATCAATTTAACAATAAATACTCTATTGGTAGTAATTTTAATTGATGTTTAACTACTCAGTTAATATTAATTAAACTTTTATTTTCACTTTCATTGATTTTAGGCAATATCTAATCATATTAGGCTGCTATTCTCTCATCGATTTATACAAAAAATATAAAGAGGTAGCAATGAACGTTAGTCGCAGAAAGTTTTTTAAAATCTGCGCTGGCGGGATGGCAGGTACAACTGTAGCTGCGTTAGGTTTTATGCCTGGAATGGCAATAGCTAATGTACGTGAATATAAATTACTTCGCTCTAAAGAGACGCGTAATACTTGTACCTACTGTTCTGTCGGTTGTGGATTACTAATATATAGCATGGGCGATGGCGCCATGAATGCTAAATCCGCGATATTCCATGTCGAAGGTGACTCAGACCACCCGGTAAACCGTGGTGCTTTATGCCCTAAAGGGGCTGGCCTGCTCGATTATATCCAAAGCGAAAATCGTTTACGTTATCCTGAATATAGAGCGCCAGGCTCTGATAAGTGGGAACGCATTAGTTGGAATGATGCTTTCACCCGCATTGCACGCTTGATGAAAGATGATCGCGATGCGAATTTCATCGAAAAAAATGCGGAAGGAACAATGGTAAACCGTTGGTTATCAACAGGGATGCTTTGTGCATCTGCTGCCAGTAACGAAACGGGAATGTTGACACAAAAATTCGCCAGATCGCTAGGTATGCTAGCGGTTGATAACCAAGCGCGTGTCTGACACGGACCAACGGTAGCAAGTCTTGCTCCAACATTTGGTCGCGGTGCGATGACCAACCACTGGGTTGATATCAAAAATGCCGATGTTGTCGTCGTTATGGGCGGTAATGCTGCGGAAGCACACCCTGTTGGGTTCCGCTGGGCAATTGAAGCGAAAAATAATAATGATGCCACACTGATTGTCATAGACCCGCGTTTTACGCGTACCGCATCAGTTGCTGACCATTATGTCCCAATCCGTTCAGGTACCGATATTACCTTTTTATCGGGCGTTTTGCTGTACCTGATTGAAAATCAAAAAATTAATGCTGAATATGTTCAGAACTACACTAATGCATCGTTGATTGTTAGAGATGATTTTGATTTTAACGATGGCTTATTTAGTGGTTATGACGCTGATAAGCGCAGTTATGACAAAACCAGCTGGAATTATAAGTTTGATGAAAATGGTCACGCATTACGCGATGACACATTACAAGACCCACGTTGCGTGTGGAATTTACTTCACAAGCACGTGTCACGTTATACACCTGATATTGTTGAACAAATTTGTGGAACACCAAAAGCAGACTTCTTGAAGGTTTGTGAAATCTTAGCGACAACAAGCGCGGCAGACAAAGCCGGGACTTTCTTGTATGCGTTAGGTTGGACACAACATACTGTTGGCGCACAAAATATTCGTACCATGGCTATGATCCAGTTACTGCTAGGTAACATGGGGGTTGCTGGTGGTGGTGTGAACGCGTTACGCGGGCACTCGAATATTCAAGGCTTAACAGATTTAGGGTTACTATCAACCAGTTTGCCAGGTTACCTGACACTACCTTCTGAAAAACATCAGAACATTGAAAGCTACCTTACTGCGAATACGCCAAAAGCAACATTGCCAAATCAGGTGAATTTTTGGAGCAACTATCCTAAGTTCTTCGTGAGTTTGATGAAGTCTTTCTATGGGGATTCCGCTCAAGCTGAGAACCAATGGGGTTATGACTGGTTACCTAAATGGGACCAAGCTTATGATGTAATGAAGTATTTTGACATGATGAGCAAGGACCAAGTGACTGGCTATATCTGTCAAGGGTTTAACCCAGTAGCGTCATTCCCTGATAAAAATAAAGTGGTTAGCTGCCTTAGTAAACTGAAGTACCTGATTGTTGTCGACCCATTAGTCACTGAAACGGCTAATTTCTGGCAAAATCATGGTGAGATGAATGACGTTGATACGGCTTCGATTCAAACCGAAGTGTTCCGTTTACCATCCACTTGTTTTGCGGAAGAAGATGGTTCGATAGCCAACTCAGGCCGTTGGTTACAATGGCACTGGCAAGCGGCAGATGCTCCAGGCGAAGCGCGTAACGATGGCCAAATATTGACCGGTATTCTGTATAAGATCCGTGAATTGTATGAAAAAGAAGGCGGCCAAGGCCAAGATCCTCTGATGCAAATGAAATGGAATTATAAGCAGCAATTCCATCCTGAATCAGAAGAAGTGGCGAAAGAAAACAACGGTGTTGCGCTGGTTGATCTTTATGATGCCGACGGCAATTTACAAGCGAAAAAAGGCGAGCTACTCAGCTCATTTGCTTTATTGCGTGCAGATGGTTCAACGGCGTCTTCTTGCTGGATTTATACCGGTAGTTGGACTGAGAAAGGCAACCAGATGGCAAATCGTGATAATAGCGACCCATCCGGAATCGGTAACACACTGGGTTGGGCATGGGCATGGCCTCTGAACCGCCGTGTGATCTATAACCGAGCTTCTTGTGACACCCAAGGTAAACCGTGGAATAAAGACCGCATGCTTATCGAGTGGAATGGTAAAAAATGGGTCGGTAATGATATTCCTGACTTTAATGCTTCTGCTCCTGAAGTAGGAACTGGGCCATTCATCATGCAACCAGAAGGTTTAGGTCGTTTATTTGCTATCGATAAGATGGCAGAAGGGCCATTCCCTGAGCACTATGAGCCATTTGAAACACCACTTGGCACTAACCCGTTGCACCCGAATGTAGTTTCTAACCCAGCGGCGCGGATTTTTGATGAAGACAAGAAACGTCTTGGTGACCACAAAGATTTCCCTTATGTCGGAACTACATACCGTTTAACAGAGCATTTCCACACATGGACCAAGCATGCTCGCTTGAACGCGATTGCCCAGCCAGAGCAATTTGTTGAAATCAGCGAAACATTAGCGAAAGCCAAAGGAATTGCGTTAGGCGATAAGGTCAAAGTCAGCAGTAAACGTGGGTTTATCAAGGCAGTTGCGGTTGTCACTCCTCGATTACAAACGCTGATGGTGGATGGAAAACCAATTGAAACAGTTGGACTACCTATTCACTGGGGCTTTGAAGGTGCGACTCAAAAAGGGTTTATCACCAATACGTTAACGCCGTCTGTCGGCGATGCTAACTCTCAGACACCTGAGTATAAGGCATTCTTAGTTAACATTGAGAAGGCGTAAGGGAGGGAACATGTCCATGCAATCTCAAGACATTATTAAACGTTCCGCGACCAATAGCATTACGCCTCCGCCACAAGCGCGTGATGATAAGCTTGAAGTCTGTAAGCTCATTGATGTGTCGTCTTGTATCGGCTGTAAAGCTTGTCAAGTGGCATGTTCTGAGTGGAATGATATCCGTGATGAAGTTGGCCATTGCGTTGGAGTTTATGATAACCCAACGGATTTAAGCGCAAAATCATGGACGGTGATGCGTTTTAGCGAAACCACTGAAATGGGTAAACTAGAGTGGTTGATCCGCAAAGATGGCTGTATGCACTGTACCGACCCAGGATGTTTGAAATCTTGCCCATCAGCAGGAGCAATCATTCAGTACGCAAATGGTATTGTGGATTTTCAATCAGAGCACTGTATTGGTTGTGGTTATTGTATCGCAGGTTGCCCATTCAACATTCCTCGATTAAATCCAAAAGACAATCGAGTGTACAAGTGTACTTTGTGTGTTGATAGGGTGAGTGTTGGTCAAGAGCCAGCATGTGTGAAAACCTGTCCAACGGGGGCTATCCGTTTCGGTACGAAAAAAGAAATGTTGGAATACGGTGCAGAGCGCGTAACGAAATTACAAAATCGGGGATATGCGCAAGCGGGAATTTATGATCCTGAAGGTGTGGGTGGTACGCATGTTGTTTATGTGCTTCACCATGCTGACAAACCTGAACTGTATCATGGCCTGCCTAAAGACCCACAAATTGATACACCAATCAATCTGTGGCAGGGCATCTTGAAACCACTTTCTGTCGTTGGATTTATCGCGACCTTTGCAGGGTTGATTTTCCACTATGTGGGAATTGGTCCAAACAAAGAAGTGAGTGATGAAGAGGAGAAAGATGACCATGAGTAAGAAAAGCAAAATGATTGTGCGGACAAAGTTTATTGATCGCGCGTGTCACTGGACGGTTGTCATCAGCTTCTTCTTGGTTGCTTTGTCGGGGATCGCGTTATTTTTCCCAACATTGAAATGGTTGACGGAAACCTTTGGTACGCCGCAAATGGGACGGATTTTACATCCCTTTTTTGGTGTGTTGATTTTCGTCGTGCTGATGTTTATGTTTGTTCGCTTTGTGAAACACAATATTCCAGATAAGCAAGACTTACCTTGGATTAAAAATATTGTCGAAGTATTGAAGGGTAATGAACATGAAGTGGCTGATGTCGGTAAATATAACGCCGGTCAAAAAATGATGTTCTGGAGCATCATGAGCCTGATTTTTGTGCTCTTGATAACTGGTATTATCATTTGGCGCCCTTATTTTGCACATTTATTCCCAATGTGGGTTGTGCGGTGGGGGTTATTGATTCATGCCGTTGCTGCGATTGTATTGATCCATGCCATTTTAATTCATATGTACATGGCATTCTGGGTTAAAGGTTCAATCAACGGAATGATCGAAGGGAAAGTTAGCCGCCGTTGGGCGCGAAAACATCACCCTCGTTGGTACCGTGATGTAGAAGCGAAAGAAGCCAAAGCCGAAGCTGAAAGTAAAAAATAATTTACGCAGTAGGTGCTAAATAACATTAAGCCATCACATTGTGATGGCTTAGTTTGTTGACAAAGCGGGATAAAAGCGTGGTTTTTCCCGCTTTGTGTTATCAGCCGAAAATCAATAAATTGATTTTCCTAATCTATTTTCAAAACCTATTAGATTTGCGGCTAAACATAATATGTTTGGCTGCAAATCTGAGCCATCACATTGTGATGGCTTTTTTGTGGGCATTTTTGTCTGAATAGTTTCTTATTGATGAGACTTGTTTAAAAAGTCACTGGCCTTGATGCGATACAACACATGCTCTTGCAACCAATGGCCATCAGGGAGTGCTGGGTGATAAAAGTTATTTAGTTGTTTTATCATTCCTAGTCTTTTCATTACGGATTCTGATGGTGAATTAACCACTGCCGTAAATGCAACCAGTTCGGGCAGATTTAGTTTATCAAAAGCGTATTCGATGACACGACTCGCTCCTTCAGTGGCGTAGCCATGATGCCAATATTCCGGTAACAAACGCCAACTTAATTCGACACAAGGTGAAAAAGGGAGTGTTGCTGAAGGAATATTTAAGCCGATAAACCCAATGAATTGTTTATTGGATTTTAATTCAACAGCCCATAATCCCCATTCCCCTTGTTGAGTAAATTTATCTATGATGGTTTGCATAAATTGTGCATTTTGCTGCTCATTAAGCACCGAAGGAAAATAATGCATGACATCGGGATGGCTATTCATTTGGTAAAGTAATTGCTTGTCTTCTTCTTGCCATCCACGCAGCCGTAAACGCGTTGTTTCTAATTCAATGATTTTCATAACTACTTCTTATCAAGACGCATATGAAGAATAGGGAATGGATTACCTTCGCCGTCTAATTCAGAACGTGCATATTGTGTAAAACCCATATGTTGATAGAACCCGATAGCTTGAGGATTTTGTTCGTTAACATCCAACTCAGTAATGCCTAAGGTATCAATGGCATATTGAAGCAGTTTTTTCCCTGTACCTTGGCCTCTACTTTCTTGGGAAATAAACAACATTTCAAGGCGGTGTTTATCGCACCCTAGAAAACCGGTCATATTGCCTACGCTATCGAATGTCACAAAAACAGCTAAATGCGGTAAATAAATATCTTTGATAGCAATTTTTAGTTCAGCAATTTTTTCTTCAGTTAAAAAATGGTGAGTTGCTCTCACTGAAGACTCCCAAACACGAATAATATCATCATCGTGTGCACGTGTTGCGCTTTGGACTATCATTATATTATCTCCGTGTATTGACTGGAAAATCTTAACTTCTCGTTTTTTTATGTCAATCGTTTGTTTTTAGTTTACCTTAAGGTTGTTTTTGAGATATTTATCGCAGAAAAAAAAGTCAACTTCGTCATTATTAGATAAGTTGCGGTGTGATTGTTCGCTGAGTTCTTTGTATAGCGATGAACGTATTTTTCTTTGTTGCTTTAATTGTAGGGGTATATTAATGAAATATAAATTGCTAACTCTCTGTTTATCTACGGCATTATTAACACCTATTGCACCTGTATTAGCGAGTACAGATAGCAAAACAGATATGGTTTTAGATCAAGTTTTAGTCCTTAGCCGCCATAATTTACGTACACCTATCGTAAATACCGGTATTCTTACTGAAGTAACTGATAAAAAATGGCCTGCATGGGATGCACAAAGTGGTTATCTCACTACTAAAGGCGGCGCACTTGAAGTCTACATGGGGCATTATTTTAGGGAGTGGATCGACCAAAACAAATTACTTGCAGATGAACTGTGTCCAACAAGTAATGAGGATGTATATCTTTATACAAATAGTCTCCAAAGAACGATAGCAACTGCCCAATTCTTTGCTGCAGGCGCATTTCCAGGATGCAAGGTAAGTATTCATCATCAGCCTGAAATTGGTAAAATGGACCCTGTTTTTAACCCAATTATTACCAATGCCTCCCCTGAATTTAAACAGCAGGCTCTCGCTGAGATGGAGCAATATTTTAAAGGGCTATCACTGACTGCGGGTTATGAAGAGTTAGATAGTGTACTGAATATTCAAGATTCTCAAAAATGTAAAACAGACAAATTATGTAATTTAAATAGCCCAAAAAACAGCTTTATTATTGAAGCCGAAAAAGAACCGGGCGTTAGTGGTCCATTAAAAATTGCAAATTCAGCGGTGGATGCGATAGACCTTCAATATTATGAAGGGTTTCCTGCAAATGAAGTGGCTTGGGGGCTTGTGAATACCCCTGAAAAATGGAAAAAACTGAATACGTTAAAAAATGCTTACCAAGAAACGTTATTTACGCCAAAAATCATTGCAAAAAATGTTGCTCATCCAATACTCAATTATATCGATAAAGGCTTTGTTTCGGTCGATAAAGGAGAAACAGCAAAATTTATATTCTTAGTCGGTCATGACTCGAATATTGCGTCACTAATGTCAGCAATGGATTTTAAACCGTATCAATTACCAGAGCAGTATGAACATACCCCGATTGGGGGTAAATTGGTGTTCCAACGCTGGACTGATAAGCAAGCAAATAAAGATTTTATGAAAGTAGAATATGTCTACCAAACTGCAGACCAGCTTAGGGATAATACATATTTATCATTACAAACACCGCCTAAACATGTCACATTAGAGCTAAAAGGGTGCCCAATTGATAAAAGCGGCTATTGTTATTGGGAAGATTTTCAAAAAGTCATGGCGACAGCCTTAGAACAGTAATCACGGTATATTGATGCCCTACTAACTTGAGTAGGGCATCATTTTTTGGGAAGATAGCGAAATTATATATTGGGTTTATTAATATCTTATGTGGACAAAATAGTCACTATGCCTATTCAGTTTTTTCAGCTAAATCAAATTGCTACCGCAGATCTTATCGCATTGAATACTCATCCAGCTGTACTTGAACATATGCCTTTAGGGAGCAGCCATTTCGATGAACAGGCCTGCCAGCAGTGGGTCGCAGGAAAAAAGCTGCATTGGGAGCAACATGGCTATGGAGTATGGGCCATTATGATTGATGACCAATTTGCCGGCTGGGGAGGGTTACAAAATGAAGCGGGTGATGCAGATTTAGCTTTAGTGTTACATCCTAAGTTTTGGGGAAAGGGAAAATCTATTGTTAAGAATATTATTAATAAAGCTTTTACATCACTGAAGGTTGAGTCAGTTACAATACATTTACCGTTAACTCGCAAGAAGATATCCGCGATTTTACGTTATGGTTTTACTGAAGAACTCATTGTTGATTTTGATGGTATTCCTTTTAAGCGTTATAGATTAAGCCATTCATCAGTTTTATAGCATAAAAAAACCCCGCTAAAAAAGCAGGGCGTGAAAATCACGAAAATGTTTATGAGCCTTTAATTTACCCTAAATGAACACATAAATAGCCCTATAAAGTGTATGTCTTTGCTGTTTTTTGTAACAATCATTAAGGCTAAACCTTTTATTTGTAAAATGGGTTTGCTTAAGCTTCAAATAGTACTTTAGTCTTTATTATCTAACCACTAATACACTGGTTTTTGCATAACGAACTACTGAGGCGGCATTAGAACCCAGCAAATAGGTTGACATACTCGGGCGGCGTGAGCCTAATAAAATAATATCGGCGTTGATATCTTCTGCGGTTGCCAAAATTTCGTCTTTAACAGAACCAACGGTTGCTTTCGCCTTTATTTTATCTGCTGGGATATCAAATAGTTTAATTTTTTCTTTTAATTCGGTAAGAATAATTTCAGCTTGCTTTTCATCGTCAGGGAAGTCCCCTGGTAAGATGGTGCCACCATAGCGTAAGTAGTTTGAAATTGGTGCGGTTACGGCAAGAAAGTGCACTGTTGCATCATTCAATTTTTGTAGCGAATTAACATGAGGAACTAATAAATTAGTGAGAGCATCTTCGGTTACATCGATCGGAACTAAAATTGTATTGTACATAATATCTCCCTTTCTCTTTTATATTATAAGTTTAGAACAATATCATACATTGTGAAATTGATTATTAATAGTAATGAATTTATTGGTGGAAGGGTGTGAGCAAGTAGCCGTAATAAGATTTTTCATCAAAAAAAGAGGGGGACCTGATGCCATTATAATGAATAACATCAGGTAAAATGCAGGAAATATTGGGGTAGATTTATTTTTTTACGCAAGCTTCTTTTAAGCCAGCTTTGCAGGCTTGAGCTAGATATTCAGCTGCAGATTTTTCATTGATTTCAATTCCTTCACCACTTTCTAGCATTCTACCGACTTGGTATTGTGCGGGTGGAAATTTTTTATCAGCAGATTTTTTGAACCATTCAAAAGCCGTAATATAATTTTGTTTTACACCAATACCTTGATAGTAAAACTGGCCCATATAATTTTGGGCTTCAACATTGCCTTTATTGGCTGATTTTTCGAATAGATCCATCGCTGTTTCAAGGTTAGCCTCAACGCCATTACCATTTAAATACATGTCCCCTAGAAACAACTGAGCATCAGAATTGCCCTTATTCGATGCCATCGTTAACCATTTTTTTGCTTTACCATAGTCCTGTTTAAGCTCATTCCCAAGATAATAGCCAATTCCCAACATGACTTGCGCTTTTACATCGCCTTTTTGTGCTTCCTGTTCGATACGTTTGATAGTTTCTTTGGGAACCGCAGCGACACTTAGGTTAATTGAAAAGGCACATAAAATAATAAATGAAAGAATTCTAAGCATAATTTGATATCTTATTTTAGCGTTGTTTATTTCTATTTTTAATAAAATGTTTCAATGAGATTTATTACCAACAAAGTGTATTACATAAAGAAAAGTTTACATCAAAATACGTAATATAAAATAAGCTATAAGCCTGAGAGGTTTACGCATTTTTAGAGTTATTGGCATCATCTATACTCTACGATTTTAATTTAAAAATATCAATATATAATAAAAATATACAATATATAGTGTATGGGATTTCCTATCTTTTAGCCACGTTATGTGTTTGTTGTAACAAGATATTAATAAGAAAAATGATTAAGAAGTCATACCAGGCAAATGAAAAGATAAGGGAATGGAATATTAGTTGATATTTTAAGTGTGGTTTAAGGCGTTAGGGGGATTATTTTATAAAAACATTTAATACGAATAAATTTTCGATATAAAACACATCAGAAGTGAGAAAAGTGAATTAAATAAGGGCGGGCTGATGTGTTATTAGAAAGGTGTGAATTAAAATTTACAGAATTCACACCTTTAGCAATATAAACAAAACCTTTATGTTGATGGCTTAAAAAAGCTTATGACTCAAATAGTGGGGTAGGTTTGCCATTGTCATCAATTGCAACAAAATTAAACTGGCCATGTATCACTTCTTCACGACCTTCGGAATACATATCTTCTAAAAAAATCGATACATTGACCGTCAAACTGGTTCTTCCAACTCGAATGACTTTACCCACCAACTCAACAATGGTTCCTGAAGGGATTGGATGAGTAAAATTAATTTTTTCAGTGGAGACCGTAACGAGGCGCTTACGGCTAAACCGTGTTGCGGTAATAAAAGAAACCTCATCCATCCAAGCGAGAGCAGTACCGCCAAATAGGGTGCTGTGGTGGTTCGTTGTTGTTGGAAATACCACTTTAGAGACGCGAGAAATGGATTGCTCAATTTTTTGTGTGATGACATCGTCTGCGATGGAACTCATGGTCTACCTTACAATTGTTACTTAGTATGCTAGTAATTGTTAAAAGCAATAATGTTAAAGGCTAAGTGTAATACTCATTTCAAACTAATTCAGCAATAAATGTGAAGTGAATCGTTCCGGCAGGGGGATTTTTGAGAATGTCAGCTGTAGCTAAAATCAAAAAGGGAATATTAAAGGCCCAAAGTTCAAATTATGAGCCTTTAAATTATAATGGGGTATGGAATTAATTATCTAAATACTCTGCACTCATACGAACAGCTTTTGCATTGTTGCCACTTTTAACACAAGAAACTAAAAACGCTTTAGATTCAGCCCAGATAGTGGCAGAAAAATCTTCGCCATCAAGATCTTTTTCAATGGTAACAGGGTATTTTTCAACGCCTTCAAGCCACTCGATTAACCCTGATTTACACGTTGGGAAATCGTCTTTTGCGATAGAACCATCTAAAACAGGGGCTGCAATTTGTGGTTTATTGTTATCAGCAATCATGTCCTCTAATTGCTCTACGGTGTAACTTTTTTCAGCGAAAGCTGTGGCACTTAACAGTGAAATCGCTATTGCCAATAGTAATTTATTCATAATCACTCCATTTGATTTAAGTCTCGAATACTAAGCAATAGAGCCACAATAGGCAATAAAAAAACCCTTCATATTGAAGGGTTTTTGTGAGCAAATTTTACAAACACATATTAACTAAATCTGTACAGACTAAATGGTTTCACATTCAGTGAGGGTTCTTTGCCTAATAACAAGTCAGCGGTGAGCTCGGAAGAAACAGGGCTTTCTGTCATTCCCCAGCCTGTCGCAGTATTGATAACTAGACCTGGGTATTCATTGACTTGAGAAATGATTGGGTGCTCATCTGGTGCGATGGCCATAGCACCACTCCATTGGTCAATCAGTTTAGAATCCTTAAATGCAGGGAATTCTGTTTTTAATTTTTCAAATGATGCATTCAGCTCAGGCAAGTCAGGTAACGCAGTCATATTTCTGTGTTTTTCGAATGGTGAAACTTCATCCAGTTTCCAGCTTGTTGGTTCAGTAAATGAATTAATTAACTGTTCATTTAATGAAATATGGACAGGGAAATCTGGCATCGATAGCAGTGGAATGTATTTGTAGCCATAGACGAAGGAGTCTTTAACAACCGGAGCAACAATCACGCGAGGGGATGTTGCGTAGGTACCATCCGCTTGTTCACGGAAGAAAATATTGCCTGGTAAAGCAACGTTACCACCTGGTGCAGTTGGTGAACCGGTGATCAGTTGCTGAGATTGATAAGCCGGTAATGTTGGGACATCAACGCCTAAGTTTTGCATAAACAGTCTTGACCAGACTCCACCTGCAACAACAACACGCGAGGTTTTAATAGGTCCTTTCTCGGTGACGACATCAGAAATAACGCCTGCTTGTGTTTCTAAGCCTCTAGCAGCACAGTTAGTATAAATTTTGATACCTAATTTTTTCGCATAATCTGCCATGACGAAGGTCGCAATTTCAGCATCTAAGCTACCGGAGTCTTCTTCAAAACCTGCGATGGTCCATTTAGATTGTGCACCATTTAAACGTTGGTTGAGTTCAGCACCTTCAATGATGCGTGTTTTGAATGGAATATCTGAACCAACGTTTTTACTGCGAGTATCAATCCACTCTCTGACGTTAACTAAATCTTCTTCATCAAGAGGAACTTCAACACGACCTTGAGTACGATAGCTAGTATCTGCACCGACTTTCGCGTTCATCTCTCTCCAGCGTTGTTTTCCTAAGTGGTGGAGTAAGAAGGTTTCATCTGGCATTTTATACGTGATAACTTGGCCGTAGAAGCGGGATGATTGCTCGCCTGCAATGTTACCTTTTTCAACAATAACAACATCTAAACCGCGTCCAACCAGTTCAATTGCTGTCATAATTCCTAGAATTCCAGCACCAATAACAACGACGTCAGCTTGCTGTGGTAGAGGGCCTTCTGTTCCTGCGACAAAACCATGTCGCGGTTTACCAGGAACAAATCGACCTTCACGAGTTAACATTGGAGTTAAAATTCCGGCTCCTGCGGCAACGGCAACAACGCCACCACCAATCAAAAATTTTCTTCTAGTAATAGCCATTTTATTAAGTTCCTTATATCGAATGAGTTTTTCACAATTGACCAAAGCTTCAATTAGAAATATTTATAATTGTAATTATATCTTTAATAATGATTATAATTGTAAACTAAATTGAGCTGGAATTAAAATTTTTAGTTAAATGTTAAAAAATTTTTTTCTAGTATGAAATGAGTGCCAATATTTCAAGAAAAATAATGGCACTGGCGGAATTTAAGGAAGGGAAACAAATTAAAAAAAATGGCTTTTATTTTAATCTTTTGATTTATAAAGCTTAAAGGTGGATTTGGCCAGTTAGGAACAAAACGGCATTACCCGTTAGTTTTACTCGATCAGAGGTTAGCTCGCAATGAATCACTCCTCCGCGTAATGAGATCTGATGACCAACTAATTGCTTTTTATTCAGTCGTTCTGCCCATATTGGTGCAATGGCACAATGTGAAGTGCCTGTTACAGGGTCTTCATCAACCCCTTTTGCAGGGGCAAAATAACGAGAAACAAAGTCATAATCGCTATTAGCACTTTCTGCTGTAATTGTTAATCCAGGTAGAGAAAGCTGTGAAAGCTTTAGCATATCTGGCTGGCAGTTTTGAACGAGTTCTGCACTTTCAAGAAAACACAGGTAACGGTCTTTCGCTATCCAAAGCTCTTTGATTTTAACTCCAAGGATGTCAGCGAGGTGTGGATATTGGTCTGGATGACTTTGTACAGATTCAATAATTGGAAAATCGAGTGTAAACCCTTGGGCATTTTGTGTCACAACCAACTCACCTGATAAAGAGCTAAATGTTAAAGGATGAATGTTCTGTTGGAGCACATGGTTTAACACAAAGGCTGCGGCAAGTGTTGCATGACCACATAATTTTACTTCGACTTTAGGGGTGAACCATCGAATATGGCGGCCGACTAAAAATGCGGTTTCTGATAAATTTACTTCTGCGGCAATTGCAATTAGCTGTTCATCTGATAACCAGTTATCGAGTAATACAATCGCTGCGGGATTACCGTGAAAAAGGGTATCTGTAAAAGCATCAACATAGTAAATGGGAGCAGAGAGGCTCATTATAGGGTTTCCAAGAGTCATTATGGGATGATGATAGGCCAGTATAGCGCCTATTTTATGAAATATAATAAGCAAATTATTAGGTGGCTAATGAAACTGGGGGAGATCCGGTAGCGTGTGGGTTGCTACCGGATAAAAGACAATTAATCCGCGTTATTAAGCATCTGCTTCATTTTTATCTGCGTTTTTGAGCATTTTCCTGACAGGGATAATCAATGCTGCCAATACGACGGCACAGATCACCAGTGCAATAGAGACATGGGAGAATAGCTCAGGCATTGAATCCAATTGGTCTTTACGGATGTTACCACCCATAATACCTGCGGCAAGGTTACCCAACGCACTTGCACAGAACCATAGACCCATCACTTGACCACGCATTTTTTGTGGTGCGAGTAAGGTCATTGTTGCCAACCCGATAGGGCTCAAGCACAGTTCTCCTAATGTCAGTAATAAGATACTGCCAACTAGCCAGAAAGGGGAAACGCCACTTTGTGTTGCAAGCACTTGGTTTGCTGCCACCATCATGATAGCAAAGCCACCTGCAGCAAATAAGATACCAATCACGAACTTGGTCATGCTGCTTGGGTTCATATTACGTTTAGCCAGAGAAGGCCAGAACCAACTAAATACTGGGGCTAACAATATAATGAACAACGCATTGATTGATTGGAACCAAATGGTTGGGATTTCAAAACTGCCCATTTGGCGGTCAGTATAGTCGCGAGCAAAGATATTAAATGAAGTCGGTTTTTGCTCAAAAGCGGACCAGAAGAATGCGGCTGCAATCAGTAAAATTAAGCAAGCCAGTAAGCGAGAACGCTCGCTGCTGTTTAAACCGCCAAGGAAGAACATAAATAAAAAATAGATGCCTACACAGGTCGAGATAACATAAGCAGAGCTTTTCGCGATGATGGAGGCATTAAATGGAATCGTACCATTATCAATCAAGACAACCAATATGGCCAATAATACCATGGCAAAGGTCACCCATTTCCCCACATTTTTGCGCTCAACCGTTGGGCGGTTCCATGTGGAATCAAGGCCAACTTCTTTATCATAGCGGCGCATTTGAGGAATAGCGTAAAAACGGAAAATTAACAGGGCAATCAGCATTCCTAAGCCACCAAGGCCAAAACCTAAATGCCAGCCATATTTTTCATGAAGTGGACCAATAATTAACGGGGCAATAAATGAACCCATGTTAATACCCATATAGAACAGAGAGAAACCGCCATCACGACGTGTATCTTCTTTCTTATACAGCGTTCCTACCATCACAGTAATACAGGTTTTAAATAACCCTGTACCTAATACGATGAGTAATAAACCAACGAAAAAGAAGGTATTTGATAAAAAGGCAGACATTGCGATGGATAAATGGCCAAACGCAATAATTAATGAGCCGTACCAAACCGCGCGGCGCTGGCCTAACCAGTTATCGGCTAACCAACCACCCGGCAACGAAGTGATATAAACCCCACCAGCGAAAATACCGACAATAGCGGAAGCTTGTTCAATGGGTAATTCCATTCCGCCTTGTAATAATGTCGCACTCATAAATAGGATAAGTAACGGTCTAACTCCGTAAAAAGAGAAGCGTTCCCACATTTCTGTGAGGAAAAGCGAACTCAATGGGTATGGATGCCCAAAAAAAGTTTTTGTTTTAGTCGCAGAATTGTTCATCTGTGAACTCCCATAAATACTCTCTTGAGAGGTTGTGCATGATATAAAACACCAAGCCGTGCGCTTGAATGTCAATTGTTATTGATATGTTAACATAAGTATGTGAAACATATTTTTAACATACATTATTATAGAATCACCTATATACAGAATGAATTTATTGTAAAAGGTGTACTTTTAAGGTGAAAAGTCGATATAACTCTCATTTCTCACGATAAGCTAGGGGAAGATACAGGATTTTAGTTGACAATAAAAGAAAGAATTTTGAATCGATTAAGTTATTTAAAATCAATTGGTTGAGGCTTTAAAATTTTAATTTTAAGCAAAGTGAGACAATAAAGCGTATAAATCATCAGGTTTTTGTACAAAAAATAGCAAGGGGTTATTGGTCGGACGGGGAAGCGCGTAGACCATCGGATTGGCGCCTGATAACTAACCATGAATAAATTAAGTTGAAGAGAACCAACGCCGCAGTGAAAAAGAATACGGCTCTGAAACCATAGGTGGCAGCGACAAAGGAGCCCATTAATGGCCCTGTCACGTTTCCAACATCGCGTAATGCTTGGTTATAGCTGAAAATACGCCCAGTCACTTGGTGAGAAATATTATAGATAATTAACGTTTGTACCGCAGGTAATAGTGCAGCATTTAGTGCCCCAAGCATAAATCGGAGAAAGCCTAACTCCCAATAACTACTTACCAACCCCATTGGGAATAATACAAAAATAGATGCGCCCAGCACGGCGAGTAAAACTTTTTCAGGGCCTATTCGGTCACTGAGTTTACCTAACATGGGAGCACTGATTAAAGCCGCAACACCGGGAATGGAGGCTATCACGCCACTGACAAAAGCCAAGTTTTCTAGGGAGCTAGATAAGTCACGTACATAGAGTGTGATGACAGGGTTGATTGAGCCCATTGCGGCTTGGATGATCATAGTGGTGAAAAAGAGGCTAATGACTAAATTTTTATTACGAAGAGAGGCAAAAACTTGTTTGCTCGTTAATGCATCTTTGCGAGAAACCGGCGTGAAGCGTTCTCTAACATAAAAGAGCGTGACAAAAAAGCAAATAAACAGCACCGTTGCGGTAATAAAAAAGACGGGGCGTAAGCCATATTGGTCAGCAAGAAAACCGCCGATTAATGGGCCAATAAGTGCGCCACTGACCGCACCAGTCGCAAGAACGCCCATAGCCCAGCCGCTTTTTTTCACGGGGATTTGAGTTGCAATCAACGCGTTAGCATTAGGAACAAAACCACCCAATAAACCTAATATGGCTCTTAAGGCTAATAATTGCCAAATATTCTGCGCAAAGCCGATTAACACCATGACAATCGCCATGCCCAGTGCGGATCGCAATAGCATTAATTTTCGCCCTTTGCGATCGGATAATCTCCCCCAAAATGGAGCGGCAATGGCAGAAAATAAGAAGGTGATACTAAAAACGGCACCAGTCCATAAATTTAACGAAGCATGGTCTTTGACACCAAGTTCTTCAATATATAACGGGAGAAAAGGCATGATCAGGCTAAAGGCGGCACCTGTTAAAAAACAGCCGAACCACACGACGTATAGGTTACGTTTCCAATACTCTGTTTTTCCCGTCATAATTTTCCCGTTATATTCAGTTCTACAGCGTTGTTGGCTTCATTCAGCTACCCGAGTCACTTTTCCCGTCATATTCAGTTCTACAGCGTTGTTAGCTTCATTCTGCCTATTTAGGGAAAACAGTATGAAAAACAGCAAGAAAAGCATCATAAAAAACAGTTGAAAAATCACGCCATATTTAGAGAAAACAGTATGAAAAACAGCAAGAAAAGCATTATAAAAAACAGTTGAAAAATCATGCCATATTTAGAGAAAACAGTATAAAAAACAGCAAGAAAAACATCATAAAAAGCCGTTGAAAAACTACGCCATAATTTATCTGCTTACGCTAATTATTAATGATGGATTTTGTCTAAATCCCCGTATAACGAAGGTTCCCCTTCAGGGCGTGTTTTAAAACGGCGATGTAGCCACATATATTGTTCTGGCGCCCTGAGGATTTCCTTTTCGATAATTTGGTTCATCATGGTTGCGGTAGCCACATTATCTTCAATTGGGAAATCATCAATGGCAGGTTGAATGATCAATTCATAACCTTTACCGTTAGGTAAACGCCTTGGGGTAAAAGGCACCACTAAAGGGGAAGCCAGGCGTAAAATAATTTGTGAACCGTTGGTCGTGGCGGCATTTTCTACAGCGAATAAAGGAGCAAATGTACTATTGCGTGGGCCGTAATCATGGTCGGGGGCATACCATAAAATTTCCCCATTTTTTAAGTCGCGTACCATGCCTTTCATATCTTTGCGATCCAACATATATTTATTGGAACGCAACCGCCCACGGGTTTGTAACCAATCAAGCAGGTCATTATCATTGGCGCGATACACACCAATACCCGGATTTAACATACCAAAGGCACGAGCACCGATTTCCAAGGTTAAAAAATGAACGCCGAGCGCGATAATCCCTCTGCCGGTTTGGCGAGCTGCAATGGCATTTTCTTCCCCAATGACCTTGACCCAGCGACGAACGCGCCAATCAGGCCAAAACCAAGCCATACCCGTTTCAAATAAGCCCATGCCGACAGATTCAAAGTTTTTGTCGATGCAGCGCTGCCGTTCCTGCTCACTCATCTCTGGAAAGCATAATTGCAAATTTCGCTCTGCGACTTTCACTCGCTTTTTCAAAAAGCGCTTGGAAAATAAACCTAAACGAGTTCCCATCCAATAAATGACAGGGTAAGGCAATAAAACAAGAAGATATAATACGCTAATGCCTAGCCAAGTTAGCCAGTAACGAGGGTGGAGGAACCGTTTTTGAAATTTTGGAGCTAGTATCATTATTATCCGAATATATTAGTCATAAATTAATAAAAAGGCATGATTAAACTATATCAAATTATTCGTTTAAAGCGTTAACTGCCTGCATGGTGCTCATTAACTCAGCTAAGTTGCGAACCGCCATTTTCTCCATGACACGAGACCGATGAACCTCAACGGTGCGCACAGAAACACAGGCTGCCTCCGCAATCTCGCGGTTAATTAAGCCTTGCAACACATAGCCACAGATATCTTTTTCACGAGGGGTGAGCGTCTCATAGCGCTGCTTAATTAAATACCCTTCAGTGGCTTTAGTGGTTTGTGAGCGAGCTTGCTCTAAGGTCTTAGCAAGCTGTTGGCTATCAATGGGTTTTTGTAGAAAATCAACGGCACCCAGTTTCACTTGTTCTACCGCCATCGGGATATCCCCATGGCCAGACAAAAAGATCACGGCTAATGTGCTGTGTTGCTCTCTAAGGTATTGGTGAACTTGCCGACCATCTAATTTAGGCATGCGCATATCCAATAACACCACGCCTTCTTGGTGTAATGCCGCATTTTGGATAAATGCTTCACTGTCATTCCAAACGGTAACGCTATAGCCCAATGTTTCGAGTAAGAATTGGCAGGCATCCGTCACATCGGGGTCATCATCCACGAGATGGATCACTGGCATACATATACCTCGTCGTGTAGAGGGTGACAAAATAGAGTGCTTTATGTAATGAGTATTGATTATCGTAATAAAGCCATTGTCACATATAGTTAATGTGAATGTTATCAATTACGTGGCAAAACATGCTCAATCCACGATTTTATTGTGATAATTGAAAATGAGAGTGACCATTAGGCCATGTAACCCATCATCACTCAGGTTATTTTCGATACGAATATCGCCACCTTGGCTTTGGATCAAACGCTGGCAAATCACTAAGCCTAACCCTAAACCTTCTTTTTTAGTCGTAGCAAATGGGGTGATCCCTTGCTCTAATTGACCCGCAGGCATACCTCCGGCATTGTCTTGCAAGACAAGTAAAAAATGCTGTTGTGAAAAATGGAACTCGAAATGCAGTAGGGTTGCCCCTGCTTGTAAACTGTTGCTGATTAAATTGGAAAGTAATTGTTCAAGTAACGTATCAGGCAACATCAGGGAGATGTCAGGCGTTTCAGGTAAAATTAACCTTGAATCGGGGTAGTGTTGATCTGCACGCAATAATTGCCAAATATGATTAATGGCCTGTTTAACTGATTGTTGGCTCAAGGTGACTGCCGGGTCAAGACTTGGTTTACCCGCCCAGAGGCGTAAATTACGAATGATATCGGCTCCACGTTGAGCTTGGTCGTCGATTTTCGTTAATGCGTTAATTAATGGGTGGCTTTCAGACTCTTTAGTCAGGCGTAGAATACACCCTTGGGCATAGTGGCGGATTGCAGACAGGGGTTGATTCAATTCATGAGCAAATCCAGAAGCCATTTCCCCCAAAATATTTAACCGCTGCGCCTTTTGTAAATTGGCTTCTTGTTCTCGTAAGCGGTTATGCGCTTCTTCTAATTGGCGGCTACGGCGCCTAACCAAAAAGGCAATCCAAACATGATTAACGCCAAGTAACACAAAAAATAACGCAACAAGGCTAAGGGTGATTTGGTTTTGAATGGTCCAACTGACGATATCTTGCCAGATTTGGCGCTGTTGCGGGTGTTGATTAACGTCCCTGAGCAAAGTTTCAACTTGAGTCACCGAGGCCGGAGCTCCCCAACGCATGGCGGCTTTATCGGTTGATAATAATGTTTTGGTGACTTTGTCGACTAAATTGTCCGGCACTTCACTTAAGGCAGCAAAAGACCAGTTTGGATACAGTTCTGTGCTAGTTAAACAAGACAGAGAGCTTGGATGTTGAATTAGTGGACGAAATTGTGTTTTATCAATCAGCCCTTCACTATGCATATTTTCTAATAAACAGACAGGAACAATTGCTGCAGATAATGAATCATCACGCAGTGCATATAATAATGCATCAGCAGGAAAGCCTAAAAATTGCATCTTAAAGTCTTTAGCCGCATCGTAGCCCATATCCCTTAATACTTTGTAACCTAATAAATAGCCACCAAAAGCATCCGGCGAGATAGCGCCGACTTTTTTGCCAATCAAGTTTTTAACTTCTGAAATATCACTGTCTTTGCGAACTAATATTAAGCTGCCAATAACATTACGTGTCGTGCTGTTAGGCTCCACATCAGAACGAAGGGAGAGCAACCAACGTAAATGATAGCGGTTATCTAACTGAATAAATTGGGCCGGATTCGTCAGCAAAAAATCAATCTTACGGTTGGAAATTGCTTCTTTCATTTCATCTAAATTGAGTGGTTGTAACGTAAAACGCTCCCCAGGAATAGACTCATTGAGAGTGTCAATAAGTGGTTGCCAATGAGATTGGGTGGAACTCGGCCCGCGCAAGGCTAATACCCCGATAGTCCATTGTGCCGAAATTGCAGGCAAAGAGCACGTCAGTAGCATGATTAATAGTATGTGATACAACGGCCTAGGCGATTTTTTTAACATATTTGAGTTATTCGTTGCGTTAGATCAATTTAGCTACGGGTATGTGGTAAACCACAATAGGGCGACGGCTCCACACTTCTTACAATGGCACTACACGTTTTATCAAGATAACTCATTTGGTTTAAAGAGAAATAACAATTCCACGGGTTATCTTAACGAGACTGTACCCATTGTCAATAACGCATGTAATACAAATAACATATTGATTAATAACTTTTATTTTCGCATTAGCAATGTCAGTACTGGAGCCAATTATGGATCTGAGTAAACGAAAATTTCTACAACAAATTGGGGCAGTGACTGCGGGAGCTTCGTTAATTCCTATCGCAGAAGCTGGGCTCAGTTTTTCCCCGACACGCCGAGAAGGCAACCCAGAAAAACGTTATGGAATGTTGATTGATTTGCGCCGTTGTATTGGTTGCCAATCTTGCACAGTAAGTTGCTCGGTTGAAAACCAAACCCCACAAGGTCAATTTAGAACGACAGTGAATCAATATCAAGTTGCAGTGAAAGGCGAAGAAGGTTTCACCAACGTATTATTACCTCGTCTATGTAACCACTGCGATAACCCACCTTGCGTACCCGTATGCCCAGTTCAAGCGACTTTCCAACGTGAAGACGGCATTGTTGTCGTTGATAACGAACGCTGTGTTGGGTGTGCTTACTGCGTACAAGCGTGCCCATACGATGCGCGTTTTATCAACCACTCTACGCAAACTGCGGATAAATGCACATTCTGCGCTCATCGCTTAGAAGTGGGTTTATTGCCAGCTTGTGTTGAATCTTGTGTGGGTGGCGCGCGTATTATTGGGGATTTAAAAGACCCGAACAGTACTATTCGTAAAATACTGACAGAGCACGAAGCTGAAATCAAAGTCCTCAAACCTGAAAGTGGCACATTACCACAAGTTTTCTATATCGGTTTAGATGACGCATTCGTGCAGCCGCTACAAGGCAAAGGGCAGCCCGCATTATGGCAGGAGGTGTTCTGATGAATGGCCAAGTAACGTATATTTCAGAAGTCATGGCTCAGCCACAAGAATTCTTTTGGCTTCCTTGGGCGGTACAATATTTCTTCTTCATAGGGATTGCTGCTTGCGCGGTACTGTATGCTTGTTATCTTCATTGGAGAAATGAACCAGAAAACAGTCGCTTAGAGATGATTTCGGTATTTATTGCTATCACGATGGGCATTACCGCTCCATTAGCATTAACTGCGGATTTACACCAAACCGCAAGGGTATGGCATTTCTATGCTCACCCAACAATGTGGTCTTGGATGTGGTGGGGGTCTGTGTTACTGCCATTATTCACTACATTTATTGGTTTATATTTTGTCGCATTAGTGGTGAAACTGATTTGGAAAAAAGAGTTTAAAGCAACGCGTTGGGTGGCTTTGTTGGCTGCACTTTCAGCGATAGGATTATTGTTATATACCGGTCGTGAAGCTTCAGTATTAAATGCACGTCCAATTTGGTATAGCTGGTGGGTACCAGTATTGATGTTCCTCAGTGCGTTACAAGTATTACCTGCATTGATTAGCTTAGGGGCACGCCGTGAACCTCAATATCAAAATCGCTTAGCTCGCTTTCAAGTTGTGACATTATTGCTGTTCGCCGTTTGTTTTGCGCTATGGCTCTCAGGTGATACCACCTCAGGTATTGCAGTACGCCAACAGTTAGATACAGCAAGCCCAGGATGGTGGATGCTAATGGGGGTTTGCGCATTGTGGTTAATCACTTTTGCGATGTCCGTCAGTAATTTAAAAGCGATTCGCTCGGTTGCATATATCACTATTTTAGCTTTAATTTCAATGGCTTTTGCTTGGACGATACGTTGGATTTTTCTGATGGAAGTTCAAGCGGTACCAAAATATAACATTATCGCTAACCCATACCATTTCCCATTGGGAACAGACGGATTACTGGCTATTGTCGGCACATTCGGTTTATGGATTGCATTAACAATTATTGTTCGTGAAGGTGTTCGCTGGTTTGCGAGGAGAGTGCAACATGGCTAAATTCTCAAGACGTCAATGGCTTAAAGGTGGTTTGGTTGTCGGTGGTATCGCATTATTTGGTGCAAGCTACCGTGATGTTGCCAAACGTGCAGTCGATGGTCTGGTTAATGGTACGTCAGGTAAAGTCACTCTTGATAGGCTCAATGGTAACTCTTTACGTCCTGAAGGACAGGCACTGAAAGGTTGGCAAGAAAACCCAGAACAAGTGGTTGCGATGACGCAATGTTTTGGTTGTTGGACTCAGTGTGGTATTCGTGCTCGCGTTGATACAGCGAAAAATGAAGTATTGCGTATCGCGGGGAACCCTTATCATCCACTGTCCCATGAAGAGCATTTTCCTTATGGCATGCCGCTGAAAACGGCATTTAACAAAATGAGTGGAGAATCAGGCCTTGAACACCGTTCGACTGCCTGTGCTCGTGGTGCAACGTTAATGGAAGGCTTAACAAGCCCATTGCGTATTCTCGAACCGATGAAACGTGTTGGTAAGCGCGGCGAAGGTAAATGGGAGCGCATCAGTTTTGAACAACTGATTAAAGAAGTGGTTGAGGGAGGGGACTTATTTGGTGAAGGCCATGTCGATGGTTTACGTGCTATTCGCGATTTAGAAACGCCTTTAGACCCATCACAACCAAAACTGGGACCAAAAGCCAACCAGTTATTAGTGACCAACGCAGGTGACGACGGCCGTGATGGTTTTATCCGTCGCTTTGCACAAAATGCCTTTGGTAGTAAAAACTTTGGTGCTCACGGTTCGTATTGTGGATTGGCTTATCGTGCCGGTTCCGGTGCATTGATGGATGATTTGGACAAAAACGCCCACGTCAAACCCGATTGGGATAACGTACGCTTTGCGCTGTTTTTGGGAACGTCTCCCGCGCAATCCGGTAACCCATTTAAGCGCCAAGGTCGTCAATTAGCGACAGCGCGTTTACGTGATTCATTTAACTATGTGGTGGTTTCACCTGCATTACCATTAACAACGACTTTAGCAAATGACCACGGCCACTGGGTCCCAGTACAGCCGGGTACTGACGCTGCGTTAGTGATGGGGATGATCCGTTGGATCATTGCAAATGAGCGTTACAATGCCAAATACCTCAGTGTGCCAAGTGAAAAATCCATGGAAGCGATGGGGGAGAAAAGCTGGACTAACTCAACACATTTAGTCATTACGGATGATAACCACCCATTAGCAGGCAAATTGTTAATTTCTTCTTATATCACAGGAGAAGGTGACGATGAGAAAGCCTATTTAGTGCAAGATGCTGCGGGTGAATTAAAATTGGCTGATGAAGCCCTTACGGCTGAGCTATTTGTGACACGCCAAGTGACTTTGCACGATGGCAGTGAAGTGACGGTTAAATCTAGCTTCCAGTGCCTTAAAGAAGCCGCAAATCGCATGACTTTGGAAGAATACAGCCAGCGCTGTCATGTCCCAGTAAAAACTATTGAATCGCTGGGTAAAGCATTGACTTCTTATGATAGAAAAGCCGCAGTTATTTCCCATGGCGGTATGATGGGCGGTAATGGTTTCTACACTGCATGGTCAGTTATCATGCTTAACGCATTGATTGGTAACTTAAACTTGAAAGGCGGTGTTTCTGTTGGTGGTGGTAAATTCAACGGGGAAAACGATGGGCCGCGTTACAAAATTGCCAGCTATAAAGGTAAAGTGAAACCTAAAGGTGTGGTGTTATCACGTAGCAATGAAGTGTATGAAAAATCAGATGAATTCAAAGCGCGTCAGGCAGCAGGTGAGAACCCATATCCCGCAAAAGCCCCTTGGTACCCGTTTGCCAAAGGCCAACTAACCGAACAGTTAGCATCCGCCTTGATGGGGTATCCTTATGCACTGAAAGCGTGGATCACCAATATGACTAACCCTGTATATGGTATTGCAGGTATTCGTCAGGTGATGGAAGAAAAACTGAAAGACCCTAAACACTTACCGTTGATTATAGGTATTGATGCCTTTATGAATGAAACAACGGCATTGGCAGATTACATAGTGCCGGATACCCATAATTTCGAAAGTTGGGGTTTCAGTGCACCATGGTCTGGTGTGCAGGTCAAAGCCAGTACGGCACGTTGGCCGATTGTTGAGTCACGCACAGCTAAAACAGCGGATGGCCAGCCAGTTTCGATGGAAAGTTTCTGTATCGCTGTAGCAAAAGAACTTAATTTACCGGGCTTTGGTGATAACGTGATTGAAGATATGGATGGCAACATGCATTCACTTAATACAGCGGAAGATTATTACCTAAGAGTTGCTGCAAATATGGCATGGTTAGGGGAAAAACCAGTTCCTGAAGCCGCAACAGAAGATATTCAAATCAGTGGCGTGGAGCGCATTTTACCAGCGATTACGCGTACGTTAAAACCAGAAGAAGTTCGTCGCGTTGCCTATATTTTCACACGAGGAGGCCGTTTTGCTCCGTATGAAAAAGCATGGGATGGCGATGCAACAGGCCCTCAATGGAAAAAAGGCTTACAAATTTGGAACCCAACAGTGGCAATTAATCGACACGCCATAACGGGTGAGCGTTATAGTGGTTGCCCTACCTACTATCCACCACGTATGGCAAATGGCGATGATGTGAATACGGTATTCCCAGAACAAGAGTGGCCGTTGAAACTGATGTCATTTAAATCCCATGTCATGAGTAGTTCAACGACAGTCATTGAACGTCTACGCCATGTGAAACCAACGAATCTTGTTGCTCTGCATCCCGATGACGCAGCGAAAATGGGGGTCAAACATGGCGATTGGATCCGGATCACCACACCGGGTGGCCATGCTGAAGCCCAAGTGAGTGTTCTTGATGGTGTCATGCCAGGGGTACTCGCGATTGAGCATGGTTATGGGCATACCGAAATGGGGGCGAAACAGCATTATCTGGATGGCCAACCAATGCCAATGAATGCGGCAAATGGTTCAGGAATTAACTTAAATGACCTTGGGTTTGCTGACCCAACACGTGAAGTCGCCAACACGTGGTTAGACTGGGTTTCGGGGGCATCGGTGCGCCAAGGCTTACCTGCTCGCATTGAGTTAATTGGTTAAACGAAGTAATAAGGATGGTTAGTGATGGGGACCTGCATAGCTTCATTATTAACCATCTGGTTGTTGGCAATAAGTAGTAAGCAGTTGACATTGCGCATAAAACGGTGTGCTACCACACCGTGACTTCGGCAAATGCCTGGGAGGGGGAGCCCTCCCTTTTTTAATGGTTTATCGCAACAGTGGGGAAACCGATTGTTCCAAACCGATGCTTTGAAGCATCAAAACGCCCATCAAAATAAATAAAATACCCGCCAAAATTTTTAGTGAGATTGCCCAATAAGGGGAAAATGATTTTCCTTTTAATTGTGATACGCGAACCGCATTATCACGCATTAAATGAACAAAAATGGCAATTAAACAAATGGTTAATGCAGTACCCATTGCCATCGCTAAGGCAGCGATAACCCCCCATGTATATACCTCTATTACATAAGAAAACAGCAATACGAGAATTGCCCCAGAACAAGGGCGAATCCCCATCGATAGGATAATCAATAGTTTACTTTTAAAACTGGATTGCAATTGATGAGACTGAATAACGTGTTGGTGGCCACAACCACAGTTGTCCGAGTGGCTAGAGGTTTTAGTTATTGCTTTCGTTGAAGAATTCAATGGCTGAATGCTTTTTATCGTGAGTGGGGCTAAGTATTTTGATTTGCGGATTAACCAGCCACGACGTAATGCGCTGAGACATAAATAGCCACCCAGCAAAATAACAAATAGATAACTGATTTGCTCTGCATATAAACTGGCTTGGTTGAGATGCTTAGTAGAGAGTTGGAATAGGATCAAGACTAAGGAAACTAAAGTAATCGCAACAAGCCCTTGTAAGAGTGATGCTAGTAAGCTAATGATAACACTCTGTTTTAAATGAGTCGCTTGGGTGGCAATATATGTAGTGATAATTAATTTGCCATGTCCTGGTCCAAGGGCATGCAAAAAACCATAAGCAAAACTGGCAATCACCAGTAATCCACCTGCATACCATGGGCGAGAGGTGGTTTCTTGCAATAGGTAAGATAACCCTTGGTTTAACTGTTTTTGCCAAGCTAGGCTAAGTTGTAACCATGATCCCCAGTGGATGTAGAGCTGCCAAGTGACATAGGTAATAAGTCCCACAAACAGCGCAGTAATTATTAATTTTTGCGTACGTAAAGGTATTATGGACATTGTATATCAACCCGTTGTGCAAACTGTTTGCCAAGTGCCAAATCCTCTTCTGGATCATCACTTTTGTCTAAAGAGAAAGCGTAGGCGCGCATTGAATCGGTCACATTTGCTTCTTGTAGTTCCATCTGGCAATTAGCAGCAATATCCAACGGTAGGTTAACTTGTTGTTTATTTTGGTAAGTCATACTGACATAGAAAGTTGGGTCGTAAGTTTGAATTTCCACATGGGAACCTGCTATAGGCAGGGGTTGCATAAATGAAGCGGTAAAGAAGAAAACTAAAGAAAAGCCATCTTTTTCTAAATGGTAGCTATCTGGAATGCGTTTAAAACTCACTTTCTTCCCCTGATAATAAAAATCAGTGAAATAATCTTGCACCAACACATTTGCCATAATAATAGCTTCTTGCTGTTTCCAACGAGGGTCATCCGGTTTAATGCCTTTTAATTCATAGGCGATATCCGCTGATGTCATTGGGTCCATTTTCCAAACATAGCTAATCCCTGTGTATTTATCTTGTTTAGTTTCAAGGGAAATTTGCATCTCAATAAAACTGTGAGGGTGTGCCGCTACCAGCGGAGCAACTATAAACAGAAATAAAAAATAGAAAGGAAAAAATCGCATCATTCAGTCAGTTAAATTGGCTTATAAAACAAATGTTATAACATAACGAACTGCAAACTAAAAAGAAAAATATTCTGAGAGGATTAAAATTAAGAAATAGGGAGCATTGTAAAACAATAAATGTCGGTCAGATTTTGTGGCTGACCCAGCCATAAGTTTTTCTATGGTCTACTAGAAAATATAATCATTTGTTAACTTGGTAAAAAAAAATATAATTATCCTAATTAGAATAAATACAAATAAATCAATTCTTTAAATTAATCTGGAACAATATTAGTAAAAGAACTGAGCTAATTATTTTCTTTTATATATCTTAATGAATAAGGTTTTCTATGAATTTACGATTTAAAACGCTCACTGCATTAGTGTTAAGTATTCCGCTGGTATCTTCTGCTTTTGCTTTGAATTTAGATGAACAAGTCAAATTGTACGAAAAAGAAGGTTGGAAAGTAGGTTTATCAGTTCTATTTTCAGACAACAGAACTATTTCGATAAATGGAGATAAGCGTTTCCCTTTAGATAGCACTGTTAAGTCTATTGCCTGTGCTAATGTTCTAGCAAAAGTGGATGCAAAAAAGATTTCATTAAACCATTCGATGCTGGTTACTAAAGAAAATATGGTGACCTATTCCCCAGTTGCTCAGGGTTATTTAAACAAATCCTTCACACTGGAGCAGGCTTGTCAGGCTGCAAATGAATATAGCGATAATACAGCTGCAAACTTTGCTATTTTGTCAGGAGGAGGCCCTGAGGGACTGACCGCATTTATGAGGTCCATAGGTGATACGGCGACTCGCTCTGATCGGTATGAGCCAGAACTCACCATTAATCCTGAGAATGATCTGCGCGATACGACAACGCCAGATGCGATGAGTCGTAGTTTAAAAGAAATTTTGACGGGAGAAGTACTAACTCAAGTATCAAGAAACCAATTAAAGGAATGGATGATCAATAATAAGGTGGCTGACAATATGCTAAGAGCTTCTCTTCCTAAGGGGTGGAAAATTGCGGATAGATCGGGGGCAAGTGAATATGGTGTCAGAGGGATAACATCTATGGTGTGGTCAAATAATCATGAACCCGTATTCATCAGCATTTATGTCAGAAAAGAGGGTTCTTCTTTGGATGAGCGCTCGGAAGTGATCCGTATCCTAGGCTCGCATATATTCAATGAATACCTCAATAATTAATCTCCATGTTTGATCAACTAAAATGATTCATTGTTAAAATAAATCAATACAGTAAGACATCGAAAATAATAGCCAATAAAAACCCCTTAACATTAGGGGTTTTTTATTAACAAAATAACAGCGATAATATTGATAATGGTCGAGAGTGGACACTTCGTGAACACTACATGATTTTAAGCTTTAAATATTAACTAGTTATAAAGGAAAGAGAACACCATGCCAGTGTTACATAACCAAATCTCAAATAAAATCTTAAAAGAGCGCATGTTGGCTGAGGTCGAGCCGCGCACCACTATCTCTTTTTACAAGTATTTTAATATCCAAGACCCAAACGAATTTCGTAATCAATGGTACCAACAATTTAAAGCATTGAGTGTTTTTGGGCGCGTTTATATTGCCAAAGAAGGTATTAATGCACAAATCAGTGTGCCTGAATCCAATGTGAGCGCATTACGCGAACTCATTTATGCAACAGACCCCGCATTAGAAAACCTACGTTTAAATATTGCGATTGATGATGACGGTAAATCATTCTGGGTGCTACGCATGAAAGTGCGTGAGCGTGTAGTCGCTGATGGTATTGATGACGAAACATTTAACCCAGCAAATACGGGTCAATATCTAAAAGCGCATGAAGTGAATGATATGATTGATGACCCAAATACTGTTTTCGTTGATATGCGAAATCATTATGAGTATGAAGTGGGGCGTTTTGATAATGCGATTGAAATACCATCAGATACATTTAGAGAGCAACTGCCAATGGCGGTTGAAATGCTGCAAGAGCAAAAAGACAAAAATGTTGTGATGTATTGTACTGGTGGGATCCGTTGTGAAAAAGCCAGTGCTTATATGCTGCATAATGGTTTTAAAAATGTCTACCATGTTGAAGGTGGGATTATTGAATACGCACGTAAGGCGAAGGAGCAAGGCCTGCCTTTACGGTTTAAAGGGAAAAACTTTGTTTTTGACAACCGTATGGGTGAGCGTATTACAGAGGATACATTAGCACAATGCCACCAATGTGGCGTACCTTGTGATGCACACACCAATTGCGCTAATGATGGTTGCCACTTACTGTTTATCCAATGCCCTAGCTGTGCAGAAAAATATGAAGGCTGCTGCAGTTCGTCTTGTACACAAGAAATGAAACTTCCTGAGCAAGAGCAACGTGCACGACGTGCAGGCCGTGAGGTCAGTAATAAAATCTTTAATAAATCACGCCACCGTTTATCCGATGGGTTATTAAATAAAGATAACTAGTCATTAATGTGACCTATAATAAGAAAGCCCTGAAATTAGGGCTTTTTTTTAATATAAATATTTAAATACATTATATATAAAAAATAACTCTATTCTGTTTTTGACGAAAACTTTAGAGGTAATATGCCTTTTTTGTGAATAAACAGTGCTATTGCTAATTCCTAGTTTTCGAGAAATAATATGATTAGGTGTTTCATTCATCCAGTTGTTAATAATATTTTGTTCTTTAATTGTGAAAATAGATGACTCAATGTTATTAGCAAGCTTGGTGATTTTCTCTATTTGTTCATAGTCACGAATAACCTTATCAAGTGTTTGAATAATAATATCTTTTGATAGGATGAAATAATTATCCTTTAATAACAATGGATTGTTTGTCTGTGGATACGGGGCATTAATATAAATATAAAATCGTATATTATTGGTATTGCTTAATAATTTCTGTAGCGTAGGGCAGTAATTAGAATAATTACAATAATACGTTAAATTCACTAGTATAATGCTTGGTGTGTTTATATTTATAAAACCAATGGCTTCTTTTATACATCCTGTACTAATAAATTCGAGTTTTTTATTTTTGGATAAATATTCTGTAATACCAAGACGTGTATAATAACATTCATCAATAACTAATATTCGCATTGGAACATCCTTGTTCAAGAAGATGCCTTACAATAAATTGGAATTGATAGTTAAGTCAACCAAGGATTAATAAAAACAATAAATAGTGTTCTTATTTTAAATTGCGAATTAGTAATTAATTGATAAGGTAATTATATAAATATATATAATTACCTGTATGGATGAATAAATTAAATGGATATTAGTGATCCTAATATCCATTTATTTCCCTAGTGTGTTTTAAAACCAAGCTCAACATATTCCCCTGATTCTATCTTGTCTACACCTGCTTGAAGAATATGAATGAGTTGTTTAGCCACATCAGTTGTTAGCCACATGGTTTTATCCACAATAGCGTCACCTGTGTGTTTATCTTGCTCGGGGAGGTAGTGCAAACGCAACATCATAGCGTCGTAATCATCGACTGTACTGATGTCCCAGCCAACTACTGGGTGGGTTTGAATGACATCATTTTTTTTATTCATATAAACCTCCTAATCAAACATCGTGATAAATAATAAATATCTATAACTGACTAAGAGCAATGGCCTCGTGATGAGTCCACTTTTAGTATAAGGAGATTTTGCTAATAAGAAAGTAAATAAAACATTTTTTTTGTTTAAATGGCAGAAAATGCATAAAACGGATAATAAAGATTGCAAAAATAGAATGGGAAGTATTTTGAACTTCCCATGGGTGTTAAACTACTGGCTCTGAGAGACTGTCCAGCGTGCATCTTCCCCTGCTAAGAAAGGCACTAATTTATCATTGCAGCAGTCAATGGATTCACAAATAATATTTTGTTCTTTAGTTAGCGTAATTGTCCCTTCATTCACAGGTAAGTTATAGAATTTAGGACCATTTAGGGAACAAAAAGCTTCGAAATGCGCCAAAGCACCAAGCTCTTCAAAAACACTCGCGTAAGCCGCTAATGCGGTGGGAGCATTAAAGACCCCAGCACAACCACAGGAAGACTCTTTACGTGATTGTATATGTGGTGCGGTGTCGGTACCAAGGAAAAAACGGTCACAACCTGAAGCAACCGCTGCACGCAATGCTTCTTGGTGCACATTACGCTTCAAAATAGGTAAGCAAAATAAATGCGGCCTTATGCCACCAACTAACATATGGTTACGATTAAACATCAAATGTTGAGGTGTTAACGTTGCAGCTGTAAATTCATTTGCTTCTTGGACATATTGAGCCGCTTCTTTGGTGGTGATGTGTTCAAAAACAACTTTTAGTTTTGGAAACTGTGCCCGTAGTGGCAACATAACTTGCTCAATAAATAAGGCTTCTCGGTCAAAAATATCGATATGACTTGCGGTGACTTCACCATGGATAAGCAGTGGCATTCCTGCTTGTTCCATCGCAGCTAATACGGGGTAAATCTTTTTAATATCGGATACGCCATGGCTAGAGTTAGTTGTTGCATTGGCCGGGTAGAGTTTACAGGCAGTAAATACCCCCTCGTTAAAGCCACGAACGACTTCAGCAGGATCTGTGCTATCAGTAAGGTAGCAGGTCATTAAAGGGGTAAATTGATGTCCTTGTGGAACCGCTTTTAGAATACGCTCGCGGTAAGCTTTTGCGGCTTCAATCGTTGTGACTGGTGGCACTAAATTCGGCATGACAATCGCGCGGCCAAAGAATTCACTGGTATAGGGAACGACCGTTTTTAACATATCATCATCGCGAAAATGAACATGCCAATCATCAGGGCGGCGGATCGTTAGGGTAGTTACAGTTGTCATTAAACCGGCTCCATAGGGGAAGAGTGAATGATGAGCGAGTGCTCAAGCCGGAATAGAATGATAAAGGTAAAGTGAAAAAATAGCTATGAGAAATCGCGATTATAGCTTATTTCAGAGGTAGGTTATGTAAATGACGTAAATAGCTAATGTATTCAGGCCATACAATAGCAAAAAGCCTGCTTAAGTTTCCTTAAGCAGGCTTCTCTAAATTTTGGCTCCTCCAGCTGGACTTGAACCAGCGACATACGGATTAACAGTCCGCCGTTCTACCGACTGAACTATGGAGGAACTCCTTGGTACGCAGAGGATATTAGCTTTCTCTTACTGTATTGTCAAAGGAGAATAGCGAAAAAATGTTTGTTTGCCTGTTATCTGTGCGAACTGTGGGAAGTTTGATCGAAAATAGGGTAGTGTTGATTAATCAAGGCCATACACTAACAAAAAGACGGTTACAAATTTAAGTCAATGGGAGGTATATGATTTCAAATTTAGTGGTTAACCGTAGCTAACCACTGAGTAATGGGTGGATGTAACTTACCGAAAATATCTATAGCGGAATAACGAGAACCGGTTGGGCGATGTCATCGAGTAAACTGCGAGTCACTGAGGTACTAAGCCAGCGTCCAAGTGAAGAAAGATGACGATGAGAGATAATTAATAACTCACAGTTATATTTTTCCATTTTTTTGGGAATGGTATCGATAGGAGTACCTGCAGCGAGTAGTCCTTGGGCTTTAAATCCCATGCTATTTAAGGCGTTTGTGACCTCTTTTAATTGTTTCTGTGCCAAAGCTTCTTCATTTTGCGCGGCAGGGTATTCATCCCACTCATCACTCTCTTTAGTTAATCCAGTGCGGCTTAGTGCAAAGGTATTATCAACAACAGTTAATACAATCACATTGCTGACACAGCCAGTCATTCGTTGCATAAAACTAAGCGCATTACTGCTATTCTCAAAGCTGTCGACTGCTAACAACACATTATTAATCATGATTATTTCCTGATGGGCGAGCTAAATAGCGCCTTTAAAGTTAGATTCCCCTTTTTTCCAATACCCTTTGGCAAACAGCGAGGTTTTGGGGATCATCCGTTCATTGATAAAGTGATTTTTAAGATAAGCAGCGGCTTGTTGTTCACAAGCGAGCCAAATTTGACCCGGTTCAGCGGGAAGCGCGTAGCGACTGACTGCTTTAACAAGTAGGTTGTTCATGACATTTTCGTAATGGCGTTCACGTACTTGCCAGCTATTGACTATCAAATGTGGATAATCAAGGCATTGAATTTCTTGTTTATCACCCACTTCAGCAAACCAAAAAACAGGAATCGGCCGAGTTAAAGAGGCTAAAATAGAGCGCATTGCAGGAATGGCAGTTTCATCTCCAAGCAGTAGTAACCAGTTAGCGTCCGTTAGCGGTTTAAATCCTCCAGAACAGGGGCCTGCAAAGCCCAGTTTATCGCCAACCAATGCCTTTTCCGCCCAACATGATGCAGGGCCTTCACCATGTAAAACCATATCAATATCTATTGTACGGTTGGTTTTATTAATTTCACTGATGGTGTAAGCGCGGCCTGCTAGGTTATCTTTCCATGGAAAGAACACTTTTATCCAACAAGCGGGCTCATAGGCACGTAAATCATCTAAAAATTTATCAACATCTTCACCGCATAATGTAATGCGGCGCAGGTATTTGGTTGGTTTCTGTACAGCACTAACCGTAGCTTCACGTTTACGCTTGGTATCTTTTTCCAATATGTCACCAACAATTTTATTCATTGTGTTGTGCATAAGAATGCTCCTGCTGCATATTTGATGGATAAGTTTGCTCCCAGCCGCCTCCAAGGGCTCGATACAAATTCACGACGGCAAGTGCAGTTTCTTCTTGGGAAGCAATTTGAGCCGATTGCAAATCTAATAAGGCTCGTTGTGTACTCAGTACATGTATAAAATCGCTAGCGCCATTGAGATAGCTATCTCGTGCCAGTGAGAATGCGTGTTGGTTGGCGCTTACAGCAGCGGCAAGGTGGGATTGCCTAATTTGTTGAGTTTGGTAATTCGAAAGTGCATCATCAATTTCATGCCAAGCACGTAATACAGTTTGTTGGTAAGTGATGGCCATTTCTTGTTGACGATACTCACTGAATTTGACTTGTTGTGTGATTTTTCCACCATTAAAAAGGGGTAAATAAAGTGAAGGGCCAATCGAAAAGGAACGTGCTGACCAGTTGCCCATATCTGACAGGGAAAGCACTTGGTAGCCAGCATTACCGGTAAGTGTAATTCGTGGATAATAATCCGCTTTTGCAACGCCAATTTCTGCGGTTGCTTGGTGTAATCGCTGTTCAGCTTCGCGAATATCAGGCCTACGCAATGCTAATTCAGAAGGAAGCCCCATTGGTACTGAGCCTGTTAAATGCGGTAGCGATTTGGTCGCTGCAAGTTCAGTTTTAAGCGCTCCGGGCTGTTCACTAAGTAATAGGCTCAGCGCATTATTCAAGCGATTTTCTCTATCATTTAAAACAGGCAACAAAGCTTTTACTTGGTCTAATTGAACTTGAGCTTGTTCTACATCTAATTGATTACCCGAACCATTTTGCAACCTCACTTTAGTTAACTGTAACGTTTTTAGGGCTGTTGCATGGTTCTCTTTTGCAACAATGATTTGTTGCTGTGTCGCTCGTAAGCGCAGGTAATTAGTGGCAATTTCTGCGGCGATAGATGTGAATAAAGCACGACGGTTTTCCTCGGAAGCGGCAAAATTAGCTTGCGCACTTTCAGAGGAGCGACGTAATTTCCCCCACAGATCAATTTCCCAGATAGCACTAAACCCGCTTCGCCAGTTATTGAAATCAGCTTCGCCTTTTTTACCGGAGGGGTCACGTTGACGTTGATAAGCGCTATCAAAGTTTAAATCAGGTGCTAATGCTGAGTCTGTGATACCCAATAAAGCGCGACTTTGTTGTATGCGTGAAGTTGCTAGTTGAAGGTTTAAGTTACTAGTTGTTGCACGTTGTACTAACTGGGTCAGTTGTGGATCACCAAAGATAGCCCACCACTCGGTGGGCAAAGTTGCGGAGTTTTGCGTTGCTCCCCAGTTGCCTGGAAGTGAGGCTTGCGGTGGAGCAAAATCTGGCCCAACGGCATGGCAGCCTGTGAGTGCTAACAAAACCAATGCGATCACAGTTTTGTTCATCAGCGGCTCCCATCATGTGTATTAATGGTGACATCTGCAGACATACCCACACGTAGCGCATTCATCATCACCGCATGGTCGGTGTTGCTATCAAAAATAATTTTCACGGGTATGCGTTGTACAATTTTAGTAAAATTACCCGTTGCATTTTCCGGGGCTATGGGTGAGAAACTCACACCAGACGCGGGAGCAATACTATCGACATAGCCTTTTAATATTTGCCCTGGGAAAGTGTCGATACTAATATCAACGACTTGGCCATGAGTAATATTTTCCAATTGAGTTTCTTGATAATTCGCGATGATGTAGAGCTTGTTTTGGGGAACAATAGCCATTAAAGCATCGCCTGGCTTAACAAACTCACCGACGCGCAAACTTTTTTTACCAATTACGCCACCAATGGGTGCAGTAATACGGGTGTAAGAAAGGTTAAGCTCAGCCATCGCTTTTTTAGCTTGAGCTAATGTCAATTCAGCATTGCTATCGGCCTGTTTTGCTTCTAAAACTTGCAACATATTTTTGGCTGCTTTTAATGATGCTTCGGCTTGTGCAACACTTGCTGTCATTGTTTGTACACGTGTAGTTGCTTGTTGTGCCGCTTGTTGTGAGCCTGCGCCAGTATTTGCCATTTTGTGGTAGCGAGTTTTTTCTTGGTACGCAAATTGGAGTTCTGCTTTTGCAGATTGCAGTTGGGCTTCTGCCGCAGCGATTAAGGCCTGTTGACGCGTTAAATTGGCTTTTGCATCATCTTGTCGTGCGCGAGCAGATTGCTCTTGCGCAGCAGCCTGAGAAAGTGCAACTGTAAATTCTCTGGGATCAATGACTGCTAATAATTCACCTTCTTTAACCCATTGGTTATCTTGCACAAGGACTTCGGTCACCACACCTGAAATTTGTGGTGATATACGTGAAATATCCGCTCGGATATAAGCATCATTGGTATTTTGAGCAGTTTTTTTAATGGCGAATTTATTAATTAATAAACCTCCCATTAAAACAACAATAGCGATGATAGCTAGAGCGACATTTTTATTAATTTTTAATTTGATCTTACTCATTCTAATTTCCTGATAATCAATAACTAAGCAGCGGCAACAGACCGCGGTGGGTAAATACGAGTTGGCATCACTAAAATCAGCCCGGTTAATAACAGTGCTAAACCAGAAACCAACAGATATAGGTCAGAGCTAGCTAAAACATGTCCTTGGCTTGAGGCGAGTTTTGTGAGCTCGCCGATAGAATTCGTCGCAGTATCGCGATAGGTGCTGCCGTAACTGTCAGTAATTACGCCGGAATGAAAATCACCTCGCTGGCGGCTTAATAGGGCAATAGCTCCCCCTGCAGCGGTTGCTGCAAATCCTTTAACCGCATTAAACCAAGCAGCAGCAAATGGACCATCAGTGGGCAATAATCCGCCCGTTGCCATCATCAATAGCGGAATAACGGCCATGGGTTGTGCAACAGCTTGTAAGAGAGAAATCATTCTAAAGTTGTCACCATTCCAATCTGGGGTCAGTTGTGATGCGAGAACACAAGCTGTCGCCATCAAAAGTAAACTAATGGCGAGCACCCAACGGCAATCAACTTTGGGGGTATTACAAATAATGGCTATGATAGGGAGCGTGATGAGTTGTGGGAGTGATACCCATAACATCATGTCGGAGGTTTGTTCTAAGCGATACCCTTGAATAGCCGATAAATAGCTAGAGGTAATATTCACCAAAGAAACCATAATCAACAGCACACCACCAAGGGTGATTAATGAAAACGACAGGTTCCGTTTGCCAAGTAACTGTAAATTGAAAAAGGGTAATGGGTGATACCACTCGTTTATTAAAAACAGGGCTAATAAACCAAGCCCACCCATTAATAAAACATAAATCAGTGATGAATTTAGCCAATCAAGGCGTTCTCCTTGAGAAATACCCACGGTGAGCATGGCAAGTGCACTTCCCCCTAGAAGTAAACCTCGCCAGTTAAACTGTTTGAGTCGTTCTAAGCGTAAAGGGTCTTGTGGCAAACCAAAGCCAATGCAGATGGTAGCTATCGCCATTAGCGGTAAGTTCCAATAAAAATATCCACTCCATCCCCAGTGAAAGGCAAAAGCGGCTGCAGTGGCACCAAAAGTAGCACTCCATGCAGAAACCCAGCCATAAGCTCCTAAACCTAATACTTTAATCAGTGGAGGCATAAAACGTAGCACTACCGTCATTAACATCGGTGGGAGAGCTCCGCCTGAAAAGCCCTGTAAACTACGTATTGTCAATAGAAGGGTATAATGATCTCCTAGCCATGGTGTAATTAACCCTCCAACCAGATATATAGAGCACATAACAAGTGCAACACGGCGTAAAGAGAATGTCGGCCAAAAGCAAGGAGTAAACCCCGAACCAATTACAAAACCGGTTACATAACAAGTAATTAACCAACTGCCAGTATCGATATTTAATGCCATTGCGCCCTGAATATCGCCTAGGGCGAATTTACTGGCGTTTTCTCCCACGCCACTCGCCATTACTGCTAAAAAAACACCAAATAGACCCATCCATGTGCGACCACTGATTTCACTCGCACTGGCTATCCATTTGTTTTTTTTAGGTTGTGTGATAGACGCATCAACCATTTCAAACTCCTGCTATTTAAAAATTTGTTCTGTCATTTTTCAGCAGTAGTATCTAAACTTTATTTAATTGTTTAAAATGAAATGATGTAATTAAATTATTGCATAAAACGCAATCCACTAATAAGGAGGACTGCAAAGGGGCGAGGAGGAAAAATGCCACAAAAAATCGATTTCAATTTGATTTATGCGTTGAATTTATTATTGGAGGAAGGAAGTGTCGGAGGAGCAGCTGAAAAAATGAACCTGAGTGCTCCTGCCATGAGCCGAATTCTAGGGCGAATTCGTGAGCAATTTAATGATCCGATTTTAGTCAGGGCAGGGCGTAAATTAGTACCAACTCCCAGAGCATTAGAATTAAAAGAACAACTTAGCCATATTATTGCTCAAGCAGAAGCGTTAATTAATCCTGATGAATTATTCAATCCAAAAACATTAGAAAGAACATTTGTTATTCGCGCGAATGATATTTTTATTGGTGCTTTAGGCGGCGGATTATTAGAAAAACTCAGGGAATTAGCCCCTCGAAGTAGTTTAATTTTTATTGCGGAAAGTGATACTGAAGATGATTCCTTACGTAGCGGTAAAGTTGATTTGGTTATTGGTTCTTCTCGAGATTGGCATCCTGAAATTAAGGCTCAAAGCTTATTTACCAGCACCTTTCAGGCGTTGGTTCGCCCTGAGCACCCGATAATTGGGCAAGTGACACCTGAAAGTTTAACGCATTACCCGCATATCAGTGTATCGCGACGGGGGCGTACATTGGGGCCAATTGATGACGCATTACGTGACCTTCAATTGCAGCGTAATGTTGTGTTGACTTTACCGAGCTTTCATTCTGCAATGATGCTAACGATGAACTCTGATTATATTTTGCCGCTCCCTCGCCATGTACTGCAAGGGGTAAAGAGTGTTAATTTGCCGTTAATTGAAATTGAACTTCCTTTGGAATTGGAATCTATATTTATCGTGCAAGCATGGCATCCAAGGTTGGACAGAGATCCTGCACATCAATGGTTACGCCAGACAATTAAACAATTTTTTCTAGAGAAAGAGTAGCTATTCATTCTATGGTGCGGGTCTTTGTGGTTGCTTAGTCAGTAGCTGAATATTCAGAAGCGTAATTTTCAGGTAGATAGCAAAAAGCCCGCATTAAGCGGGCTTTTTAAATTTGGCTCCTCCAGCTGGACTTGAACCAGCGACATACGGATTAACAGTCCGCCGTTCTACCGACTGAACTATGGAGGAATTGCTTTGTTCCTGAGAACGAGGCGCATATTACCCATCCTGTTCACTGTTGTAAAGTATAAAAACGAAAAAAATAGCCAAGTGGGTGTTAAGTAATCGATTTGATGATTATCTACCCCAATAAGAGGTGTCGTTGTCTATATTATGTGGCTTATAGGGGAAGGGGAAGCTAGGGAAACTGATAATAGAGATGAGTAATATGTGAGTAATGAGGTATATCAAACAGATAGCAAAAAGCCCGCATTAAGCGGGCTTTTTAAATTTGGCTCCTCCAGCTGGACTTGAACCAGCGACATACGGATTAACAGTCCGCCGTTCTACCGACTGAACTATGGAGGAATTGCTTGTTCCTGAGAACGAGGCGAATATTAACGATATCATCTCAGGCTGTCAATCATAAAAACAGAAAAAATATCTAACTGCTCATTCACTGCACATTATGACGAAGTTTTGCTCTAGTTAATTGATATTGAATTAATTTTGAGCTGCAAGTGTACCAGGTAATTGCGTAGAAACTTCAGGATAAGCGACATGATAGATATCATAAAATGATATCATTCCTTTTAATGCAATTAAACGCGATATTTCTTGCTTTATTGCAGAGCTAACATCTTGTGAATCAATGATTTTACTTATCGCATTATCAGAAACGGGTTCGGTAACAAACCATTCTCCGTTATAACAAACGCGTAAATCTAATACACCAATATCTTCAAAATGATAGACAGGCTTAATGTCAAAAAGTAGCACACTTGCTAGTACAATAAAGAGAATGGTGATACCCAGTGCCCAATAAGGGCCAAAATAAGGGGCATACCAAAGAATAATAGCTAGGGGGACGTAAGCTGCAACCATGCCAACACATAAATAAGGGTGGTTGGCGAGAAACTGGCTATTAAAGTAAGGTTTCCCATCTCGGTTTTCACGTTTATTGATGGTATCCAAGTCTTCGACGAGTATTTGTTTGATAATATCCATGTGTATAACTCTCTGTCAGATATCTATACTAGGAGGGTATCACGAGCTGTTGAGATTGTTATATATCAGTTAAAAAAAATATTTACACAGATTGTCATTGTATCAGATAATTCTTACTGACATTTATTGAGTTGTTGGCTTTTTAAATTAAAGTTTTCTTTAAACTATCAACTAAATGCAGCATTTTTGTTAACGTTATAGTCGATAAAAGTGACGCAATCGAAAAAACGACATATTTTTGAAGTTTGCCCGTATAAAATAGTTGCTATTATCTTTAAGTCATGAGTTAATGAGTATCGGCCTGTTTAGCAGTCCTATTTGATGTATGATTACTGAGTTAGTGTGTTCTAAAGAAGAAAGTTATCACAGATAGCCTTTGACCGTGACGCTGCATCTTGGTGTTTCCCTGATTAAATAGTTGACTCTGGCCCGTATATGCCAAAAGGCAAGTTTTTTTGATGTTATATAGGAAAAGTCAAATGTCCGACAAAATGAAAGGTCAAGTTAAGTGGTTCAACGAGTCTAAAGGCTTCGGTTTCATCACTCCAGCTGATGGTAGCAAAGACGTTTTCGTCCACTTCTCTGCCATTCAGGGCAATGGTTTCAAAACTCTGGCTGAAGGTCAGCAAGTTGAATTCACCATTGAAAACGGTGCAAAAGGTCCAGCAGCTGCTAACGTAACTGCTATCTAAGCTAATTGCTCAACTGATTTTCTAAAGCCCGTCATTTTTAATGACGGGCTTTTTCGTATGCGCTACATTTATGGTTAATATATTTTGTTGGAAAAGATTGCTATGAAAATTAATGACCGTGTTTATGTAAAAACAGACGGGGAAGAGCGTCGAGAAGGCACTATTTTACTTATCGAGCCCTTTAATGAAGGAGTAATGTATTTAATCGCATTACCTGATTACCCTGAAGGTATTTGGTTTTTTAATGAAAAAGAGGGTGATGAAGGGATTTTTGTTACGCCAATTGAAAGATAAGTTTCAAGTTAATGAACACTTTGTTCTTTACTTAATAATTTTCCCCACTTATACTCCTTCCATCTTTTACTTAGGAGATTATTACTTGGACAGTCAGAGTTGGAATAAAAACTTAATTTAATGGCAAGCCAGTAATCATCTTTTCTTTTAACTGCTTGCCACAATGGCGGGCGGTGTCTGATGTTTCCTCATCATACTACTCCCTTATAATTGTATTTAATTAGATAGCATATTATAGCTGTATTGAGTGTGTATCATGTTGGTCTATATTTATTCTCTATTTCCTCCAGGCAATAGCTAATGGTTTTTGAGTAATTTATTTTACTCAAAATATATGGCTATATGCTTTTTATTAGGCATATAAATCATTATCCAAGTTATTTTTGGAGGGATTATCATGCTTTTTTCCCCTGATATTTTAAATTTACTGTCTGCTATGTGTTTTGGTGCATTAATCGGTGCTGAGCGCCAGTGGCGTCAACGAATGGCGGGCTTGAGAACCAATGCACTGGTTGCAACAGGTGCTGCAGTGTTTATTTTAAGTTCTGTAACAACATCTCCTGATAGCCCTGGGCGTATTGCTGCCCAAGTGGTGTCTGGAATCGGTTTTCTCGGGGCGGGTGTGATTATGCGTGAAGGCATGAACATTCGAGGTCTCAATACTGCGGCAACGCTTTGGTGTTCTGCGGGGATCGGTGTTTTATGTGGATTAGGGCAATATTCTTTAGCATTGATGGCGACGTTATTAATTTTATGCGCCAACATCTTATTAAGAGAAGCAGCTTCACGAATTAATAAACAGCCACAGCAGCAAGCGCTTGATGTCGAACAGCGTTATAAAATCCGTGTAATGTGCCATCAAACGGATGAAATTTTAGTAAGAACACTTATTTTACAAGCAATTAACGGGTTGCATATTCGGTTGCAATCGTTAAGTAGTGCCGACACATTAAAGCCTGAACAGTTGGAAGTGTGTGCTGAATTCCTTGCAACCCCCGCGGAGCAAAAGGAAATTGAAGCATTGGTATGCAGAATAAGTCTTGAGCAAAGTGTTAGTGCTATCAATTGGAAAGTCGCATCAGAGCTACCTGCCTGATGATTTTAAATTAACTCACTATAGGAGCCGAAATGGACGACCACCCTCCGTCATGGAGTCGTAAGCTGGAGCTATCTAACTGATAATAAGCTAATTTTATTTCAGTTGGATAGCGTTAAAATCACGAGTGTTGTATTCGAGACAACGTTATGACTGAAATAAGAGAACCGCGTAAAAGCGTCAAAGCGGCTGCACGCCAAAAATATATTGTTGGCGAACAAGCGAGTAAAAATATTGAGCAAGTGCTCAATGAATATCAAACAAATCTATTAGGCTTATCTGAGAATGAGGCGATGGATCGCCTAGTGACCGAAGGAGAGAATGAAGTTGCTCATGAAAAAGCCCCTCCAGCATGGAAGCAACTACTCACTTCCTTTAAAAATCCATTTATATTCGTACTGATTATATTAGCAGTTGTTAGTTTTTTTACGGATTATGTTATTCCCGAACGTCAAGGTGAAGAAACAGACTTAACCGGGGTGATTATCATTGTCACTATGGTTTTACTGAGTGGATTTTTGCGTTTTTGGCAAGAATATCGTACCAATAAGGCTGCGGAAGCATTGAAATCCTTAGTTCGAACGACAGCTACGGTATTTCGCCGCGACAATAAAACGGGGCGTTCAGTTCGAAAAGAGGTGCCGATTAAATGCTTAGTACCAGGGGATATTGTGTTGTTATCCGCAGGGGATATGGTTCCTGCGGATTTAAAGCTAGTCGAATCAAGAGATTTGTTTATCAGCCAAGCGATTCTAACAGGGGAGTCCATACCCGTTGAAAAATATGACACATTGGGTGACGTTTCAGCCAAAAGTTTAGATCCCGTATCGCCAACAGAAAATGAATTATTAGAGATTTCAAATATTTGTTTAATGGGAACCAATGTTACCAGCGGTACAGCACGTGGAATTGTGGTGGCAACTGGTGGAAAAACCTATTTAGGTTCGTTGGCTAAATCCATTGTGGGGAGCCGTGCGCAAACATCATTTGATCGTGGTGTGAATAGCGTAAGTTGGTTATTGATTCGCTTTATGTTAGTCATGGTACCAATTGTCTTACTTATCAATGGGTTTACAAAAGGTGATTGGTTCGAGGCAACATTATTCTCACTGGCGGTTGCTGTGGGGTTAACGCCCGAAATGTTACCGATGATTGTTAGCTCGAATTTAGCCAAAGGTGCAATTGCCATGTCAAAACACAAGGTAATTGTCAAAAGATTAAATGCTATCCAAAACTTTGGTGCAATGGATGTGCTGTGTACGGATAAAACGGGAACTTTAACGCAAGATCGTATTATTTTAGAACATTATTTAGATAGTAATGGGCAGAAAAATAGTAAAATCTTGCAACTGGCTTGGCTAAATAGCTTCCATCAAAGTGGCGCTAAAAACATGATGGATCAGGCAATTATTCGTCGTGGTAGAGGGAACAGTGAAGTTGAGCAGTTAAAAGGATTTCAAAAAATTGATGAATTACCCTTTGATTTTATTCGGCGCAAATTGTCAGTGACAGTACGAACACCAGAAGGCGAAGCTCTACTTATTTGTAAAGGCGCCGCTGAGGAAATGTTAGCTGTTTGCCAAAGCTATCAACAAGATGGTGAGCTTCATTTACTTGATAACCAAGCAAGAGCAACAATTACTGAGCTAGTGAGTGACTATAACAGACAAGGATTTCGTGTATTGTTACTCGCAACTCGTCGTTTGAATGATGCAGAAGCCAGCTTACCGCTTTCAACTCAAGCTGAGCATCAGTTAGAACTACAAGGCATTTTAACTTTTCTTGACCCAGCAAAAGAAAGCGCAATTTCAGCCATTGCAGCGCTACGTGAAAATGGTGTTACGGTGAAGGTGTTGACGGGTGATAATGCGATTATTACCGAAAAAATTTGTCATGATGTTGGTCTAAATATCAGTGAAATCATGACTGGTCTGGAAATTGAAGCTTTGACGGACGAAGAGCTCAGTCAGAAAGTTGAGCAGGTTTCAGTTTTTTGTAAATTAACACCTTTGCAAAAATCCCGTATTTTAAAGCGGTTACAAGCAAATGGGCATACAGTTGGCTTTCTTGGTGATGGAATCAACGACGCACCGGCGTTACGTGATGCTGATGTGGGAATTTCAGTTGATACAGGGACGGACATTGCTAAGGAATCTGCGGATATCATCTTACTTGAAAAAGATTTAATGGTATTAGAGCAGGGGGTGATTAAAGGACGTGAAACTTTCGGCAATATTATTAAATACTTAAATATGACAGCGAGCTCTAACTTCGGTAACGTATTTTCTGTATTGATTGCCAGTGCATTTATTCCCTTTCTACCGATGTTAGCCATTCATTTGCTCGTTCAAAACTTGCTGTATGATATTTCCCAGCTTGCATTACCCTGGGATAAAATGGATAAAGAGTTTTTAAAACGGCCTCGTAAATGGGATGCAAAAAATATCGGCCGCTTTATGCTCTGGATTGGGCCAACGTCATCTATCTTTGATATTACGACTTTTGCGTTAATGTGGTACGTATTCCAAGCAAATAGTGTTGCTCACGAAGCATTGTTCCAATCAGGTTGGTTTGTGGAAGGATTACTCTCTCAGACGCTAGTTGTTCATATGTTAAGAACACAAAAAATACCCTTTATACAAAGCACAGCTGCACTACCTGTTATGTTAACGACAGGGTTAATTATGGCTCTCGGGCTATATATTCCATTTTCTTCATTTGGTGAAATGATAGGATTACAACCGTTGCCAATAGAATATTTTCCATGGCTAGCTCTGACATTAGTGAGCTATTGTGTTGTCGCTCAACTGATGAAGCAGTTTTATATTAAACGTTTTGGTACATGGCTATAATATATTGTTAAGTCAGGAAAAAGAAAAACCAAGGATGGTTCTTCTTTTCTGTGCGCAATAAAAAGAGCCACCAGTGTGGCTCTTGTTGATCTACAGAATAAAGAAGAATAGGGCTTATTGCAGGCCTAAAGCAGCTTTCATCTGTTTCATTGCATCAATACCTTGTTGGCAAGCTTTATCTTGCTGATCCTTAGGTAGTGCAGCAACTTGTTTTTTACCTTCTTCCAGCTGACCTTTCATTGCATCTAACTGAGTTTTTGCTTGCGGGTTTTCTGAAGCTTTAGCAATTAAGCTATCAACTTCAGCGAAGTAAGCGTTACAAGTTTCAGTTGCGCCAGCAACTTCGCCTTTTTTCTCTTCTTCTGAACAAGCAGTGATTGTCAGTGCCAATAAACCCATACCACAAGCTAAAATCAACTTTTTCATAATCAACCTTATTAAAATTATTTATTTATATAGCAAATTGAGTATATAAGAGATGTTTTTAATATCAAACGTGACAAATCCTAAAATAATATCTTAGCCAATTAATTAAGTTTTAATTTAATTAGGCTATCATATTTCATTTTAGGGTGTTTACATTACATAATTTCGTAATTATAGCTAAATTGTTTTTTATCATGTTGTTATGGAATAGCTTTGACTATTTTTCGCTTATCTAGAATGATTGATAGATGGATGAAGTGATTGAAGCTTGAGATAAGAAGTTAACGGTTTATTAGTAGAAGGAAAAATGGTTATCTAATCTAATAAACATATTTTTCGACGATAATTATGTTTCCACTAGCAAAATAGAATAATGCGTTATGCGTGAATTTACCTATATATGATTTTGAAATATTGTTATAACATTTTTTCATATACAATTAAAATTATTAAAAAATCGTTTATTTGTAACAAAATATTTACGGCTGAATGATAAAATTTTACTATGAAATATTTATAGAATTAATGCCTGTTCATTTAAGATGCAATTATAGATGTAAAAAGTGAGCTAGTTCACAAATTTAAGAAGAAAACCTTTGTATCGGTATAAGTTTGATTTTTAAATTAAATTTTCTTTGTACGAAGATGAAATTATCAGGTAGAGTCTGTGTTTTTAAGCGAACTAATGAGTAAATATCGCTTAACTTATGGTTAATGATAGGTGTACAGGGTTAACGACAATTAAGTTAATTTTGTTGACGCTAACTCAAATTCATACCAAAATTGACTCACCGTAGAAATTCGCCAAAGAGCGAGAGACGGGTTAGAATGTTTTTAACAAAGGGCGATACCTTTTCTTACTGTACATTTTTAGAATGATTAGTTCTCTAAAGGTAAAGTAAGAATATATGATATGGATTCACCATATCGCAATGCAACATAGCAAATAATATATTAATGCTATGGGCATACAATGTATGTAACCTGATTTATTTGGTTACAATTTTATATTTAGACTTACACACAGGGCTTTACCATTATGTCTGCTTCTATTGTAAAGAAACGGCCTCTGAGTCGTTACATCAAAGATTTTAAACACAGCCAAACTCATTGTGCACATTGTCACAAGACCCTTGATCGTATCTCTTTAGTTTTCAACGATGACATCTTAAATAAAGAAGCTATCGCTGATATGACTGAATTGGTTGATGAAGGTACTTGGGGGGAGCTGCAAGATAAATTTACTGCACTTTGTCGTTTTTGTAGTGAAATTTATTGCAATAGTAATACTGATTATTTTGATATTATGTCATTTAAACAGTATTTATTCTTACAGACTGAGATGAGCCATAGTACTGTTCGTGAATATGTTGTTCGTTTACGACGTTTAGATGAGCTGTTATCTTCCTCTAATTTTTCTATGAAAGAATTTACTGCAAGTAAAGTTCAAGAGGAATTAAGTGAAAAAATGACAGACTCTGCATTTAGTAATTACAATATTGCATTACGTAAATATGAACAATATTTATTCTGGGAATCAGAAAAGTGCAATAATTAGAACGACATACTGAAAATATGCATCGTTATTTTCATTGTTGTTTTTAAACAATGGTGTCCTCGTGGGCACCTTTTATGTTTCTAGCAGTAAATATATGAGATAGCACTTATCTGATAGGAACCGGGACTGTTATTCTTATGAGATAAGTGTATTTTTAAATAAACACATTGTGATGTATGGCCTGATCCTCATAAACTGCGAGGTCAGGCTTTTTGTTTATTACCCGATCGTCATTAAGCTAGCATTACCACCTGCAGCCGCGGTATTGACACTCAATGAGCGCTCATGAAGTAAGCGTTCAGTCAGCAGATTAGTTTCACCACGTTCAAAGCCTTGTACTGAAATAATAGGCCCTTTACGTTGTGCAACCGCCGCACAAACCTCTTTTAACTGATCGCTGTCACCATGGTAAATAACCCCTTCGATTGGCTCTTTAGACTCTATCCAGTTTTTAGTTAGCGATATGGTTTTTCGCACTTTTTCAGGCAGTGACTTAAATAGCTTCTGATGAAGTTCGCTATCTGGCCATAACACCTGACAACCCGCAGAAAGCACCGCTGTTAACTGCGTTAAACAATCATGTTCATTATCGCTAAGGCATAAAATCAAACCACGTGGGCGCAAGGTATAGGTATTCCTTTCTCCCGTTGGCCCAGGTAATACACGAGTGGTTCCTGTCTGACTATGGCGTGTAAATAGCTCAATAACGGAGGGGGAAATAACCGAATTTTGTTTTTCAGACCATTGAGTAAGTGCTTCAAATGGCTCGAGTAATACGGTTCGGGCACTGGCATCCATCGGTAAATGGCTATCTTGTCTCTCTAACGTGTTTGAAACCGCGTTATCTGGGCGTTCGCTTAATAAACGATAGAGGTATAGTGGCCCGCCTGCTTTAGGCCCAGTTCCAGATAAACCTTCACCACCAAAAGGTTGCACGCCAACAACGGCACCAACCATATTTCGGTTTACGTACAGATTACCTACTTTAGCTTTTGAAACAACTTGGTTGATAGTTTCATCTATACGAGTGTGAACACCAAGTGTCAGCCCATAACCCGCAGCGTTAATTTGTTCAACGAGTGCTTCTAGCTCATCTCGTTTAAAACGTACAACGTGCAGAACAGGGCCAAAGATCTCTTTTTTCAGCTCACTAACATCATCAAGTTCTATCAATGTCGGCTTAACATAGGTTCCTTCCATTTGTTCTTGTTGATCATCATGATTTTCAAATGCAGCTTGGAAGACGACTTTCCCTTTACTGCGCATTTTTTGAATATGTTGATCGATATTTTCTTTTGCTTCACTGTCAATCACCGGGCCAATATCGGTTGATAAATGTTCTGGATTCCCCATGCGGCACTCTTCCATTGCGCCTTTTAACATACGAATCGTTCTATCTGCGACATCTTCTTGGATGCATAGAATGCGCAGTGCTGAACAACGCTGACCTGCGCTATCAAATGCAGATGCGACAACATCAGTGACAACCTGTTCTGTTAATGCAGAAGAATCAACGATCATTGCATTTAATCCGCCCGTTTCTGCAATCAGCGGGGTTGGTCGGCCCTGTGCATCTAAGCGTCCAGCGATATTACGTTGAAGTAATCCTGCAACTTCAGTTGACCCCGTAAACATGACTCCACGAACACGGCTATCACCAACGAGTTGGGCGCCAATCGTTTCACCTTTACCTGGTAAAAATTGCAGTACATCGCGTGGAATACCCGCTTGATGCAAAATGGAAACCGCAATAGCACCGATTAATGGTGTTTGTTCCGCCGGCTTCGCGAGTACGGTATTACCTGCTGCGAGAGCAGCTGCAATTTGGCCTGAAAATATTGCTAACGGGAAGTTCCATGGACTAATACAGACCACAGGCCCTAAAGGGCGGTGCGTATTGTTATCAAAATCATTCTTGACTTGAGTTGCATAGTAATTAAGAAAATCTACCGCTTCCCTAACTTCCGCAATTGCATTGTTGTAGGTCTTACCAGCTTCACGCACTAAAATATCTAATAGCGGCTGTAACTGTTGTTCCATAAGATCAGCAGCTCGTAATAAGATAGCTGCTCGTTCAGAAGGCGGGGTTGCGAACCAGATAGTACCCGCATCGTTAGCGGTATTTAATGCATGTTCAGCTTCTTGTTCTGTTGTTTCACGAACATGGCCAACAATATCTTTATTACAGGCAGGGTTTATAATCGGTGTTGCTTCAGGTAACGTTTGTGAAGCTTGGAAATTCCCCCCTAGCAGTGGTTCTGCCATTTTTTGCTGCATACCTGCACTCAGTAGGGCACTTGATAAGGAAGCCAGTCGATGTTCGTTTGATAGGTCAAGCCCCATCGAATTCACACGTTCTTGACCGTATAAATCACGTGGTAACGGAATTTTTGGATGCGGTAAGCCAATTTGACCTTCAGTTTTAGACAGTTCTAAGACATCTTTAACTGGGTCAGCAACTAATTCATCTAGCGGAATAGTGGCATCAGCAATACGGTTTACAAATGAAGTATTTGCACCATTTTCTAATAATCGACGTACCAAATAGGCAAGTAGTGTCTCGTGAGTACCGACAGGTGCATAAATACGACAAGGGCGGTTTAGTTTGCCATCAGCGACTTTACCAACCACTTGTTCATAAAGTGGCTCACCCATTCCATGTAGACATTGGAATTCATATTGGCCCGGGTAGTAGTTTTTACCTGCAATTTGGTAGATAGCAGAGAGGGTATGTGCGTTGTGCGTTGCAAACTGCGGGTAAATTAAATTGGGAACCGACAACAGTTTTCGTGCACAGGCAATATAAGAAACGTCAGTATACACTTTACGCGTATAAACTGGGTAACCTTCTAGCCCATCCATTTGAGCACGCTTGATTTCACTGTCCCAATAGGCACCTTTTACCAGGCGGATCATTAAACGACGTTGGCTGCGTTCAGCTAAATTTATGATTGAGTCAATCACAAATGGGCAGCGTTTTTGATAGGCCTGAATTACAAAGCCAATTCCATTCCAACCCGCGAGCTGTGGTTCAAAACAGAGTTTTTCTAGTAAATCTAAAGAAATTTCTAAGCGATCGGCTTCTTCTGCGTCAATATTAATCCCTACATCGTATTGATGCGCTTGTAATACAAGGGATAATAGACGTGGATAAAGCTCTTCCATTACGCGGGAGTATTGTGCACGGCTATAACGTGGATGTAATGCAGATAGCTTAATTGAAATACCGGGGCCTTCATAAATACCGCGGCCATTTGATGCTTTACCAATCGCGTGGATAGCTTGTTGGTAAGACACCATGTAATCTTGTGCATCTTTTTCTGTTAATGCGGCTTCCCCCAGCATGTCGTAGGAATAGCGGAAGCCTTTATCTTCGAGTTTTCGTGCGTTAGCGAGCGCTTGGGAAATAGTTTCGCCAGTAACAAATTGCTCTCCCATAAGGCGCATTGCCATATCAACGCCTTTGCGTACCAGCGGTTCACCACTTTTACTAATGATGCGATTAAGTGAGGTTGAGAGTTTAGCTTCATTATGCGTAGAAACTAACTTACCTGTAAATAGCAGACCCCAAGTCGCGGCATTAACAAACATTGAGCTACTTTGGCCAAGGTGTGATTGCCAATTCCCATTACTAATCTTATCGCGGATGAGCGCATCTCGAGTTGCTTTATCTGGAATGCGCAATAAGGCCTCGGCGAGACACATTAATGCGACACCTTCTTGAGATGAAAGTGAAAATTCTTGAAGTAGACCTTGAACTAAGCCTGAGCGGCCGATGCCATTTTTTTGATTGCGTAGTTTTTCAGCTATTGAATAAGCTAATTTATGAGCGGCTTCAGCTTGTTCTGTAGGGAGCTGTGCTTGCTGTAACAACATTGGCACTGCTTGTGTTTCAGGGATTCGGTAAGCAGAAGTAATTGCAGAGCGTTTTACAGATTGTGGTAAAATGTGCTCTGCGAAATCTAAGAATGGTTGATAGTTAGATTCAACGGTGGTGTCTTCATCAGAAGTTTGATTTTCTTTTACATCGATACCCGGTGCGAGCTCTGGAAAAGCTTGGCCATTATCGAGTTGTTCTAGGTAATTATAAATAGCTTGTTTGATAAGCCAATGTGATGTTCGGTCAAGACGCTGAGCGGCATTTTTAATGCGTTCACGAGTTGCTTCATCAAGTCTCACACCCATAGTTGTAGTGCTACTCATCTTAATTCCTCTAGGTCACGAGTCATTTTAATCAAAAAGTTACACCACATTATCTTAATGTTGCAACTTTGTGCAACATTGTTACGTGTGATTTCTGAAAGAAATGTGAAACATATCGAATTTTTTGAGTTCTAATAATTTCAATTAAATAGATATTCATTTATTTTCTATGTTTTACATATGGTTATATTCAACCTCTTTAGGTAAGGCAGTTAAACATCTGATTGTGAATTTAAGTTTAAATTTTAACATTTGTGATATGGATTCTATTTATGCAATAAAAAATAGTTAATTTCTTGTTAATTTAATACGACTCTGTCTAGGATGTGGCAGTTAAGATATTAAGTTAGTGCAACACAAACAATCACAACCTATTTGGTGTTTGCGCAGATAAATTAAATATGTGCAATAAAGTGCAACACCATGAAGTTACAAGTTATCAGCGGTCACTTATAAAGATAACTAATAATATTAAAGCTACTCAATGGAGAAAACAGGATGACTGTAAGCACTCCGATGATCATTATGTTCGTCGTATACATTACTGGCATGTTATTAATTGGCTATATGGCCTATCGCTCAACGAAAAACTTTGACGATTATATTCTAGGTGGGAGAAGTTTAGGCAGTGTTGTAACCGCATTGTCTGCGGGTGCTTCAGATATGAGCGGTTGGTTACTCATGGGGTTACCGGGTGCGATTTTTTTGGCCGGGATTTCTGAAAGTTGGATTGCTATCGGTTTGAGTCTCGGTGCATATCTTAACTGGTTATTTGTTGCTGGGCGTTTACGTGTCCAAACAGAAAAAAATAATAATGCGTTAACATTGCCGGACTACTTTACTAGCCGTTTTGAAGATAACAGTAAGATTTTACGTATTATTTCTGCAGTTGTTATTTTAGTTTTCTTTACGATTTATTGTGCGTCAGGTGTGGTCGCAGGTGGCTTGTTATTTGAAAGCACATTTAATATGAGCTATGAGAAAGCGATGTGGTTAGGTGCACTCGCGACGATTGCTTACACGTTTTTAGGTGGCTTTTTAGCCGTGAGTTGGACCGATACTGTCCAAGCGTCATTAATGATCTTCGCATTGATTCTTACACCTATTGTTGTGATCCTTTCTTTAGGGGGAATAGATACCTCTATTGAAGTGATTAAAGCTAAGAACCCTGAATATCTTGATATGTTTAAAGACATGAATATTATCGCAATTCTGTCATTATTAGGTTGGGGATTAGGCTATTTTGGGCAACCTCACATTTTAGCACGTTTTATGGCAGCAGACTCTGCTCGTACTATTCGTTCTGCTCGACGTATTAGTATGACATGGATGGTGTTATGCCTAGGTGGAACGATTGCGGTTGGTTTCTTTGGTATCGCTTATTTTGAAAATAATCCGGCTTTAGCGGATTCGGTCATGCAAAATAATGAGCGTATATTTATGGAGTTAACGGGGCTTTTGTTTAATCCATGGATCGCTGGTATTTTATTATCAGCCATATTAGCCGCGGTAATGAGTACGTTAAGTTGCCAATTATTAGTTTGTGCGAGTGCGCTAACGGAAGATTTATATAAGCCTTTTATCCGTAAGAGTGCTAGCCAAAAAGAGTTAGTATGGGTCGGGCGTTTTATGGTGTTGTTGGTCGCTGCAATAGCTATTTACATTGCTCGTGATCCAAATAATAAAGTTTTGGCATTAGTGAGTAATGCATGGGCTGGTTTCGGTGCCGCATTTGGTCCTGTTGTTTTAATTTCTGTAATGTGGAAACGAATGACGCGTACGGGCGCACTCGCAGGAATGTTAGTTGGTGCAGTGACGGTACTCGTTTGGATCAAATACAAATGGTTTGATTTGTACGAAATCATCCCAGGTTTCTTATTCGCAACAATCGCTATTGTTGTTGTCAGCTTGATAACTAAAGCGCCAAGTGCAGCAGCGCAGGCTCGTTTTGATGAAGCTGAGGCAGAATATAAAGCAAGCTAATTGAGCCAGTTTATAAACTAAAAAGGCCGAGTAACGATACTGTTATTCGGCCTTTTTACTTATTTTTCATTAATGGTTCTTTTTGCGCTTAGCGAATTGGTAACCAATGAAGAGTAAAATAAACCAAACTGGTGTTGCTAGTAAGGCTTGTCTTGTATCGTGCTGAAATGCCAATAAAACAACCATAAAGGCAAAAAAGGCGAGGCTTAACCATGACATCACAATACCCGCAGGCATTTTATAATGGGATGCTTTATGCATCTCAGGGCGCTTTCTACGGAAATTTAAATAGCTATATAAAATCATGCTCCAAATAAACATGAAAAGAATCGCAGACACGGTTGTGACTAGTGTGAATGCATGCATGATATTAGGAATAAAATAGATCAGAACAATACCAAAACTGAGGCAGATACAGGTAAAAATTAACCCAGTAGCGGGTACGGCTTTTTTCGATAATTGGCTGAACTGCTTTGGTGCATCCCCCTCTTTTGAAAGCCCAAAAAGCATTCGGCTGGTGGAAAATACACCACTATTTGCAGAAGAAGCTGCAGACGTTAAAACAACAAAGTTAACAATACTTGCTGCTGCAGGTAAGCTTATCAGGACAAACATTTCTACAAATGGGCTTTTATCGGCCAATATGGTTCGCCATGGGGTAACTGCCATAATCACAATTAAAGATAACACATAGAATGCTATGATCCGGATAGGAATTGCGTTGATAGCTTTCGGTAAAGATTTTTCTGGGTCGCGTGTTTCAGCTGCTGCCGTTCCGACTAATTCAATCCCAACAAACGCAAAAATAGCAATTTGAAAGCCAGCAAAGAAGCCGCTGATCCCCATCGGGAACATTCCACCATCATTCCAGATGTTGCTTAAAGATGCCGTATGACCCGTAGGGGATTGGAAATTCATGGCAATTAATGTGCCACCTACTGCAATGAGAGCCACTATGGCAACAATCTTTATCATGGCGAACCAAAATTCGAGCTCACCGAAAAGCCTGACAGAAACGAGGTTGAGCGTTAATAAGGTGACTACGCAGATAAATGAGGTTACCCATTCAGGAAAATCAGGAACCCAAAAGCTCACATAGGCTGTTATGGCAATGATATCGGCAATACCTGTGATAACCCAGCAAAACCAGTATGTCCAACCGACAAAAAAGCCTGCCCATGGGCCGATAAGGTCAGCAGAAAAATCACTGAATGATTTGTAGTCCAGATTAGAAAGTAGCAGTTCACCCATTGCGCGCATCACAAAAAATAGCACAAAGCCAATTATCATATACACAAAGATAATTGATGGGCCTGCAAGTGAAATGGTTTTACCAGAACCCATAAATAAGCCTGTACCAATTGCGCCACCAATAGCAATAAGTTGTATATGGCGGTTACTAAGACTACGTTTTAGCTGATTACGATCAGCATTGGGTTGTGTTGATAGTGAATTCGCATTTTCTTCCATACTAAAGATGTCCGTAGTGGTTTGTGATAATTAGCCACAGTCTTTTTTATAATTTTGTGGTTATGTTTGCGTGAAATATTGTGACACAAATCTCAATTAGAATAAGGAAAAGTTATCTTGTTAGAAACGAAGTGATGTTTATTCAAGCGATAGTTCTCTTAAATTTTACATTCGTAACTTTAAATTAACTTAGATAATAAAAATAGCAGAATCATATTGACTGTAGCAATTGTTAGGCGTTAAATAATTTGTATCGGGTTGTTAGCTCAGTTGGCAGAGTAGGTGACTCTTAATCATTAGGTCGGGGGTTCGAGCCCCCCACAACCCACCAGTTAAAACAAAGTGTTACGTGTGATTGTGAGTTATCAAATTATCTTGCGTGCCATATTCGTGCCACTCAGATTTAAAATATCATCGATGTTTTTGGCGTGTTCTTGCAAGTGAATGGGTGATAGGTGAGCATATCGTTTTACCATTTCTATGCTTTCCCATCCTCCCATTTCTTGAAGAACTGACACCGGGACGCCGGATTGAACTAACTAGGATTGTAAGGAATTTAAACAGCGTTTCAAACTAACCTGCTGAGGTGATTTTTTATCTTTTTTAATTAGTATTCAAATAGCGTTGATTGTTTATGAGTTAGGCTTTTATCTCGTTATTTCAATTTATTAGAGTAAAAAATAGGATCTATAAACCAATGAATAATTGGAATTGAGGCTAATAAAAGTGCTATACAAATGGTTAGTAGAGTAAACGTTATTATTAATAATAAATTAAGTTCTATACCTAAAAAAACTAATGTTTGTAATATAATAAAACAAATAATTGGATGGATTAAATAAACACCTAAAGCATTGTTTGATATTTTCGCATATTTATCAGTTGATAAAGCAATGTAAATAATGCTTGACCCTAAAATTAGACTTATAGAAAAATTTAAAATATGAATAATAAATTCTTTGAAGAGTAAATAGGAATTGATACCGCTGAATATTCCCCCTAAAAAAACATCTCGATAATGAAGGAGTAAAATAGCTAAAACTGTTATGCAAAAAATTACCATGGCAGGTTTTTTTCTTAATGAAGATATATTTTTATTATTAATAAAATAAGCGATGACAAAAAATGGTAAATAGAGAGTAATTGAGAAGAAACTGGAAACTGGCATTAAGTAACTCATTGTTATATATGATATTGCCAGGGATGCAGCCAAAAATATAGAGAGGTAAAATTTGTTTGACTTAAAGCTTTTCGGTAATAATAAAAAAATAGTTTGCCAGATAGGCGTTGCTAAGAAAAACCAAACTCCGTACTGAGGCGAAAATAAATAGGTTCTTAAAGTTAATTCACCGGTGAAATAAAGTGGAAACATATCGATTGTTTGGAACGTAAAATAAATGATAACAGCAGGAATAAGATGAGATTGTAACCCTTTCCATGTTGTATTTTTTGTTATAAATGCGACTATAAATACAAACATAGGGATTAATGTTAATTCAAAAACATTAATAAGCAACGAATATTTGTTTTTATCAACTAAATTTAAATAAAAATTAAAAACAATTAATGAACTCAATATAAGCTTTAGTGTAGGCCAGTATGGTTGGTTATTATCTTTTATATTCGAGATTAAGTGATTTTCATTTTTCATACATATACCCTATATAAAAACTCACTTATTGTACCTCATTGAGATTTTTATTTAAAATAAATTATTTTAAGGATTATGAAAGGGAAGGTAATACGTCAAATATTGATGAGTCTTATTAAGTAAGTCAAGTGCTACTCTTAATACGAGCTAACTCATAATTTAGTAACTGGATATAAGGCTACGATATCCTTTATTCATCATTTAAGAGTACGATAAAAATCACAGATAGTTAAGACACGAAAAGTGAGAGACATCCCAAGGAATCTGTATTTGGTTGGAAAAGTATAACTTGGTTGAATTATGAACAATTTAAAGAGGCTATCTTTTTAGTATGGAATGTACCTAAAAAGTGATTGTAATTACAGGGGTTGAGACATGAGAAAAATAAAATTAACTCAAGTCTCCGCCATTACATCAGCGCCTAACAATCAGTATAGGTAAATAAAGGTGTTTTAAGCTATTTCGGCGCTATTTCTCATCAATGATGATCAGTTCATGCTGTTAACAACCAATTTTTGGGTGACTGTAATTGAAGCTTCAATGCCTAATATATATAAAGCCTGCTCTAAAAGTTCAATTTTAGATGCGTAATGAATATCCAGTAAGCGTTCTATCTGTTGCGCATTGATGTTCAACCTGCGAGCGAGGTCGATGCGTTGTGTTGCAGAATTGAGAATCGCGTTATGCAAGGCAATTTTTAAGCAGCAGATTATGGGTAAATAAACAGTAAAGGTTGCTTCACTTTTTGTTTGTGTTGCTAATGGAATAGGTTTTCTGAGTTCAATTAGTTCAGCAAAAGAAGCGAGCAAAATTTCTTGGGCTTCTAACTCAACATCTTCTTTACAATAGCTAACACCCTGTAGCTCAGAAAAATCACTAAAGTTGATTTCATATACGTTTTCTTCTTCAATGAAGTCTACAGTTGCTTGATAATTGAACATGCTTTTCCTTAGAATTATATTTTAGTGCGCCCAGTGTTGCATTGGTGCATGAGGAAAACAAGTTTATCACTTCACCGGCCTTGTTATTTTTCCCCTCATTTTGTCTATATTGATCCTACATACTACTTAGAGAGCATTGTAAGGAATATTAATGTGATCTCCTTAACATAAATATATCAATGAGAGTATCGTTTTATTCGGAAACTATTGAGAAACAAAGAAAACAAGTGTGAAGACTGTCGCAAATTGGAGAATATTTTTGCCAATAAAAAGCACAACAAATTTGCTTGTTTTATAAGCAAACGTCTCACTGAATTATTTTAACTAAAAGTGATTTTTTTTCTAATCCTTCATTATTAGATTAAGCAATTTTACTTAAGTTAGGATGATGATTAGGGTATTTTGTTAAAATAAAAGTATATAGTAATCAATGGTTATTATAACTTTAGTTAATTAAAATTGTTATCGTTGCGTGCAAACAGCTAAAACGGATAAGCATGAAGACATGTAATAATATGCTTAGTTGTTTTTATTTTAAGTGCCAATGGAATGTTTTAAAAGTGATATGAAAAATATATAGAAAATGGAATGTTCTTAATTGAAACCTTCATTTTTCACCCTTAACACAAAAGTGATAGGTTAGCGTAGGTTGATCTTTTTATTAAAAAAAATGAAATCTCAGCTATTTTATATAAAAAAACAAATATTAATTAATCAAAAAAATTACTTTAATAAATTAATAACAAAATGATTACTTAAAATATTAAACAAACAAAAATAGCCAACAGAAGTATTTAAGCTAAATAAATTTTTATTATTGGTAATTTATTTAAATTTTATTAATTTTATTAATATTACGAGATGATGATATTATAATCATTGTTTAATTAATCTAATGAAAATTGAGACCAGATACTTAATATGTATGACAATATAGTGAGAATTTGTATGATAACCACGATTGAATAATTTTGAATGATGATTGGAATGTGGATTAAACTTATTGAAAATTAATGATTAAGTTTTATTCCAATAGTGCCGATAAAGCTTTATTACAGACATATGTAACTCAGTTTCTTAATACTATAAATTGATTTGGATCAATATATTGTTTTTGATGTTGTGCTTGGTTTTTTTTGCTTAGTAATCACATGTAAAGAGTGAATGCTTTGATTAAAATCCTGCCATTTTGCTTAAGGTGACTCAAAATGTTGTGGATATTTAGGATAAAGTAATAGAAGATAAAGAGATAATGAAGATTATTTAATGAATTAAGGGGTAATCATCCCATTGGTATAAAAAGAAACATAAGTACCTTGAATAGTTAATTTAGTGGTGCATAATAATTGGCGACTAATAATGACATCAGCTATTTCTGATTTTTATGGAAATCGCTAATTTTTTAGTCATTCTTTATTGTTGTAGGTATTCAGGAAATATCTTTAATTTAAGTTTGGAAATTTGTGTGTTTATACTCCAAATTGGGTACTTTTGAATGGATGACATGGGAAAATTAATGGAATTGTATTTACCCAATTTAATTACTTTTTAAATTTAATAATTTGATTACACAATACTTTCAAATTTATATTTGTTCTTTTTGCACACAGATCGCACAGATGTTGATAATTTTCGGAAAGGAAAAAAAATGAGCTCGACGACAGATTTTCTGAAGCATATATACGATATTAACCTCTCATATTTGCTATTAGCCCAAAAACTCATCTCCCAAGAGAAAGCCTCTGCGATGTTTCGTTTAGGCATCTCTGATGCAATGGCAACTACTTTAGCAGACCTCACACTCCCTCAATTAGTCAAATTAGCAGAAACAAACCAGCTAATCTGCCAGTTTAGATTTGATAATAGTGACACAATTGAAAAGCTAACCCGTGATTCAAGAGTTGATGAATTGCAACAAATTCATACAGGTATCTTACTTTCGACCCGATTATTGCAAACGCATAATGAGGGCGACACAGAAATAGCGAGAAAAAGATGAGTACCGCAGCTGAAAAAAGTATAGTCCAAGAAGCGAATGATATTCGATTAGCCATGGAATTAATCTCTTTAGGCGCTCGCCTTCAAATGTTAGAAAGTGAAACTCAAATCAGTCGCGGCCGTTTAGTTCGTTTATATAAAGAGCTAAGAGGCTGCCCACCACCAAAAGGCATGCTACCTTTTTCTACAGATTGGTTTATGACGTGGGAACAGAATATTCATTCATCCATGTTCTATAATGCTTATCAATTTTTACTTAAAAGTGGTCAATGTCGTGGTGTGGATGCCATATTAAAAGCCTACAGGTTATACCTTGAACAGTGTATTCCTGAACCTGGTGAGGAGCCTTTGTTAGCTTTAACACGTGCTTGGACATTAGTCCGCTTTGTGGAAAGTGGCATGTTGCAAAGTTCACAATGTAGCTGTTGCCATGGTTCTTTTATTACTTACGCACATATTCCTGAAAATAGCTTCACTTGCAGTTTATGCCAACCGCCATCACGTGCAATAAAAAAACGTAAACTTTCCGAGCATCTAGCCGATATTACGGTATATCGACAGGATGGCATTACTAAAGCGGTAATGTAATTGGATTGATTTGGTTAACAGGCAAAGGTTTTTGCCTGTCACTCCTAATATTCCCTTTGACTGCCATCTGTTAACCAACGGAGTGAAAGGGAATATTGTGTTAATACTCATCGGGTATATCATTGTTACAGTTGCGGTTATAGGCGGATACTTAATGGTCGGTGGCCATTTAGGTGCGCTTTATCAGCCTGCTGAATTTGTCATTATTTTAGGTGCAGGTTTAGGTGCCTTTGTTGTTGGTAACAGTGGCAAATCCATCGTCGCCTTGTGTAAAGTATTACCAAAACTCTTCCGTCGTTCCTCTTACAATAAAACAATGTCAATGGACTTAATGGCGTTGTTATTTCAATTACTTAATAAATCACGCCAGCAAGGGTTACTTGCACTTGAAAAAGATATTGATAACCCAAGTGAAAGTGAAATTTTTTCCCAATATCCCCGTATTTTAAAAGACGAATCCACCATGATGTTCATCGTGGACTACTTACGTTTAATGGTAAGTAGTAACTTACAAAGCCATGAAATTGAAGCATTAATGGACGAAGAGTTAGAAACTTTTCGTCAAGAAAATGAAGTCCCAGCTTCGGGATTAAATATGGTCGGTGACTCTATGCCTGCTTTTGGGATCGTTGCGGCCGTTCTTGGGGTCGTAAATGCCTTGGGTTCAGCTGACCGTCCTGCTGGTGAACTGGGTGCTTTAATTGCTCATGCCATGGTGGGAACATTTCTAGGTATTTTAGTGGCTTATGGCTTCATTTTACCTTTGGCTGCACTAATAAGACTACGCAGTAGTGAGCAATTGAAAATGATGGAATGTATTAAAGTCACTTTCCTTTCAGCATTGCAAGGCTATGCCCCTCAAATTGCGGTTGAATTTGGCCGCAAGGTGTTATTCAGTGCTGATAGGCCTTCATTTGTTGAACTTGAAGATAAAGTTCGAGAAGTGAAAGTTGGTGCTCGCTCACAAGAAACAACTGAGGAGTAACTATCCGATGGCAGCCAATACACCGCATGTTATTCGGGTTAAAAAACGCAGTTCGCATCAGCAAAACGGGCATGGCGGTTCATGGAAAATTGCTTATGCCGATTTTATGACGGCGATGATGGCATTTTTTTTAGTGATGTGGCTAATCTCAATTTCAAGTCCTCAAGAATTAACACAAATTGCTGAATATTTTCGTACTCCCTTAAGTACAGCTATCAATCCAGGAAGTAAAAGTGGAGATGCCACAAACCCTATTCCAGGTGGTGGTAAAGACCCTATTTTCCGTGATGGGGATGTGATGCCAGAACCTAATAATATTATTGATGGAAATGCAAACTATCGTTTTGAAAAATTAAAAGAGTCACTTGAGCAGGCCATTTTAAAAGACCCACGTTTGAATGAATTAAAACCACATTTACTGATTGATATGATCAACGATGGGCTGCGAATTCAAATTGTAGACAGTGAAAATCGCCCAATGTTTAAAGTTGGTTCGGCAATGGTTGAACCGTATATGCGTGATATTTTGCGAGCAATAGCACCACTTCTTAATGATGTTCCCAATCGAATTAGTATCTCCGGTCATACTGATGATCTTGCTTATGCCAACGGAGCCAATTACAGCAACTGGGAGCTTTCATCTGATCGCGCGAATGCTTCACGCCGTGAATTGATTCGCGGTGGAATGGATGAAAACAAAGTCTTACGTGTGGTTGGAATGGCATCAGCTATTCACTTAGACAAAGATGATGGCTTTGCTCCGATCAACCGCCGGATAAGTATCATTGTATTAAATGATGAAGAAACAAAGCAGATCCTCCGCGAATATGATGGCGCGAAGCCGATCAATGATGTGTTGAATAAACCGCAAAAACCCACACCAGAAACGGCCGTGGGTGTTGTCGCTGCGGTGAAAATACCGTGATGAATTGCTGTTATTTGAATTTATTACATAACATGTTTAGTTGTCTGCCGGAGTGTCCGGCAGTCAGCGTTAAGTGAAACTTAAGCGAAATTGGATAAAAACCATGGATATTACCGAGTTTTATCAAACATTTTTCGATGAAGCTGATGAGTTGCTCAGGGATATGGAACAACATTTACTTGAGCTTGATCCTTTTGACCCGGATAGCGAGCAGCTAAATGCCATCTTCCGCAGTGCCCATTCAATAAAAGGAGGGGCTGCAACCTTTGGTTTCACTCAGTTGCAGAATACGACTCATACATTGGAAAACCTTTTAGATAAGGCGCGTCATGATGAGTTAACACTCACACCTGACATTATTGATATTTTTCTTGATGCTAAGGATGTCATGGCATCACAGTTAGATGCCTATAAAAATGATTCTTTGCCGGATGAAGAGACCTTTAAGCGCATTTGTGAGGTGCTTAGCCGGGTTGAAAATAGAGCAGAAGAGATCACTGAGAAAACTGTTGCGTTACCTGAGACTAAAGTTGAAGTTGCGGTTTTTGAAGAAGCGCTCGCGGAGCAAGGTGAATATTCACACTACTTTATGATCTCGTTAAATCAGCTCAAAGAAAATGAAGTTGATTTACTGGCAGATGAGCTCAGTTTATTTGGGCACTTGTATCACACTGAAAAAACAGCAAATAGTTTGCAAGCATGGCTTGGTACAAACACCGATATTGATGATATTAGTGGCGTATTATGTTTTGTCGTGGATGAATCACAGATTGCTCATCAAGTCATATCATTTGCGGATTGCCTCGCTTTATCTCCTGAAAAAGTCATCACGGATGACTCCGAAGATCCAATCGAAATTGAGGCTCCTGAGTCGGAGAAAGAAGCAAAACCTGTAGCTGTTTCACCAGCGGTAGCTGCGCCTACAAATACATCGAAAAAACCTGCAATCGCTAAACCGAAAGGGGATTCGAGCAGTATCCGTGTGGCTGTAGAGAAAGTTGACCAGTTGATCAACTTAGTTGGGGAGTTGGTCATTATTCAATCAATGTTGACTCAGCATAGTCAGCATGTCGATCAAAATGAATACAGTGATTTATTAAGCTCAATCGTACAATTGGAGCGTAATTCTCGCGCCTTGCAAGAATCCGTTATGTCAATTCGCATGATGCCAATGGATTACGTATTCAGTCGTTTCCCACGGATGGTACGCGATATTGCATCGAAATTAGGTAAAAAAATCGAGCTGAAAGTGGAAGGAAGTTCAACTGAACTCGATAAAAGCTTGATTGAGCGCATCGTCGATCCCCTGAATCATCTTGTTCGTAATAGCCTCGACCATGGAATTGAAAAGCCAGAAGTTCGCGTGGCAAATGGTAAGCCAGAAGCTGGCACATTGACCTTAGCGGCAGCACATCAAAGCGGCAATATTTGTATTGAAGTTCGTGATGACGGCGCAGGGCTAAACCGTGAACGTATTTTGGCAAAAGCGAAGTCACAAGGGATGAACGTGCATGATGGTATGAGCAATGATGAAGTTGCGATGCTGATTATGGCTCCAGGATTTTCAACCGCAGAGGTAGTGACAGACGTTTCGGGACGCGGTGTTGGAATGGATGTGGTGAAACGAAATATCCAAGACATGGGCGGCCGTATCCAAATTGGTTTTACCGAAGGCAAAGGCACCATTATCCGCATCTTATTACCGCTCACTTTAGCCATTTTGGATGGTATGTCTGTGAAAGTAGCGGAAGATGTCTTCATCGTGCCATTGAGTGCTATTATCAGCACTTTGCAGCCTCGGCAAGAAGATATTTATCGCTTGGCTGGAGAGGAAAAAATGCTGCTTGTGCGAGGTGAATATCTACCGCTTGTTGAATTACACCACGTATTTTCCATCGAAGAAGCCGAACGAAATTTAGATAACAGCATTGTGTTGATTATTCAGAATGCAGGTCATCGTTTTGCTTTGTTGGTCGACAAATTAGTCGGGCAACAGCAAGTGGTGGTGAAAAACATTGAAAGTAATTATCGCAAGATCCCCGGCATTTCCGCAGCAACGATTATGGGTGATGGTTCTGTTGCATTGATTTTAGATGTGGCTGAACTACAAAAAATGAATAACAGCATTTTGATTAAAAAGAAACAGCAGGTTTTTCAACCTGTCGTGCACTAAATAGAGGCCATACACCATGTCTATGTTAGATGATGATTTAAATAAACACGAAGAAGAAAAAAACGGCGAAGGCTACCTCATTTTTACCTTGGGTGAAGAAGAGTATGGCATTGAGATCTTAAAAGTGCAGGAAATTCGTGGCTACGAACAAGTGACTCGTATCGCAAATACCCCTGATTTTATCAAAGGAGTGACTAACTTACGTGGGGTCATCATTCCGATTATTGATTTACGGGTGAAATTCTCCCATGAAAACGTGGTGTATAACGATAACACGGTCGTTATTGTCGTGAATTTAAAAGATCGCGTCGTCGGTATTGTCGTCGATGGCGTTTCGGATGTGCTGGTCTTGAATGAAGAACAAATTGCACCACCACCTGATTTTGCCGTGACATTATCAACTCAATATCTGACAGGGCTCGGAACATTAAACGACCGTATGTTGATTTTAGTCGATATCGAAAAATTATTAACAAGCGATGAAATGGCGCTGATTGACAGCATGGCTGAGTAATTCTCAGCCCCAATAATTGTTCAAATAATAATAAGTCATTAACTAAAGTTTTTGGTTGGATGACCGATATCCAAAATACAACAAAATTATGTTAGTAAAACGTCATGTACAGTCGAATTAAAATCGTATCGGGACTTTTGTCCGTCATTTTTATCTTTATTTTGCTGCAACTGGTATCCAGTGGGTTGATGTTTACCAAACTGGGCGATAACAGCGACAGCATCAGTTATTTGAATTCATTACAACGCCAAAGACAAGTCTTAACGGAAAGCTGGGTCAATTTGTTACAAGCTCGAGCTAACTTAAACCGCTCTATCAATGCCTATTTACTTGAAGGCCGTAAAATTCAAGACGATGCAACGACAGAAGATTTGATTAAAGCCGCTAAACGTAACTTTAAATCAGCGGATGATGCCTATGCGCGTTATAACACGCTAATGCAAAGTTCGGATTATGATAAGGCCAAATTTGAAAAACTATTTAGCACCTATGAAACCTATCGCGATGCGTTAATCAAGCTAGGCGAATTTGCTGAAAAAGGTGACCTTGAAGGTTTTTATGCACACAGAACCTCAGGGCACCAAATAAAATTTGAAGAACAATTTAATGCTTATTTTGCGGATATCTCTGCAGATTTTCAAGCCGAAGTCGTTAACGCAGATAATAACTATCGCCAATCGTTATATATGTTGGTGACGTTATCTATCTTACTCGCCTTAATTGGCTTCTTTAGTTATCGCTATGTTCGTAAAGGTATTATTGAACCACTCGGCATCTTAATCGAGCGTATTAAAGTCTTTGCTTCAGGCGATTTAACACCGAATGTGACAACAATTGCCAAGAATGAAATTGGCGAGTTGGCCAATGGTGTTCAACATATGCAGCAGGAATTGATTAATACCGTTCGTGGTGTACTAGATGGTAGCGAAACTATTTACCAAGGTACAACCGAAATTGCAGCAGGTAACAATGACTTATCTGCACGAACTGAGCAGCAAGTCGCTTGCTTAGAAGAAACCTCAGCCAGTATGAGTGAACTAACTGCAACCGTAAAACAAAATACCGAATACGCCCACCAAGCGAGTGAATTTGCAAACCAAGCTTCAGTGATAGCAAAAGAGGGTGGCAAAGTGGTATCGAATGTGGTCAGTACCATGCTGAACATTGCCGATAGCTCACAGAAAATCTCTGATATTACTGCAGTTATCGATAGTATTGCTTTTCAAACTAACATCTTAGCGCTGAACGCAGCGGTTGAAGCTGCGCGAGCAGGCGAGCATGGTCGTGGTTTTGCTGTGGTGGCTGATGAAGTGCGTAATTTGGCACAACGCAGTGCTGATGCGGCTAAAGAGATTAAAACGTTAATTGAAGATTCAGTGTCAAGAACTGGGACAGGTGCTCGCCAAGCAGAAGATGCGGGCGAAACAATGACGAAAATTGTCGAGTCTGTCACACGTGTCACTGACATTATGACGCACATTGCAACCGCATCAGATGAGCAAAGTAAAGGAATTGCACAGGTCAGCATCGCTGTTGCAGAAATGGATAAGGTTACACAGCAAAATGCGTCGCTGGTTGAGCAATCTGCGGTTGCAGCCAATGTATTGGAAGAACAAGTGGCAAAACTGTCACAATTGATTTCAATCTTCCGTTTACCACCATTAAAACAAAGCGAAATACGCAATATTCAGCCGGCAGCAAGAACGGTTTCAAATATCGTTAAAACGCCGGATCTGACAAAACTGTCATCGAAAGAACATAAAGATGATGACAATTGGGAAACTTTCTAAGGGTTAAGCTCAGTTTTTCGCTGCAAGGCTTTGGTTTTGCAGCGTTTCTGTGCATTAGAAAACAAGGCAATGTTTCAGAGGTTCAGTTCTCTTAGCTGGCACAAGTGGGGATTTCTATGTTTGGTAAAAATATCCGGATTTCGGTGAGTTTGTATCTACTTCTCATTCTATTTTGTGGGATGCAGATTGTGTCTAGCGGGGTTTCTGTTGGGATTGTTGTAAGTGAATTAAAATCTTTAGAGCGTATTGATTTGGGGTCTGATAAGCGAGCGATGCTTGAGGAAACCAGTAAACACCTAATGCAAGCACGCAACAGCCTAACGCAAATTGCTTTGCTGCATAAAGTGGGTGGTAACGAACCGTTGATTGAAGAAACGAGAGTAACTTTTGATAAATTACTCGAAGAAGCTGAGAAGGATTACACCACGTTTAAAAACCAGCCTCTTTTGAGTGAGAAAGAAAATCTCGCCGCTCTTGAGGCTCGGTATCAAGCCTTTGTATTGACACTCAAAGCATTAAAAACACATTTAGATAATAAAGATATTGCGGCCTATATTGAACTTCCTGCCCAAGAAAACCAGGATCAGTTGGAGCAAGTTGTTGAGGAATACCTTGAATTACTGAATGCTGAAAACGATGAATCTCTTGCTGCAGCAAGAATGTATAACACGTTTGCGTGGAGTTCATTCGCTTCAGTGATTGTCATTATTCTTGCCGTTATTGCTTTTGTCCACTACTGGATGAAACGTAAAGTGATTAACCCACTGAAAAGTATGGGGGAGCACTTTGCATTAGTGGCTGATGGCAAACTCAATCAGAAAATTGAAGTTACTACTCGTGATGAAATTGGTGAAGTGTTTGGTAAGCTAAAAGACATGCAGGAGTCTTTAGCGACTTCAGTAACAGCGCTGCGTTCAAATACGGACCAAATGTACACGGGTATACGTGAAATCGCATTAGGAAATAATAACTTATCTTCACGTACTGAACAGCAAGCGGCATCACTTGAAGAAACTGCGGCCAGTATGGAAGAATTAACAGCCACCGTTAAGCAGAATGCGGATAACGCACGCCAAGCCAGTGAACTTGCAGTTAGCGCATCGAAAACGGCAACGAAAGGTGGAGAGATCACCGAAGACGTGATTGACACCATGACCTCCATTTCCAATAGCTCACAAAAAATTAGCGCCATTATTAGTGTGATTGATGGCATCGCTTTCCAAACCAATATTTTAGCATTGAATGCTGCTGTTGAAGCCGCTCGAGCGGGTGAACAGGGGCGTGGTTTCTCTGTGGTTGCTGGTGAGGTTCGAGCGTTAGCTCAGCGTAGTGCGGAAGCGGCAAAAGAAATTAAAACCTTGATTGATGAATCTGTAGGTAGAGTTAGCCAAGGCTCTCAACTGGTTAATGAAGCGGGTGCAACCATGAGTGAGCTTGTCGCAGCAGTTAACCAAGTTACTGAATTAATGGGTAATATTGCCTCTGCCTCCAATGAGCAAAGCCGTGGTATTGAGCAAGTCGCAACAGCAGTAAGCCAAATGGATTTAGTCACACAACAAAATGCGGCGTTAGTTGAACAATCGACCAGCGCGACGGCAGCGCTAGAAGATCAAGCGAACAACTTAGTTGATACGGTTGCATTCTTTGAATTACCTGAAAGCCAATTAAATCGTAATCGGCGCTAAGTGTTGTGAAAACTCGTTTTTGAGTTTTCGGTGGATAATCGTAATTGGTTATTTTTTCTTAGGTTATCCATCCTAAAAGGCAGCCAAATAACTGGCTGCCTCTGGGTTTTTATTGAATAGGACGACAAGTACGATGCTTTTTGTACCACAGGTAGAACCACTGACTGATGATGAGTTTGGTCGGGTTTGTCGATTTATTCATAAAAAATCAGGCATTGTCCTCACCATGAATAAAAAAAATATGGTCTATAACCGGCTGTTAAAGCGGTTACGTGATTGTAATATCGACAATTTCTCCGATTATTTACGGATGTTGGAGCGAGAGCCTCACCATGCAGAATGGCAAGCTTTCGTGAATGCTCTGACGACAAATTTAACCGCGTTTTTTCGTGAACCGCACCACTTTGTGACGCTAGCGGACTTTGTTCGCACACGTAAAAATAGCACGATTAATATTTGGTGCGCTGCATCTTCAACAGGAGAGGAGCCGTATTCGATAGCCATGACATTGAGTGATGTGCTTGGGCCAAACGCAATTAATGCCAAAGTCATTGCCAGTGATATTGACACGGAAGTGCTCGAAAAAGCGAAACAAGGCGTGTATCGCATAGAAGAGCTGAAGTCTTTAACGGCATTACAGAGACAACGCTATTTTATGAAAGGCGTTGGCGAGTTTGATGGCTATGCTCGAGTCAAGCCAGCATTACGCCAAATGATTGAATTTCGTTATTTAAATTTGAGTGATCATGATTGGCAAATGCAACATCGGTTTGATGCGATTTTTTGTCGTAATGTCATGATTTATTTTGATAAAGAGATGCAGATAAAAATGCTAGAGCGTTTTGCTCCATTGCTTAAGCCAGATGGCTTGTTATTTATTGGGCATTCTGAAAATTTATCGCAGTTATCGCAAAGTTTCGTTATTAAAGGGCAAACCGTCTACAGCTTACAGGCTGCGAGGAGGGGGTAATGAAAAAAATTAAAGTGCTATGTGTGGATGACTCAGCACTGATGCGCCAATTAATGCGCGAAATTATTAATAGTCATGATGATATGGTCGTGGTTGATACCGCACCAGACCCTTATGTTGCTCGTGATTTAATTAAGCAATATGAGCCAGATGTAATCACATTAGATGTGGAAATGCCACGAATGGATGGTATTGATTTCTTAGAGAAATTAATGCGCTTACACCCAATGCCTGTGGTAATGGTTTCAACATTAACCTCGAAAGGTTCTGAAGTGACGTTAAAAGCGCTGGAATTAGGTGCTGTGGATTTTGTCACGAAACCGCAAATTGGCATTCGTGAAACCATGATGAGTTATCGCGATATTATTGGCGAAAAAATTCGCGCAGCAGCCATGTCAAAAATTACTCAGCGTAGCCGTTTTGCTCGTTCAGACAAAAAGGTCAGTGAGCCAGTTTCTCAAGCCAAAGCGCTCTCTCCCTACGTTTGTAATAGCCGTGTGATTGCGGTTGGTGCATCGACAGGAGGAACAGAGGCGATACGTCAATTTCTGGAAATGTTGCCTCATGAATGCCCACCCGTCGTGATTACTCAGCATATGCCTGCGGGTTTTACGCGTTCTTTTGCTGATCGCTTAAATAAGCTCTGTGTATTAACTGTAAAAGAAGCCGAACACAACGAACTATTACAAAAAGGCCATGCATATATTGCACCAGGCGATTCGCATATGTTGATTGCCGATAAAGGCAAGGGATTTCAAGTTATTTTACAGCAAAGCGAACCTGTTAACCGGCACCGTCCTTCTGTCGATGTGTTGTTCGATTCAGTAGCTCAATGTGTTGGGCGAAAATGTATTGGTATTTTATTGACGGGAATGGGGATGGATGGAGCGAAAGGACTATTAAATTTACGTAAGCAGGGGGCAATCACTTACGCACAAAACGAAAGTAGTTGTGTGGTATTTGGTATGCCGCGTGCTGCTATTGAAATAGGGGCGGCGGATGAAGTGCAAGATATTCTCAAGATTGCCCCAAGTGTTTTAGCAAGACTTTCTTCTGTCACGGTTTAAACCGAGGCAGGAATTCACAATTGTATTTTGAAGGAGTGGTTATGGCCGCTAAAGATCTCAGTTTTTTGGTTGTTGATGATTTTTCTACAATGCGACGTATCGTCCGTAACTTATTAAAAGAGCTCGGATTTAACAAAATAGAAGAAGCGGAAGATGGTGTTGATGCATTAGAAAAAATCCGTACAGGTAGCATCGACTTTGTCGTTGCTGACTGGAATATGCCAAACATGGATGGCCTTGAGTTGCTTAAAACCATTCGTGGTGATGATGCATTGAAACATATCCCAGTACTCATGGTGACAGCAGAAGCGAAAAAAGAAAATATTATCGCAGCGGCGCAAGCTGGCGCGAGTGGTTATGTCGTTAAGCCATTTACAGCGGCTATCTTGGAAGAAAAACTGAATAAAGTTTTTGAAAAAATGGGTCTGCAATAACAGTGCGTGCCAAAGGAGATTTTCATGACTGAACAAGTGGGTATGGAAGGTATTCGCAACGGTAATGATGATTTAAAACAAGTCATTACACGCATTGGTACGCTAATGAGAACCCTGCGTGAAAGTATGCGCGAATTGGGCTTAGAAAAAAGCGTTCAACAAGCCGTGGCGAGTATTCCAGATGGAAAAGACAGGCTGCGCTATATTGCACAAATGACGGCGCAAGCGGCAGAAAAAACCTTAAATGGCATTGATGTCATCAAACCACTGCAAGTGGAAATGAATAAAAATGCGCAGGTGCTGCAACAGCAGTGGCAAGAAACTGCCGAAGATGCGGTTCCTGCACAATTGCGTGAGTCAACGCAAGCCTTTTTAGGACAAGTTATCCAAGACAGCGAAGTTACTAAAGCAGAGTTGTTGGAAATTATGATGGCGCAAGATTTTCAAGATTTAACAGGACAAGTCATCAAAAAAATGATGGAAGTAGTTGAAGAAGCTGAAAAACAACTGCTCGCATTATTAATGGAAAATACGCCACCTGAAATGCGTGCGAAAACGCAAAACGAAAGTTTGCTCAATGGCCCGCAAATTAATAAAGAAGGCGTTAATGTAATGGCATCACAGTCTCAAGTTGATGATTTACTTGATGAGCTAGGTTTCTAATTACCGACAAATTTTTTAATGAAACTACTCTAATTATATAGGGTTAGGGTAGTTTTATTGTACTTGCGTTACAAGGAAGGGATTGCAATGATAAATAACGATTTAATTTCTACTTTCGTGATTAAAGAACAAAAAGAACAAGCTAACATCGTTCAAGAAAATAACGGGGATGTTGATGAGTGCTCTTCAGAATTACAAATGAGGCAGGCGTTAATCAACCAACTTAAAAAAGCGCGTTTAGCCAATAACTTAACCCAAATGCAAATTGCAGAAAAAATGCAAACTCAAAAGCAAAACGTGTCGCGTTTGGAAAAAGCGCAATTCGACCCGAAATTAGGAACATTATTAAAATATGCAGAAGCAGTTGGCTTGCGCCTTACTTTGGATTTACCTTCTAAACCTTGAATTATATAGTGTATAGGTAAACCTATACATATTCAGGTGAGCATTTAATCGCTAATCATGTTGATAGACTGTGATGATCTTACTGCCAAGTATTTGTGCAAATAGCTCAATAAAATCATCGCGGACATCCCAATTATGAAAACTAAAACCTAAATTACCGAATGCCCATTGCGGATCAAATTGCCACGCATTAAGTGGACCATGAAAATCGCAACAAAAACAAGCGAGGTTTTCTGGTTTTCCCTCATACCAATCGGATACCGTATCGCTCCATGCATGACTCTGTTCGCTTTGTTCACTGGCACATTGTGGGCAGTAAATACCGAGGCCATTGCCACCTGCGTGAAAAACCGTATGTTCAGTTACGATAGACAGGTAATTTTTTAGCATATCTTCCGGGAGTTGGGTCGGGACGATTTCATCATTAATGACGTATAAAATGGGTTCTTTGTGAGCGGGTGTAGGGCGATAAATGACTTCACCATATTCAACGCCTTGGAAATGTGGGTCAATGATGCTTTGTTCTTTTAGCCAGTCAAGCATGCGCTGGGCATGTTTGGGGGCATCTTCTAAGGAAATATCTGGAGCAACAAGGTGGCAAGTATCCATAATAACCCTTTATTGTTAAAAGCCATTAATAAGTAAGTCGATTGCGTGTTTAATGGTGTCTCGTTGGCAACTTAAGTCAACAATTTTTTTCCCTAATAATGAATGAGGGACGCAAGCCATTTGATGAGTCATTAAAATGAAAAACTGCCCGTTGATTGATAATTGTGGATTTAAGCGTACAGGTAATGACTTTTTAACTAGCCTGCTATCGAATAACGGGATGACTAAGCGAGTATTCAATATATCAATAATATTACTTTGAATATCCAGTAAATATGGGTATTTGACCGTATCTTCTCGATTTTGATAGAGGCAATATTGCATTAAAAATCCTTGTATTTATCTGAGAGTAATCCATATTCTTCATTGATCCTATTTAACTCATTAAACCCGTCAATATTTTCATTTTTCCATTTTTGCGCTTCGAGACGTTTTAATTCAGCTTGTAAGGCACAAGCGAGTATTGCAGATAAGTTGAGTTTGGCTTGCCTTGCTTGCTCATAAAGTTCAGGCGCGATAGTGACACTGACGGTTTTTTTTATTCTTTGAGCCGTTGTACTCATGGTACCCCCTTAATTACACGTGTTCAGGCATGTGTAATTTAGCATGCTTATTGCTCATATAGGGATTTTATTCTTTATTAATGCTAAATATAGGATTATCTTCAGTGGGAGCTCATATCTGCGAAACCTTTCGCAAAATTGTCGTCGTATTGCTCAATAGCCAAATAACCCCCTTGAACTACGTCTATTTTCCACCATTGATTTTTTTACACTCTGTCATGCTATAGCGATAACTCGTATTTTCATTAAATTTTGGAATCACGGTGTCCGACGAGAGTGATGTAGAAAAAACAGAAGAGCCCACCCCCCATAAAAAGCAAAAAGCCAAAGATGATGGGCAAATCGTTCGTTCAAAAGAACTTAGCTCGCTAATGATGATGTTAGCAGGCGTGAGCTTGCTATGGCTAAGTGGTGGACATCTGGCAGCACAGCTTCGGCAAATAGCTCGTCAGGGCTTTATTTTTGATGGTCATTACTTACAAAACACAGGTTTGATGATCAGCTACTTAGGACGTGTTGTCAGCGAGGCTTTATTTGCCTTATTCCCCGTGATTGGCGGGTTAGCTTTGGTTGGCATTTCTGCGTCATCGTTAGTGGGTGGGCTCGTTTTTAATAGCAAGTTGATTAAATTTGATTTGAAAAAGTTAAATCCAATCAAAGGGCTTAAACGTATTTTTTCGATGAATGCGTTATCTGAGCTATTTAAAGCAATTTTAAAATCGTTATTTGTGGGGTTGGGGGCGTTTATTTTTCTTTGGCAAAGTTGGCCATCATTACTGCATTTAGTGATGGAATCACCGGTTACGGCGCTAAGTAATGCACTACAGAAAGTCATTTTTGCCGGATATTTAATTGTGTTTTTGCTTATTCCAATGGTGGCTTTTGATGTTTTCTATCAGTTTCGCTCCCATTTAAAGAAATTGCGCATGAGTCGTCAGGAAATTAAAGATGAATTCAAGCAGCAAGAGGGTGACCCGCAGATTAAAGCCAAAATTCGCCAACAACAGCGTGCGATTGCACGTAACCGAATGATGGCGGATGTCCCAAGTGCGGATGTGATCGTCACTAACCCGACACACTATGCGGTTGCCCTTAAATATGACGACAAAAAAATGGGGGCGCCAAAAGTATTAGCAAAAGGTGCGGGCGTATTGGCTCAGCGCATCAAAGAAATTGGTGAAGAGCACCGAATATTACAGTTAGAAGCACCGCCGCTTGCTCGTGCGCTATATCGCCATGCGGAGATAGGCCAAAGCATTCCTGTTGCATTATATGCTGCGGTTGCAGAAGTTTTAGCATGGGTTTACCAATTGCGCCGCTGGCGCCGTGAAGGTGGGCTCAGACCAAAAAAACCGAAAAATTTACCAGTGCCACCGACGCTGGACTTTGCTGGAGATAACAATCGCGATGGCTAATTTGGCTTCATTATTAAAATTGCCGAAAAATTTACAGGGAACGCAGTGGCAAATACTCGCTGGACCGGTTCTTATCTTATTGATTTTGTCGATGATGGTTTTGCCATTGCCGGCATTTTTATTGGATTTACTGTTTACCTTCAATATTGCACTTTCTATTATGGTGCTATTAGTGGCGATGTTCACTAAGCGCACATTAGACTTTGCTGCATTTCCAACTATTTTGCTATTTGCAACCTTATTGCGCCTTTCTTTGAATATCGCCTCGACGCGAATTATTTTGTTAGATGGCCATACAGGGCCAGATGCAGCTGGACGAGTTGTCGAAGCCTTTGGTCATTTTTTAGTGGGTGGTAACTTTGCCATCGGTATTGTGGTGTTCATTATTCTTGTACTGATTAACTTTATGGTTATCACTAAGGGAGCGGGGCGTATTGCGGAAGTGGGTGCTCGCTTTGTGTTAGATGGTATGCCGGGTAAGCAGATGGCCATCGATGCCGACTTGAACGCAGGTATCATTACGGATGATGAGGCGAAAAAACGCCGTGCAGAAGTGACTCAAGAAGCGGATTTTTACGGCTCAATGGACGGTGCGAGTAAATTCGTCCGAGGGGATGCGGTTGCGGGGATCATGATTATGGTGATCAACGTGGTTGGCGGGTTAATTGTCGGTGTTGGCCAGCACAACATGTCTTTGGGGGATGCGACAAGCGCGTACACCTTGTTGACGATTGGTGATGGGCTGGTGGCGCAAATCCCAGCACTGATTATCTCAACGGCGGCTGGTGTTATTGTAACGCGAGTGGCAACAGATGAAGATGTGGGTGAACAGATGGTCACTCAACTTTTCAATAACCCACGTGTTATGTGGTTGAGTGCCGGGGTTCTTGGTTTAATCGGCCTGATCCCCGGAATGCCAAACTTTGTTTTCTTACTATTTACCGCAGCATTAGCCGCCCTTGGTTGGTATTTAGTGCGTAAATCCCAGCAGCCTGAAAGCGCGACAGGTGATGGTAGCCAAGCACAACATTTCCAAGAAGCGAACAAAGTGGTTGAGGCCACTTGGGATGACGTGCAACTGGAAGACTTATTAGCAATGGAAGTCGGTTACCGGTTGATCCCCTTAGTGGACAATGAACAACAAGGGGAATTATTGGGCCGTTTACGAGGTTTGCGCAAGAAGTTTGCTCAGGAAGTCGGTTACTTGCCACCTGTCGTACATATTTGCGATAACCTTGCGCTTTCCCCTTGCGAGTACCGCATTTTAATTAAGGGGGCTGAAGTCGGACGTGGAGAGGCTCAACCCGGACGCAGCCTAGCCATTGACCCAGGAAATGCGGCAGGTTCATTACCCGGTGATACGACGAAAGAGCCGGCCTTTGGTTTACCGGCTATTTGGATTGATGATGATTTACGTGAGCAAGCCCAAATCCAAGGGTATACCGTGGTCTCTGCGAGTACCGCTGTTGCCACTCACTTCAATCAAATTTTACTGCAAAATTCCAGCACCTTATTTGGTCGTCAAGAAGCACAAATGTTGTATGACCGAGTGAAAAAAGAGATGCCGAAGTTAGCGGACGACCTGATCCCGGATACTATCTCATTAACTATTTTGCACCGAGTTTTACAAAATTTATTGATGGAAGATGTGGTGATCCGCGATATGCGTACCATCATTGAGACATTAGCTGAAATGGCGGGGGAAAATGGTGAGCAAAAAGACACTGACTACCTGACGTCACAAGTGAGAATTGCATTAGGTCGAGCCATCACTCAGCAATGGTTTGGCAATGCTGAAGAAATCCAAGTAATTGGCTTAGATGCGGGCCTTGAACAAATTTTATTACAAGCGGCTAAAAATGGCGGGGGTTTAGAACCTAACCTTGCGCAGTTTATTCAAACCCAAGCAGAGCAAGCAGTTTCTCACCAAGAAGCCATGGGGGCGCCTACTGTGCTGTTAGTTAACCACGGATTACGTTTAATTTTATCGCGTTTCTTACGTCGCAGCTTACCCCAGTTAGCGGTGATGTCGAATTTAGAAATGACTGACCACCGTAAGATCAGAATGACGTCAATGATCAGCGGCAGTTAATTCTATCGGTATTATTTACCATTTAGCTACAGTATTAAAAAGAGGAAAATTGCCGATAGAATACGGTAATTCTCCTCTTTTTTTATTCCATGACTTTGCTTAATTAGGATATACTTTCGTCTTAACCATGGTAATTTTTACTATAGTAAAAATTATGGTGGACTATGGATGGCAATCTACAAGACAAAAATGTTTAAAAATAGTGCAAAAAAGATACGCCTAAGTGACTTTGAATTGTTCAATGCTGCAATGGATGTATTTGCAGGTCGGTATGAAGCAGACTTAGGCGGTGGAGTGATTAAAAAACGTTTACCTCGACAAGGTAAAGGAAAAAGTGGGGGGATCAGGACAGTTATTTTTTACAAGCAAGGTCGTCATTTATTTTTTGCAGATGCCTGGTTGAAGTCCCACTTAAAGTCGAAAAGTACCAAGGAAATAGAGGATGATCTCCTTGAATCTTATAAGGATATTGCGAAAGCCCTATTGCAGGCGGATGATGCCCAAATAAATATGATGTTAAAAGCAAATCTGTTGATGGAGGTTAATTGTGAATAATAAACTTAATGAGTTGCTACAGTTTGCTCAAGAAATGGAAGCAATTGGTGGTGCTGATGGCACCGCGGCTCGCCGTATTGAGGCGCGGATAAAAGCACAAGAGCTTAAGAAAAAATTCACCAATCCTAAGCCTATGACAGGAGAGGACATTAAACGTATTCGTGAGCAAAATAATATTTCTCAATCTTCTCTCGCTTTGATATTAAATATGACCAAAGAAAGTGTTTCCAAATGGGAAAGAGGGGAGATTAAACCAAATGGGGCAGCATTAAGGCTACTTACATTGATTGATGAAAAGGTGTTTATTATCTAAAACATGAAAGGGTAATCCTTTGTAGTTTAAAAATACAAAACACACCTTAAATCGAAATTTTCTTACCTAATGCAGGGCGCTTTGACTCTAAACCATCAGCACCATAAGTAGATTGGTTATTATGCTTTTTCACGAAATTTAGGCGCTGAGCATTCAACTCAATGTGCAATTGCAGCATCTGGTGATTACGATAATTCAGCTCTTTTAGTTCACTAGTTAAGGTCTTAATAGCTTCCCATACCCCAGCTAGTGCGCCATGACTCTCATAAGGTGCACTGACTTCTGCCTGTGTTTCTAATGCCAAGCGATTTGTTTCACCGTGGCCAATCGCAGCAACCAGAAAACGTTTTTGCTCAGTAGTTTCCTGAAAAGGCGAAGGTGGCACACGGTGATAACCTAATAATAACTCTTCATTTTTCATTACTATCTGCAATGATTGCAAATGAGAGAGTTGTTGCTCAAGTAATATTAGTAATTCGTCAGTCATGATGTTTATTTTTATTTCATTGATAACATGCATTCATGGGCATCACGTAAAATGCCATCAGCAATTTTTCCAGCGTCCATTTTTAAGGTGCCATCTTTAATAGCTTGTTTAATTTGTTCAACTTTAGCACTATTAATGTCGCTTGCTTGTGGCTGTAATAACTTCTTTTGCAGCTCACTAGGGACAAATGAACTCTCTTTAACGATTTCATTTGTAGATACTTTTCTGTCGCGCATCGGGGCAGCCGCATCTTGTGGGTCGCGGTTTGTCACCTGAGTTAGCGCAGAAATTGCAGATGTTTGCTCAATAGCCATAATATGTTTTCCTATTCCCGATTTTTGTCATATGTGAGTTATCGGCTTATATTTATGAATCTTTAGTGTCTATAGTGTTACAAAATATTGCATCATTCACCAGCTATACTCGTCATACTTCAAGTTGCAGCGTTGTTGACTGCGCTCAGCTAGCCGAATCACATACTCATGTATGCTCATCGGTCTATCTTCACTTGTCGCCTAGCTGCAACTCGAATTATTTAGAGTATATACTCGTATTACTGCAAGTTGCAGCGTTGTTGACTGCGCTCAGCTAGCCGAATCATAGACTCATGTATGCTCATCGGTCTATCTTCACTTGTCGCCTAGTTGCAACTCGAATTATTTAGAGTATCAATGGGATTATCTTTATCTTAATACCACTTGAACACTGCCATTTTCTAGCGCTTCCCCATTCACTACTTGCCCATTTAACAAGCGGACTCGGGTATTTTGGCCAGCAGTGGCATTATTAATCGCGCGACCTTCATATTTCACTGAAAAATTATCACCATTGGCGAACACAAATACCGTTTGTCCCGCTTTTATTGCCCAAGGCTGTCTTGTCATTGATTTTGTGAATGTTTGCCCGGCAGGAATATTACGCAGGGCTATCGCACCACGTAGCGCGATTTTATCAGTGCTTGCACCTGCGGGGAGTTTATGTAATAAGCCCTTCTTGGTGCCGATATCGACAAATTGTATTGATTCCCCTCTATTTATATTACGTGTTGCCACGTAATACTGGCCTGTCACATTCACGGTAAGCTGAATAAACTGCTTTTTCTTACCACACTGTATCGGTAGGGAAACATTACCCATATTGCGCCCACCAACTGGGGGGTTGAGCTGGGGGTTTTCACAAGTCGGCCAACGCTCAATCGGCGTTTTAATCTCAATTGAAACTTGCTTGCCTTTACCATGAATTTGTCGAAAGTATTGGTTGATATTTTGAGGTAACGACGCTTGAGAAAGCGTTGGAGTAAGTCCTAACAAGCTGATTACCAAGTAAAATGGCAATTTCTTAGCGTAATTCATCCCTTTTATCTCCCCCAGCAAACAAACTTTTTCACGATTGCAGTTTACGCAGCTCTGTAATAACGAATGAGCCAAATAGGTCAATTATTTTGCCTTTATCTCGCCATTAGAATTTTTCGTAGGCCGCTAAGATATGCAGGTCGAATTTTAATTTTTACTCGCGAACGTTCAAATCAGGGATCGCGTTATCTCCATTGAGGGCCACTATGATTGATAAATTAAACGCCACGTTTGCTTTCCAGCAACAGGCTTTGTCAATACGCGAAGCAAGGCAGACCGTATTAGCTTCAAACATTGCTAATGCCGACACACCCGGCTACCAAGCACGTGATATTGACTTTAATCGTCAACTTCAACAAGCCATGGATAAAGGTGTGGTAGGGGGAAAAGGTGTGACTCTTGCTGTCACTTCAAAAGGGCATATCGAAGGGCGAGGTGGCAAAGCCCCCAATATTGACCTGAAATATCGAGTTCCTTACCAAACCTCAATGGATGGTAATACGGTAGATATGGACATTGAACGTAGCCAATTCGCAGATAACACCCTGAAATATCAGGCCGACCTTACATTCATCAATAGCCGCGTCAAAAGTATGTTGGCTGTCTTACAGCAAGGGTAATCTTCATGGCTTTACTGAGTATTTTTGATATCTCTGCATCCGCATTGACCGCGCAATCTCAACGCTTGAATGTCAGTGCGAGCAATATGGCAAATGCAGAAAGTATTGCAGGGCCTGATGGCCAACCATACCGTGCAAAACAAGTGGTTTTTCAAATGGCACCACAAGGGCGCCATGAAGTAGGTGGTGTGCGTGTGAGCGAGTTGATAGAAGACCCTACGCCACCTCGTATGGAATATAAGCCCGGCCACCCGTCAGCGAATGAAAAAGGCTATGTGCAAATGCCAAATGTCGACATGGTCGGTGAAATGATCAACACCATTTCAGCTTCCCGTAGCTATCAAGCCAATTTAGAAGTGATGAATACAGCAAAAACCTTGCTGCAAAAGACACTCACAATAGGCCAGTAAGGGAGCGTTTTCATGGGAATTGCAGCCACAATGTACGACCCTTTGGATAATACGACCGCTGGCCCTGAGCCGTCTGCGAGTAATGTGCCAAAGAAAAGTCAAAGTGACGATATGCGTGACACTTTTTTAAAAATGATTGTCACGCAAATGCAAAACCAAGACCCAACCAAGCCAATGGAAAACACGGATTTAACCAGCCAATTGGCGCAAATAGCCACGCTTGAAAGCATGAATAAACTCAGTGATAGCGTGAGTGGTATTTCCCAGCAAATTGGTTCAGGTCAGTCATTACAAGCCACTCAGCTGGTTGGTAAGGGGGTGCTTATTCCGCGCAATGAAATCATCTTAGCACCGCTCAAAAAAGAGAGCACAGGTGAAGACAGCAATGTAACTAAGCCATCAAACCCGCTTCCAGATGAAGGCATCAGCCCAAATAGCCCTTCAACTTTTGGACTGAGTAATAAAGAGGCTATTGAAGGTGAAGATGGCGGTGAAGAGCCACAATCTGAATATATTTCTTCGCCGTTTGGTTTCTTTTTACCGAAATTGGCAGACAAAGTTGAAATTACTATTCGTGATAAAAACCGAATGGTTGTGCGAACCATTACCTATGATACGGAAGTTAAACCCGATATCTATGATATGGCGTGGGATGGTCGTGATAACAACGGAAACTTAGTCACAGATACAACAGGAAAATATTACTTTGATGTGAAAGCCGTCAGTTCGGGGGCTGAAATCGAAGTCACCAAACTGGGGTATACCCGTGTTAACGGTGTGACTCCAGGGGCTGACGCACCATTACTTGATGTTGGCATTGGGCAAAGTGTCCCGCTGAGCAGCATTTTCAAGGTTTATCCATCTTCTTAATTTACCCCCAATACTCATGGAGAAAATATGTCTTTTTCACAAGCAGTCAGTGGCTTAAATGCAGCCTCAGCGGGGCTTGATTCAATTGGTAATAATATTGCCAACTCCGCAACAAATGGTTTTAAAGGGGCGACAACCTCATTTGCAGATATGTTTGCAGGTTCAGGTGTTGGCCTCGGTGTTAATGTGGCCGCGGTGACACAAAATTTTAAAGATGGCCCAATCACGCGTACTGATAGAGCGACAGATGTTGCTATCTCCGGAAATGGTTTTTTCCGTGTACAAGACCAAAACGGTGATACTTATTACAGCCGAGATGGCCAATTCTTACGTGATAAAAGCGGTAATCTAGTGAATAACCAAGGTATGGTGGTCACAGGTTACCCAGCGAGTGTCGATGAAAAAGGCAATGTTACCATTCAAAGTGGTGGTGTACCTGAAGGCTTGAATATCCCAACGGATATGATGGATGCAAAAGCATCGGAGTTAGCGAAATTAACCATTAATTTGAATTCAGAAGACAAAATCAAAGATAAAGCTTTCGATGTTGATAATCCTGATGATTCCGCGACTTACAATTTCAGCACAACCATGACGGCGTATGATAGCCAAGGTAACACGCATGAAATCTCTGTTTATTTTGTAAAAACAGCGGACAACAAGTGGGCGGCTTACGCTAAAGACGCGAATGACACTGCAGCAACTAAGCTGGGGGATATGTCATTTGATGGTAACGGAAAATTGGTGACAGAAACGGTAACACCAGGCCCGAACCCAGGTGATGACCCTGTTGTAACGCCAATAGAAACAACGTTTGATTTTGCATACAAAGGGCTAAATGGTGCAAATGATGGCACTTTAAAAGTTGATTTAGGGAAAACTCGTCAACAAAAAGTCAGTGAATCTTCCGTCAGCGCGATTGATGTGAATGGTTATCCTGCTGGTGAATACACCACCTTTAAAATCGAAGATAACGGTTTGATTACTGCTAACTATTCTAACCAGCAAAAACGTGTGGTTGGCCAAGTGGCGTTATCCGCTTTCGCAAACCCAAATGGTCTGGTATCCCAAGGTGGCAACGTTTGGGCCTCATCCAACGCCTCTGGTAACCCAATGGACGGTGTTCCGGGTGTCGGCCAGTTTGGTAAATTAACCAGTGGTGCATTGGAATCCTCTAACGTGGATATGAGCCAAGAGTTAATCAGCATGATTGTGATGCAGCGTAATTACCAATCAAACGCGCAAACCATCAAAACACAAGATCAGATGTTACAGACGCTGGTTAACTTACGATAAAACAAGAGGGTGGCCATGGATCACGTCATTTATACCGCGATGGGGGGAGCGCGTCATGCGCTGGAAAACCAAGCGATTGTTTCAAATAACATTGCCAATGTGTCAACTGCAGGCTTTAAAGCGCAATTGTCCGCAATGCGTGCCGTACCGATAAATGGTGACAGCGAGCAAACCAGAACGCTGGTGGTGGCATCGACTCCTGGTGCTGATATGAGCCAAGGGCCACTCAATTATACGGGTAAACAAACCGATGTTGCGTTAAACGATAAGCATTTTTTGGCTGTTGAGTTAGCCGATGGCACAGAGGCTTATACCCGTAACGGTAACATTCAAGTATCTAGCGAAGGTGAACTTGTCATTGGCGAGCGCCGCTTACAAGGTGATGGTGGGCCGATTAACGTTCCGCCAAATGCAGAATTAACCATTGGTGCAGACGGGACAGTTACCGCACTTTTAGCCACTGACCCGCCAACAATGTTAGGGCAAATCGGGCGTTTAAAAGTGGTTGAAGCGCAGCCTCAAGACTTGATCCGCGGTGAAGATGGTTTGTTCCATTTATCACCACAAGGGCAAGCGGCAAATGGCAATGCTTTACCACAAAGTGAACGAGGAATTGTCACCGCGGGAGTCATTGAAGGCAGTAATGTCAATGCCGCGGAAGCGATGGTTTCTATGATTGCCAATGCAAGGCACTTTGAAATGCAAATGAAAGTTGTCCGCAGTGCTGATGAAAATGCACAACGGGCGAACCAACTGCTCGTTGTTAGCTAATTTCACAAAGGAATTATTATGATCCGCTCATTATGGATTGCCAAAACAGGGCTTGATGCTCAACAAACTAACCTTGATGTTATTTCCAATAACTTAGCCAACGTTAGTACGAATGGTTTTAAACGCCAACGTGCTGTTTTTGAAGATTTAATGTACCAAAATATTCGCCAACCGGGTGCCATGAGTTCAGAACAAACTTCGTTACCATCTGGTTTACAAATGGGTACAGGTTCACGCCCTGTTGCCACAATGCGTATTCATGCGCAAGGCGCATTAAATAAAACGGGAAATACCAACGATATCGCTATCAGAGGCCAAGGTTTTTTACATGTGCAAATGCCGGATGGTACAGATGCTTATACTCGTGATGGGGCATTACAGCCAAACCAAGATGGCCAGTTAGTGACTTCAAGTGGTTATCAAATCGTTCCTGCGATTATGATCCCCGATAACGCGAATAGCTTGTCAATTGCGCGTGATGGTACCGTGACTATCACCGTATATGGCGATAACCAACCACAGCAAATTGGCCAAATAACATTAACCACCTTCATTAATGACGCCGGTTTGGAAAGTATGGGTGAAAACCTATATATGGAAACCGCAAGTTCGGGCGCACCAAATGAGAGCGCACCAGGTACTAACGGTGCCGGTTTACTTTATCAACATATGTTAGAAACCTCTAACGTTAACGTGGCAGAAGAGTTGGTTAACATGATCCAAACTCAACGTGCTTATGAAATCAACAGTAAGGCGGTATCCGCTTCTGACCAAATGTTACAGCGCTTAACGCAATTGTAATTGGTAAAAAATACGTAAAAATAACTCATTGCGATAGTGATGAGTTATCAATGAGAGGGATCTCTTCGTGATGATAAAACGTACACAGCAGCAAAAGAGTAACATGATGATTGAAAGCGGCACGATTTCTCAACAGCAAAAAGCAGCGTTGCTAACGCGTTTCATAGCGCCTAAACAGGCAGGGTTACTTGCCGTTTTGGTCTTAGTTACCAGCGGTTGTGCACAAATCAAATCGCGTCCATTAGTGGACACACAAACCACTGCAATTCCAACAGCACCGACAGCACCTGCACCCAATGGCTCGATATTTCAAAGCGCGCAACCCGCTTATTATGGTTATCAACCGTTGTTTGAAGACAGGCGCCCTCGTAATGTTGGTGATATTTTAACCATCAATTTGCAAGAAAACGTGAGTGCGAGCAAAAACTCCTCTGCGAATGCCAATCGTAGTGGGAAAACAGGTTTCTTAGCTGCGATCTTACCGGGTTTCATGCAAGGGTGGATTGGCGGTAAAAACACAGAATTAGATATTAAAGGCAACAGTGACTTTAGCGGCAAAGGCGGTGCCAATGCCAACAACACCTTTAAAGGCACCATCACTGTCACAGTAGACCAATTATTGGCGAACGGTAACTTACATGTGGTTGGTGAGAAACGTATTGCGATAAACCAAGGTACTGAGTCGATTCGTTTCTCGGGAGTGGTTAACCCACGCACTATCGGTTCAGACAATCATGTGAGTTCGACACAAGTCGCTGATGCACGTATTGAATATGTGGGCGACGGCTACATTAACGAATCGCAAAACATGGGATGGCTACAACGCTTTTTCTTAAATGTTTCGCCTTATTAATTAAACATTAGCGAGAAAACAGCCGAGATAATTCAATGAAAAACAAAGTATTAATTTTGCTATCACTATTTTTTTGCTTCGCTTTTTCAGGATACAGTGAGCGTATTAAAGATTTAACTACCGTTCAAGGTGTGCGAGATAACGCGTTGATTGGTTATGGTTTAGTCGTTGGTCTGGATGGAACAGGTGACCAAACCATGCAAACGCCGTTTACCACACAAAGCTTGAATAACATGCTATCACAAATGGGGATTACGGTTCCGCCGGGTACCAATATGCAATTAAAGAATGTGGCAGCGGTCATGGTCACCGCGAAATTGCCTCCTTTTGCACGTACTGGGCAGTCCGTAGATATTGTTGTTTCCTCAATGGGTAACGCAAAAAGCTTACGTGGTGGTACATTGCTGATGACCCCCCTAAAAGGGGTTGATGGGCAAATCTATGCAATGGCTCAGGGTAACATCTTAGTGGGTGGTGCGGGTGCTAGTGGCGGTGGGAGTAGTATTAAGGTCAATCAACTCAACGGTGGCCGCATTACAGGTGGAGCAACTATCGAGCGAGAATTACCGAGCAGTTTCGGGCAAAACGGTGCGATTAACCTGCAATTAAACGAAGATAGCTTCACATTGGCACAAGATATTGCTGATGCAATTAACCGTATGGGCGGTATGGGAACTGCATCGGCGTTAGATTCAAGAACGGTACAACTACTGGTGCCAGCTAATAACCGTGACCAGGTGCGTTTTTTAGCCCGGGTACAGGAACTGAATGTACGTGCGCCAGTGGCTGAGGCGAAAGTAATCCTCAATTCACGTACGGGATCTGTGGTGATTAACCGCAGTGTCACTTTAGATAGCTGTGCTGTTGCACACGGCAGTTTAGCGGTTACGGTAGAAAGACAAACTCAAGTTAGCCAACCGGATACCCCATTTGCGGGTGGGCAAACCGTAGTGACTCGTAATACCAATGTTGGGGTGCGTGATCAAGGTGGGGCGCTGCAAAAAGTCAACGCAAGTGTGCAATTAAATCAAGTTATTCAAGCGCTGAATACACTAGGTGCAACACCAAACGACTTGATGTCGATATTACAAGCGATGGAAAGCGCAGGTTGTTTACGCGCGAAACTGGAGATCATCTAATGAGTGATATGCAGCTATTGCAAGGTGCCGCATTTGATTTACAGTCACTGGGGCAGTTAAAAGGTGAACTGAATAAAAATTCGGAGCAAGGGCTGCGCCATGTCACGCAGCAACTTGAGGCAACATTCGTTCAATTGATGCTAAAAAGTATGCGTGACGCACTCCCACAAGATGGCTTATTTTCCAGCGACCAAACACGCATGCTGACCAGTATGTATGACCAGCAAATCGCCCAAGATCTTTCGCAAAAAGGTTTAGGTTTTGGGGAAATGATGTACCAGCAGCTTACTCGAGACCAACACACTTCAAGTGAGCCAACATCCAACAGCCTGCTACCGTTAGATGAAAAAACAGCGCAATCATTACCGCCATTTAATATGGAACAAATGATGCGCCACTTTGCACCAATGGGCGATGCACTATCGGCACCATTCCAAAAAATCAAAGTATTATCGCTTAACAGCAGCAATTTTATTAGTCGCTTAATTGGCCCCGCAAAAGCTGCGAGTCAAGACAGCGGTATTTCACATTTTCTGGTCTTGGCACAGGCAGCATTAGAAAGTGGTTGGGGTCAGCGAGAAATTCTGAAGTCAGATGGAAAAACCAGTCATAACTTATTTGGGATCAAAGCGGGAAAAAACTGGCAAGGGCCTGTCACGAATATTATGACAACAGAAGTGATTAACGGCAAAACCATCAAAATGCGTGATGATTTCCGCGTTTATGGCTCTTATGAAGAGGCGATTGCGGATTATATCAATCTATTGACAGAAAATCCGCGTTATAAAGATGTCAAAAAAGCGCCGACACCAGAGATTGCTGCGCGCCGTTTACATCAAGCAGGATATGCCACAGACCCGAGCTATTCGGACAAATTGATCACCTTGATTAATCAAATACGTGGTCATCAACCAATAGGTAGTCATTCTGCTTCAAGGGCTGTACAGGCTTATACCATAGATTTGAACGATATCTTCTAAAAATACGGAATTATTGGGAGTTTGGACTAAACAATTACGCTGAATTTCCGATAACCAAATATGCTCTAAATAATTTGAGTTGCTATCGCTTTCATTGTGTCAGCCAATGGTGGCGATAAGCACCCAGAACAGGAAAAGCTTATGCTGAACAATGTAATGAATAATGCGCTCAGTGGTGTGAACGCTGCACAAGGCGGGTTAAGTGTTATTTCTAACAACTTAGCCAACGCCGGTGTGGGTTACTATCACCGCCAAAGTGCTGTTTTCGGGGAGAATCCCGGTACGATGACACCTAATGGCTATTTTGGTAACGGCACTTATTTCAGCCATGTTCGCCGTGAGTTTGATGAATTTATCAATGCGCAGTACAGCCAATCCCGCGCACGTAGTGGCGACTATGAGGCGTACGTTAAAAATTGTAATAAAGTTGATGATTTGCTTACTAATGATATTGAAGATATCTCAAGCAATATTGGTAGCTTTTTCACCGCGTTAGATGCCGCTACCAGTGATGCAAGTGACAAAACGTTGATTGACGTTTTTTTAGGCAATTCAAATGCATTACTAAGCCAGTTTAAAGAAGCGGATCGTCGTTTGCAGGAAATGGAACGCGATACCAATCACCAGATAGAAAATAAAGTAAAAGACATCAATATCTACGCTGAAAAAATTGCCGGCTTAAACCAGCAAATTTCACGGATCCGTTCAGTAAGTGGTTCAGAGCCAAACGATTTATTAGATGTGCGTGACCGTTTAGTTAATGAAGTTAACTCATTAATTGGTGTGAAGGTTATTGAGCAAAACGGTAACTATAACGTGACTTTTGCCAATGGGTTACCGCTAGTCACGGGGGAGAAAGCTAATCGTCTGGAAGCGGTTCCGTCTTCTAAAGATGATAGCCGTTTTAGCATTGGTTTTGTTGGTGCTAATGGGCAAGTCCGTGAAATTCCTGACGAATCATTTCGTGGTGGGGAACTCAGTGGTATTTTGCGTTCTCGCCAAGAAGTCATGGACCCGGCTTATCAAAAACTCAATAAGTTAGCATTAGTTTTCGCGACTAAATTCAATGAAGTACATAGCAAAGGTTATGATGCCAACGGCAACACGGGCAAAGACTTCTTTGAAATTGGTAAAGGTACTGTTGTTAGTAACACCCATAATAGTGGCAAAGCGGACTTTGATCTCAGTTATAGCGATGTGTCTAAAGTCACAGGCAATAACTACGAAATGCGTTTTGACGGCAGTGAGTGGAATGTCACTCGTTTACCAGAAGGTATCAAAGTACCTGTGGATTCAAATACGGCAGGTACACTGAAATTTGATGGTTTAGAAATCAAAATCAGTAATAGCACGGGTATGTCAAAAGGTGACTCATTTCTGGTGAAGCCAGTGAGTGGTGTGATCAACGGTATGCAGACCTTGGTCAGCAATGCATCCGATTTTGCGGCAGCGGGAAGCAAAGACAGTGGCCCTGGTGACAATGAAAACATTAAAGAGCTGGTTAAATTACAAGACGAAAAACTGATTGATGGTAGTTCTACGTTTTCCGACTTCTATGCAACGCTAGTTAATGATGTGGGTAGTAAAACCAAGCAAGCGCAAATTGATTCAGAAACACAGAATAAGATGACCGAGAGCTTCTATGAGCAAGAACAAGCTATCTCGGGTGTGAATATGAATGAAGAAAGTATTCAGATGCAGAAAATCCAACAGTTTTTCAATGCCAATGCGCAAGTGCTAAAAACGGTGGATGATTTATTTAACGCATTGATGCGTGCATTCTAAATATTAGCGATAGAATAAGGATTTAGCGATGCGTTTAAGTACCAATATGATTTATCACCAACGCTTGCAAGACATGAACAGTGCGCAAGCGCGTTGGATGGATGCAGGGAGCCAATTAGCTTCTGGTAAGCGTGTAAGCAAACCCTCTGATGACCCGCAAGCATCTTCGCAAGCGGTGCGGATTAATCAGTCAGAAAACCGTAACCAACAATATGTAGCCAGTCGTGGATTTGCTAAAACGGGAATGACGTTGCAGATGAGTATTTTGACTCAGATGACAGATGTGACGACGCAAATCGATACCACGATTATTCAGGCATCAAACCAAGGCACTTTAAGCGATAAAGACCGCAATACTTTGGCTGAGCAGCTAACGGGTTTAAAAGAGCAATTAGTGGCGTTAGGTAACTCGACAGATGGAAATGGTCGGTATATTTTTGCGGGTTTTAAATCAGATAAACCGCCATTTGAAATTGATGCTAGTGGTGAAGTGCTCTATCACGGCGGTGATAAAGCCATTATGCAGAATGTGGCGAGTGACCGTGAGATGACAACCTATTTCACCGGTGCACAAGTGTTTGATACAGACAGTAATGGTGTGGTCAATATTTTTAAAGCATTGAACACAGGTATCGAATCACTGAAAAAACCATTACAAGGTGCATCTCAAGCAGATATAGACCAAGCGCAAGCAGAGTTGGGTGAAGCGAACAGTGCCATCAAATCCGCATTAGATCAAATTTCCAATATTGAAGCTAAGCAAGGTTTGCAGCTACAGGAAATTGATAAATTAGACTTTTTAGCTGACACGCGCTCTATTCAAAATGCGGCCCGTAAAAGTGAGTTGTTAGAAACCAACTGGACTGGCACCACCACAGATTATTATAAAGAAAAAGCGATGTTTGAAGCTTCACAAAGTATTTTTAAAGACTTAAACAGCATGTCACTTTTCGGCAGCCGTTAATTATTTAATATTATTTTTACTCACCGCGCTTTGGAGTGATCCAAGCGCGGTTTTTTTGAGCTTTAAAAATGCTATGTTAGACAATATGTTATAGGTTTGATGTAAAAAATTTGAATTAATGTTTTATTACGCAATAAACTTTAATAATTAAATGATAATATGTATTATTCTCATTTGAGTGTTTTGTGATATAGGAGATTTATGCGAGTTTTTAAGGTAAATACTAAATGGGTTTTCACTATTATTGTTTTATTAGGAGCTATTCCTTTAGCTGCAATATGGCTAAATGTGTTCTCAAATTCTACTGTAACTAATATTAATAACTGGTTGGGTGAGTTACCTGTAATTTACTCAGATAAATTTCCAAATGAAAGCTACATGTCAGCATTATATTGTAAAATAACTCCTTTAATTTCTGTGTTATATTACATACTTATGTGGAACTCTATAGAAATAAAAAAAGAACACTTTAAGTTATACAATGATGGAATTCTCACGCTAATTTTTGGTTATTTAAGTTCTATTTTTATTATCGGTATAATGACATATATAAATTATTTCTTAGATTATAATATATCATCTGGAAATAGAAAATTAAGTTCAATCTCTGCATTCGAATTTACTTCTTTCATTTATTATTATGCGATTTTTATTTCTATATTCATTGTTACTTGTTTGGCCATAAATGCATTTATATTTTTACCTGTAAAATATAAATTAAAAAGATGGGGATAAAATTTCCCCTTTCTTTCTTCTAGAATTTAGTTAGCCAAGGGAATAAGCTCTTTGTTGACCGCATCAGCAAAGTTAGCATCAATAAAAGATGTAACCACACTTGTTAGTACAATAGTAGCTACAGAAATGGCTGTTGCTGAAAGGGTAAATGGTAATAATAAGCTTAAACTTCCAGCGGTAAATGCTAATACAATTGGTGTTGCTACTCCAGCTAAAGCCATAGCTTCAACTTCTAAAAGTAAAGGTTTCCAGTCACCAGTTTCAAAACCTTCTTCAACTTTGTTTTTTATTTTATCAAATTTTAAAAATTTATCAGCAATTTTAAAGGTAGTTCCTAATTTATATAAATTTTCAGATAATTTTTTTCCGTCAACTGCCTTAATCGCTTGAGTTATGGCGGGGAGATCTTTTTTATGGATGTTAAGATAAGGATTGCTGAGTGATTTTCCTAGAATTCTTAATGCATCATTTGTGTTTTTTATTTTTTTACCTTTAAATGTATTTAATTCATTAATGATTTTATTAGATGTAGACTTATATTTATCACCAAAAAACTTAGATGCTTTTTCACCTACATCTGTCATTATTTCTGATGCAGATTTAATTGCCTCATTTGTTTGTAATTTTTTAATCTCATTTTTAACTTTACTCTGAATTTTTTTAAGTCATTATCAGCTTGACTTCTAGCTATAGCTTCATTAATAAGGGTATCTAATGCTGAATAACTTTCAAGATCTTGAGGCATCTTCTTGTAAAACTTTTTAGAAGCATCATTGAAGTTGCCTTTTTTAATTGCCTCTATCATTTTTGGGTAGTTTTTAATGTTTTTAGTGCCACCTAAAGTATTTAAGTACGTTAAAACCGTAGCCGTTTTAGGGTTTATTTTACTAAATATTGTACTTTTAATATCCCTGTCAATGTATTGAACCCTCCCATTCGCCACTCTTCTATGTAATAGATCAAATAGGTTCATATACTTTGAGAACATTTCATTTCTAATTTTTTTAGTAGGAATAATACCATTCTTATGAAGGGTATTAGCGAGTTGGTTTTCTACTTTATTACGGTATTCATCATAAACTCTAACGAATGGAACACCAACACCCATACTTTTTACCATTGCCTTCTTTACATCTTGCTCATTGGGGCTTTTTAATAATTCCTCGCATAGTTTTCTGAAATAAATACATTTCGGCTCACCACATACAGGGCAGATCATGTCAGGTTTCATGCAATATACATTAGCAGCATCACTTAACGAAATATTACCATGTGCTGTGGGAGCGATTCCATCGTATATCAAATTATCACGGAAACTACTATGTGGGGTAACTACCATTACATCATTCATCTGATTTCCTCTTTATGAAAATATAAATAAATTACAATATTTAAATACATTCATTAAAGAAATGAAACAATACACAAAATATAATGACACTTATTAAAAAATTATATTTTTAAATAAATAATTTTTTATTTTGTTTATTAAAATATTAATGAGAAGTCAATGATGTGATAGAATGGCTATTGTGACATGTTCAGAGCGACACTGGCATATAAATTTACTTGCGAAAATAAATTAATTTTATACCTAAATTTTAGTTAGGTTTAGTATTGGGTATTTACTGAGACTGTCATTAGATAGTTTAGAAATGTATCAAATAATAGGTGATATTTACAACTATACTAGTTGCTTTTAATATAGACTACAAATAGGAAATTAAATCAGTTTTTCTTGGGCTACTTTAATTATCAAATTCGAAAAATTACTTTGATAATAAATTAATCATTAATTAATTGATTAATTATCTATTCTCAAACAAACAAATTAAACATCAATGATAGCTGCTCAAATGCTTGGTGGATAAGCCGTTCCGTGTAGCGGGGAAGTATGGAAATAATCAACCCTAACATACTGATACCGATGGTTAATGTAAGGGGGAAACCTACCACAAACACGGATAGCTGTGGGGTCATTCGGTTTAGAATACCGAGAGCAAGGTTAAGAATGAGAAATAGTGTAATGAACGGCAGTGCTAGCATTAACCCATTAATAAATATAGTGTTAGCAAATTGAACAAACACCCAAAAACCATCGCGATTTAATGGTGCGGTTTGAATTGGGATAAGTTCAAATGAATTGACCAGAATATAAATAAGCCACAGGTGCCCATCGAAAGCGAGAAACAATAAAATGGTGATGACGTTAAATATGCGCCCTAAAATCGGCATATTAGGTCCACCGGTCGGGTCAAAAAAGGTGGCGAACGATAACCCCATTTGCAAACCAATCACTTCTCCCGCATGGCGCACGGCAGCAAATGCCATTTGCATTGTGAGTCCCATCGCAATACCAATCACCATTTGCTGTACGATAACCCATAGCCCCATGGCAGAAAATAGGGGAATATTTACGACAGGAAGTTGTGGGGAAACAATCAAGACGACAAAAAAAGCCAATGCGACACGAACTTTGGTAATTGCCTGTTTTTCATTAAAAAAGGGCGCTGTACCAAGCAGCGCCAAAAGGCGTATGAAAGGGTAAAAACCTTGGCTTAGCCATAATGTGAGAGTTTCGCTGGTAATGGTTAGCATTGTTAGCCAATAATAAACGGTAAATTGCTCAATAATGATCGCATATAATCGGTAAGCAAATTCAGCATCCAGGGCCCTGCAATAATAATCACGGAAATGACCGATAAAATTTTAGGGATAAAAGATAGCGTCATTTCATTCACTTGTGTGGCGGCTTGCAGTAAGCTGATAATTAAACCTGCAGCTAAAGCGGCTAATAACAAGGGAGCCGCTAGCATCAGTGCAATTTTCATCGCCTCAGTTCCCATCGCCATCACTGATTCAGGTGTCATAACTACTCCGAGTAAAATAATCCTAATTAAAAAAGCTTTGCGATAATGAGCCAAGTAATAATTGCCAGCCATCAACTAAAACAAACAACATTAATTTAAATGGCAAGGAAACTGTTGCAGGTGGAACCATCATCATTCCTAATGCCATTAAAACACTGGCAACCACTAAGTCGATGATTAAAAATGGAATAAAAATGGTAAAACCAATTTGGAATGCGGTTTTTAATTCACTGGTAATAAAAGCGGGCACTAAAATACGTAACGGAACATCTTTCGCTTCTTGAATTTCACCGACTTTAGCTATCCTTGCAAACAGGGCTAAGTCGGATTCACGCGTTTGCCCTAACATGAAGGTTCTTAATGGTGCAGTGCCTTTCTCTAAAGCGGTTTCAAGGCTAATTTTGTCTTCGCTAAACGGCTGGTAGGCTTCGCGGTAAACTTGGTCAGCAACGGGTGACATCACAAAAAAGGTCAAAAATAGCGCCAAGCCGAGTAAGACTTGATTCGGAGGCGCGGAGGGTGTTCCGAGTGCGTTACGCAATAAACCTAAAACAATAATGATGCGAGTAAAACTGGTCATCATTAACAATAAAGCCGGAATAAAGCCTAATAAGGTCAAAAATAATAGGGTTTGAACGGGTAAAGACCAAGTTTGTCCCCCATCTGCTAAAGAATGGCTAATAACGGCAGGTAGTGCCGCAGAAGCTGAATTCGGCAGTAAAAACAAGAGAGCAGTAATCGTGAAAAGAGATTTTAGAGGTAACATGAGTGCTTCCGATTACTTATGCATAGATGTCACTGAAGCTGCAAATTTTGCAGCCTCTTGTTTTTTCTTTAATAAAGACTGAAATGTGAGCGGTTCAACTGGCAATACCGTTGTGCTTTCAGGTTCTGATGAATATTGGTGTAACAGGCTGATATTTTGTGCGGTAACACCTAATACTAAGCACTCATTATTCACCTCAACCACCACAATGCGTTCTTTATTTCCTAATGAGCAGCGGCTTTTGACTTTTATGATTTGCTCATTGCCGATTTTTTTTGGCGCAAATCCTAATTTTTTCACCAACCAAGCACCTGCTAATATCAATAAAATAATCCCCCCTAAAGTACCGGATATCTGCGTTAAGCTATCATTATGGTCAATAGCAGGCGCATTCGGTTCACTCGAGGAAACGGTTGTTGATAAAAAAGGCACAGATGTCGGTGCCTGCTCAGTTTGATTGGATATTGCCATTATTAGCGACTCACGTTGTTAATTAACGACTTAAACGGCGCATACGTTCAGAAGGCGTGATGATGTCAGTGATACGAATACCGTAATTGTCTGAAACCACGACCACTTCACCTTGCGCAATTAAATAGCCATTGATTAAAATATCCAGCGGCTCACCCGCTAAGCCATCCAGAGAAACCACTGAACCTTGGGATAAGCTCAGTAACTTTTTAATGGTCATTTTAGTGCGGCCCAATTCAACAGAAAGACGCACTGGGATGTCCATGATCATATCGATATCGGACAGCTGATTTAGCGGGTTTTGTCCATCAAAATTGTCGAAAGCCTGTGCACCAGCTGAGGCGGATTCCGCTTTTTTTTGCTGTTCCAGCGCTTCAGCCCATAGGTCTTCACTATCGTGATTGGTTGATGCATCAGGAGAGTTCTTCGCCTCACTCATTGGTACTTTCCTCATCTAGAGTGTTTAATACAGGGTTAATCAAATGTTCTACACGCAATGCATACTGGCCATTTTGAGTACCGTATTGACTGGTTAATACGGGAACACCATCAACATTAACGATGAGGCGGTCAGGTTTCTCAATTGGGATCACATCCCCTTTTTGCAGTTGCAGTAAGCGAGAAATTCGCATTGGAATGTCAACAAAGTTGGCAACCAATTCAAGTTCAGAGCGTTTTACTTGGGTAACAAGATTGGTTACCCACGTTTCATTTTCTTGGTGACCTTGCTCCATTGGTGGGTTAATCAAGCGCTCACGCAATGGCTCGATCATGGCAATTGGAATACAAATACTGAATTCACCAACGGTATTGCCTATCTCTACTAAAAATGGAGTGGTAACCACAATGTCATTAGGAGAGGTAGTGATATTGGTGAATTTGACTTGGATTTCAGAACGTACATATTCCACTTCAATATCAGCAATTGGTTTCCAAGCATCGCGATAAGCCCCTAAAGCTAATTTGAGCATGCGATTGATAATGCGTTGTTCAGTATTGGTAAACTCTTTACCTTCTTGCCGTACAGGGAAGCGACCATCTCCACCAAATAGGTTGTCGACAGCGATATAAACTAGTGCGGGTTCAAAGGTAAACAATGCCGTACCGCGTAACGGAGGCATATGAATTAAGTTGAGGTTGGTTGGTACCGGTAAATTACGCGCAAACTCATGGTAAGGTTCAATTTTAATGCCACCCACCGTAATGTCTGGACTGCGGCGTAACATATTGAACAAACCCATACGGAACTGGCGAGCAAAACGTTCATTGATGATTTCGAGAGACTGCATTCGCTCACGAATAACCCGACGTTGAGTATTCGGGTCGTAAGGGCGAACATTATCTTTCCCTTGAGTCTCTGGCGCAGGCGTACTGCTTGATGGCGTATCATCATTAAGCAGCGCATCAATTTCGGCCTGAGATAAAATATTATCGCTCATGAATATTACCGCAGAATAAAAGTAGTAAATAACACATCAGAAATATCCTGATCGGTATCCCCCGGGATCAGGGTAGGGGTAAGTGTTTGCTTGATATCTTTCATTAACTGCAACTTACCTTCATGCGTCTCGATATTTTTTGCTTTTTGCTCTGAAAGCAGCAGTAACATACGGCTACGTACTTCAGGGAGGTATTCATGAAGTTGTTTACGCGATTTTTCATTCGCCAGTCGCAAGGTCACATGGATATAAAGCACACGATCAGGCGCATCGGCAGCACCGGTTAAATTGACGGTAAATGGCTCTAATTCCATAAAAATAGGTTGCGGCATGTTCGGACGCTTTTCTTCCTCATTCGCCGTTTGTGTGCCTTGTTGTGTCGTCCACCAGGTATACCCTCCAAACCCTGCACCAGCAAGGGCGATAAGGGTAAGTAAAATAAGCAACCCTTTATTGGAACTTTTTGATTTTTTGCTCGACGACATTTAGCTGAATTCCTGTTTCTTGGATGCTAAACCCAAATGGGTTTTTACGTTATGATCTCTAGCATTATGGCTTGGTTGCCAAGAGTTAAAGGAGTGAAAAACGAAACAAAAAGGCGGTAACTCGGCGCTTTAGCTAGGAAATTACCGCAATTTGTTTATTTTTTAGGCAAAAGTGTTAATGCCACCTTGTCGTGATGCCGTAGCTATTGGTGCAACAGTGGCATTCGCTTCGCTGATACCAACAGCTCCCACGGATGGATGTGTTGCTTGAATTTGTCCATCGTGTTGGTGGGTATTTTGCTGTGAGCTATCAGATTGATGGTTCAAGTTATCTTGGCCAACAGAGCCCTGAGCGAGATGAATACCACTTTCTTGTAATGCACTGCGGAGCACTGGCATCATCGACTCCATAGCAGCACGTACATGGCTATGCGGGGACACAAAGTGCATTACCGCTTGGTTATCTTCGATACGTAAATGCACATTTAGCGAACCTAACTCTTCAGGGTGCAAACGAATTTGCGCTTGAGAAACCCCTTGGCGAGAGAAAAACAGCATATGTTGGCTTAATTGCTGCTGCCATGCTTCGCTACCTAATTGGCTGGCTAAATGCAGGGTTGGTGTAGCCGTTGGCGCATTCATCGTTGCCGCTTGGGCTGTTGATGTCGTTGGCATCATGCTAATCGGCGCAGTTGTTGTATGTTGTGACGATGTGGTGGTAAAAGCACCAGTTTCAGTTTGTAAGGTAAAGGCACCTTTTGTGGTTTGGTTCAGGGCATCACTTGAAACATTTTGTAGGTTTAATGCCGGTTCTTTATCGCTCACTTTTTTATTCAATGGCATAAAATCGGTAGTTAAATTTTTTCCGCGTATCTCTTTTGGGTTATCAAGGGAAAAAAGAGACTGGTCACGACGTTCTTCTTTTTCATTCTTAATAAATACCCCAAGCTCTGGGCTGTCTTCTTCGCCTGCTAACTGTAACTGTGAACCTTCAAGGTGTTTGCTATCATCTTGATTAATGATGCCATTTGTATTATCTGTTAGATGTTGCATTTTTTGACTAAATGCCCCTAAAGCTGGATGAGCTTCAGTTCGGATTGTGGTATTCGCTCCTGTTTGTACTTGGCCTGCTAATGACTGTTTCAAGCTATTTAACCATGCTTGCTCGTTGGCATCTTTACCTGTCAATAAGTCAGTATTAAGGGCAGTTTGTACACTATCAGCCCGTAAGTTACGGCTGAAATTGAGCTGTTCTATGGCACTTTCAGCCGTTTTTTGTCCAGCTTGGGTTTGCTCTATCATTTCTTTACCCGCTATTGCCAATTTGTTGTCGACAATGTCTTTATTAAGAGCTTCCTCATTAACAGGTTGATTAGTAACGTTTTGTTTTTCAATCGGGTGCTGGCTATCAAGCATGGCTTGAAAGGGAAGAGCAGGGGCTTGATTTTCATCAGCGCGCGATTCATTTTGTGGTAGATTGCCATTTTTCGTCGATGATGAAGCTGGCACATTCAGAGCGTTGATGTCCATTTATTGAGGTCTCCGTAAAGTCGCTCGTTGAGCAAACTCATCCATTTGCTTTTGTTCTAAGCGGTTTTGACGTTGGTATTCAGTATGTTCAGCGCGTTGAATTAACGTATCGAACGCATTGACTCGTTGTTGTTTTTCTTGCCAATGACGGTTAGCGTCGTTAACGCGTTGTTCCCATAAATTCAGTTGCTGTTGCTGTTGCTCAATGGTCAGTTCCAATGTGACCAAAAATTGCTGATAATTCTGCCACTTATCCGATTCCATACCTGTATGCAAGGTTTGGTTGAGTTTTTGACGATATTCGGATTGATAGTTTTTCAACATACTCAGCTGTTGCGCCATTTGTGTATGCGTTTGGCGTACTTGAGCTAACACTTTCGCCGCTTCTTCCGAGGCTTCGACAGCTAAGGTGAGTAATGTTGTTAAGGCATTATTTTTGGCCATTTATCCCCTCGCTATTCGTTGGGAACCACTTGAGTCAGCTGTTCGCATGCGGTTTGATAATCACACCGCTCATCAATATCTTGCTGCAAGAACTTCGACATCCGTGGGTAATATTGAATTGCTGTATCCAACATGGGGTCACTCCCCATGGCGTACGCACCGACGTTAATTAAATCTCGGTTGCGTTGATAACTAGACGTTAACTGCTTGAAACGTTGAATTTTTCGGTAATGCTCTTTAGGAATTAGCTCCGTCATTGCTCGGCTGATGGATGCCTCGATATCAATCGCAGGGTAATGCCCTGACTCTGCCAGTGAACGTGAAAGAACAATATGGCCATCCAAAATGGCGCGAGCCGAGTCAGCAATTGGGTCTTGTTGGTCATCCCCTTCCGTTAAAACGGTATAGAAAGCGGTAATTGACCCACCATTTTTCCCATTCCCTGCACGCTCAACTAATGCCGGTAATTTGGCAAATACAGAAGGTGGATAGCCTTTCGTTGCTGGGGGTTCACCGACGGCTAACGCAATTTCCCGTTGTGCCATGCTGTAGCGAGTGAGTGAATCCATAATCAACAGCACACTTAAACCTTTATCGCGAAAATATTCAGCGATACGAGTGGCATAAGAGGCGCCTTGCATGCGCAATAAAGGGGACACATCGGCTGGCGCTGCAACGACAACGGCACGTTTTAAGCCATCAGCCCCTAAGATATTTTCAATGAAATCTTTGACTTCACGACCTCGTTCACCAATCAACCCGACTACGATAATATCGGCTTGTGTAAAGCGAGCCATCATGCCAAGTAACACGCTTTTTCCCACACCAGAGCCTGCAAATAACCCCATGCGCTGGCCTCGACCAACTGTTAATAACGCATTGATTGCACGAACGCCGACATCCAATACATTGCTAATGGGCGTTCGTTCCAATGGGTTAATTGGTGGAGTGATTAACGGAGCACGTGTTTTTACCTCCAATGGACCTTTTCCGTCTAATGGATTACCTTGCGCATCAAGTACTCTGCCTAATAATTCATTACCAATAGGCAATAAACGGCTAGTTTGCCCGTCTTCCCCTGTCGATTGTGCATAGACTCGAGCGCCAGGAGAGATCCCTTCAAGATCGGCCAATGGCATCAATAACATTCTTGGGCCATTAAAACCGACAACTTCACATACCACTTCGTCTGAACCGCCATTAATAGAGCGCTCAATAAAGCAGGTTGCCCCTAAAGGCATTTTAATGCCTTCGGCTTCCATCACTAAGCCAGTGATTTTTGTGAGGCGGCCATAACGACGCACCATCGGGATCCCTTTCATCCGCGATTCTAAATCGTCCAACGAGGCAATCCAGCGTCCCAATCGTGCCGTCATGAAAAGCTCTCCGGTGCATATAAACGGCACAGTTCTTGCCAACGTGTTGCCACAGTCATATCGATTTCACCGTCTTCTGCGACGACTCGACAACCACCGATATGCAGTTTAGGGTCAGCCACTAAGCGCCAGCCATTCAAGTTGAGTAGGGAACCGAGATGTTGCTCGATTAATTCAAAATGATTTGGGTTGACGTGCAGCTCAGGTTGCCCAGCAAAAATCGGTTTTTGCTGGAGTAAATGACTGATCTCTTCCAGTAATGCTGTACCATCACAGACGGTTGATTGACCTAAGACTTGCTTAGCGGCGGTCAACGCTATCTGTAACAGCTTAGTGGTTACGACCGTATCAAAGGTATCGAGTGAATAATTGAATTCAGACAGCAATTTTTGCCATGTTTCAATCACGGGTTGTTGCATAGCGAGCGCTTGCTCACGCCCTTGTTCTTCTCCAGCTCGCAAGCCTTGCTCAAAGCCAGCTTGATAACCTTCTTGCTGGCCTTTTTCATGCCCTTGTTGGTAGCCAGTACGCTGTGCATCTTCTTTTATGTTATCGAGCAAGTTAATTTGCTCTAACACTTCTTTCGGCTCAAGGCATGGGACTTTTGGCGCGTCAGGCTCAGGAACATCACTCAATGCAGGAATGCCTGAGTTGAGATCCCATTGATTAAGCTCACGGAGTTGCCAAGGTTGCCATTGGTCATTTGGAATTGTTGACTTAGACATACACGTCGTCTCCACCACCTATAGCGATTTCGCCTTTTTCGACTAAACGACGAACGATAAGCAAAATGGCTTTTTGTTCGTTTTCCACTTGAGACATACGCACAGGAGAACGAGATTCCAAATCGTCGCGCACGATTTCTGCTGCACGAGCGGCCATATTGTTGAGGAAATGGTCGCGCAGAGCTTGGTTGCTGCCTTTGAGGGCAATAACCAGCGAGTCGGTCGAAACATCTTGCAAAATACGTTGAATGCTGCGGTTGTCCACCTCGATAAGGTTTTCGAATAGGAACATTTCGTCAATAATACGTTGAGCCAGTTCACCATCGTAATCACGCATTGCATCGATAACGCTTTCTTCTTGCTGGCTTTTCATTAAGTTGATGATTTCTGCCGCGGTTCTTACGCCACCCATTTTGCTGCGTTTGAGGTTTTGACCATCCAGTAAATTGTTCAATACCTCAGTCAATTCCGCTAATGCCGCAGGTTGTACACCACCAAAGGTGGCGATACGTAACATAATATCGTTGCGTTGGCGCTCTTCGAATAATTCAAGTACATCTGCTGCAAGGTTGCGTTTTAAATGAACCAAAATGGTGGCGATAATTTGTGGATGTTCATCGCGAATAATATCGGCAACGGTTTGTGGTTCCATATAGTTGAGGCTTTCGATCCCTGAGGTTGTTTCTTGTTTTTCAAAGATATCTTCCAGCAGGCTCGCAGCACGTTCTTCGCCCAGAGCTTTTATCAATACAGAACGCAAGTAATCGTTGGTGTTAATATTAAGCGCCGCAAATTGAATTGCAGACTCTTCAAATTCCGTTAACACTTCCGCCAGTTCATTATTTGAGATTTGGCGCATGTTTGACACCGCCATACTCAATTGCTGAACTTCTTTAGGGTTCAGGTGCTTAAACACTTCAGCAGCCTGATCTTCACCGAGTGTCATTAACATGACGGCACTTTTTTCTGTTCCACTTAGACTCATTGGGATTTTCCTAACCACTGACGGATAACCATTGCCACGATTTGTGGGTCTTTTTCTGCCATTTCACGTATGCGTTGGCTTTGGATTTCTGCGCTAACACGTTGACGAGTCAGGCGACGACGCGTTTGCTCATCCATATCTTCATCAATCACTTCATCAACCACGAGCGGGGTTTTCATTTGTGTTGCAACGAAAACTTCCGCATCGGCTTGAGCTTGCTGTGTTTTACGGTATTTAACCCATTGAGGTTTGATACCAAAACGCCACATAAACCAAGCAATAATAGTAATAAGCAGTATTTTTCCGTAATCCAGAAGCTGAGCAATAAATTGTGGGCTTTCAAGCAACGATGGCACTTCTTCAACAGGCGTCTCATTGGTAAACAATGAATTAGTAATGTTGAGAGAGTCCCCTCGTGCAGTGGAAAAACCCATTGCTTCGCGTGTTAATGCTTCAATTTGTTGCAGTATTTCTGGCGGCAATGGCTTCATTTCTGGGCCATTTTCGCCTTCTTGTGAATGGTAATTAACAATAACTGCGACCGAGAGCCTATCGACGACACCAATTTGCCGTTGGGTATGACTAATTTTGCGATCTACCTCGTAATTTGTGGTTTCATCGCTTTGTGAGTTTGAGACGCTATTACGGTTATTTGCTGTTTGAGTGCCATCTTTATTGTCTTTATTGGTTTCAATTGGTGCATTTGGTGCACTAACAGGTTGATTTGAAAGCGCTCCTGGTACTCCGCCTGTTCCACCATTGTTATTTTGCATACTTTGGCTATTTTGGCGGGAACGAATAGCAGCGCTATCTGGCGTTTGGTTTGGCTTATATTCCTCTGAAGTTTGCTCCACTTTAGAGAAATCCATTTGTGCGGTAACCTGTGCATGGATATTGGCGCGCCCGACGAGAGGGGACAAAATATCTTCAATACGCTGCTTGAGATGTGACTCCATCTCTTTGGTCATTTTTATTTGTGCACTATTAGCCGACTGCTGGCTATTATCGTTATTGGTCAGTAAACGACCCGCTTGGTCAACAATAATGACATTGCTTGCAGTTAATCCGGTGACACTGCTGGATACCATATGGACAATGGCGCTAATTTGTCCCTCATCGAGCATTCTTCCAGGCAATAAACCGACCGTCACCGAAGCTGTTGGTAGCTTTTGCTCACGCACAAATAAGGTCGGTTTAGGAATCGCTAAATGCACCCGAGCACTTTGTACTGGGCTTAATGATTCAATAGTTCGAGAGAGTTCACCCTCTAGCGCACGTTGGTAGTTGATTTGTTCACTAAATTGGCTAATACCAAATTGTTCTTTATCTAATAATTCAAAACCCGTATTGCCACCTTTAGGTAAACCTGATTGAGCGAGCTTTAAACGTAATTCGTGCACTTTATCTGCAGGAACTAAAATAGCGCTACCATTATCAGCAATTTGATATGGCACATTCATCTGAGTTAGCTGGCCAACAATATCGCCACCATCTTTAGCACTTAAATTGCTAAGAAGTACACGGTAGTCAGGGCTACGTAACCAGAGGAGAAGGGCGACAATAATTGAAACAGCCGCAGCCGCCGCAATCATTAACGGTATTTTAGGATCAGCTTTAATCCTTTCAACTATAGAGGCAAAACCCTTTTTGGCCTCCCCCGTGTCTTTAGATGCGGCACTCATAAATATTCCCTGCTTGGCAGACTACTAGACGGATGAAAATACTTTTGGTGAAACAATGTTATTTCCTTCTTCGTAACGTCACTTTTTCACTTTGCTATTATTTCTTGTCTTGCGGGAATCTAATGACGGAATCAGCCTATAAAATTGGTGTTATTTATCGGCTTCAAGTTAAAAAGGGTGTGATAGGGTAAGCTGGCCAATATAGGTTAGTGAAAAATTCACAGTAATGAATAAGAAGAGAATCGAATGACAGTTCAAGCCATTGAAGGGGTTATTTCACAATTAAATGTCGTGGCAACCCAAGCCACTAACCCAATAAAACCAGCAATAGAGCCAGTTGGATTTGCTGACCATCTGGTTGCTTCTGTAAATCAAATTAATAAAACACGTAATGATTCAGCAAAGCAAATTGAAAATTTCACGTTAGGAAAGCAAGATATTTCCTTAAATGATGTAATGGTCGATATGCAAAAAGCCAGTTTAAGTTTACAAATGGGTATTCAAGTGCGTAATAAGCTGGTAGCTGCCTATCAAGAAATTATGTCAATGCCAGTGTGATGCATATAATTAGTTGAATATTATAAATTAATTTCCTTGCCATTGCTTGCTTAGGGCTGTGATGGGGCTATCAAGATCATCGACATACACGTGGACATGGTCTATTGCGATAAGCTTCATTGCCCCTCCTTTAAATATTTAAAATAGTATTTATATACTGTAAGGAAAATATGAGTTTATTCTTTATTAAATTCATTTCCTGTTAAAATTTTTGGTTCACTTTTGGCCATTGCATATCAGAGTGCAGGTTTGCTGATATTGGTAGAATATAAAGAATCGGGATTTTGAAAAGCTTCCTCTATGAGCGCAAAAAATTGACCGGCGTGGAAGCCATCAACGAAGGCATGGCTAAACTTACACGCAACCGGAATTACCCCATCCTTTAATTTACCCCATGTTAAGGTTGGAACTGCTGAGCCAAAATGTAACTCAGCATGGGTTATTGAGCTAAAATGTACCCAAGGTAGGCAGCTTGCACAAAAAAAACGCTCATCCTTAATTAATAAAGGGCCTGCACTAGAATTTTTGACTTCTTTTATTTTTTGACTTACTTGATTGCTAAAATCAGAAAATACAGCGGCATTTTCACATAGAATCTGACGAAAACCATTCTGTTCAGTTAATATAGGGGTCATAACATCAATGCTACTATACTCAATAATATTTCCATTGATTACTCTTTGTTTTAGTTGAGGAATAGCATTGGCTGAATGGAGTATTCCATACAAGGCTAACTGGAAAAATGATTCATTCTTGTCTTTAGCGAATTCATATAATTTTTGAGCGCTCACGGGTACACATAAATTAAAGCAAGAGTTATCAAATTTGCTATAAAATTCAAAATGCTCTTTTCTATGCCAACCTTTTTTTTCAATTACTTTATAATTTTCCATAACACGCCTAATGTCATTTGATGAAGATCTTGATATTAGCAACAGATTCAAGTTGGTTTAAATGCTCAATCTAAATGAGAGCACAAAAATGCAACTCAACGCTGAAAATAGAATACAAATTAGGAAGAACAATAAATTTTTTGTTGGTTTTTTAGAGAGATAGTTAACAGTATGCATAGGCAGATTGTAGTGACTAAAAGCGTACTTTGATGTACAGCACCGCTATGTAAACCAAATACCCTGCAATACACATTGCTGCGATAGATATTAACGAGATTAGGCTTTTCATGTACCCCAAATATCTCCAAAAAGTTGTGATTATAAGTCAATAGACATTTGGATTATAAAAAGGTTCTCATAGAAGGAAGTTTGGATATTGCAATACTTATTGATAAATTGAAAATGCATTAAAACAGGCCGCGATAAATAGCTATTCTTTTTATATTATGGAATAAATCAGTCAGTTGATTGATGTTTTTTTATAGTAGTTTCTATTACCTATTATTCATTTAAATAGGATTAAGCCGCCAATCCTTAATGTTTTCAACATTCACATAGGATATTTAAGGTTGTTATCGATATTTAATTTTGTTAGGTTTTTCTATTATCAATAATTACCCAAGTAAATCATTATGAAATTAATCTCTTCGCTTTTTTGCCTCTTTTTAGTGACAGGCTGTACATTTACGCCTTCTTTTGAGCCCAATAAGTCAACATGGCCGAAGCCAAATAAAGACGCCCGTTCATCGGAACAAAAAAAAATTGATAGAGAAGCCGTGCATGAGCAACAGCGAGCTGTGATGAGAGGTGAAAGGCCGGATTACGGTGTTTTTGATAGATACTAGGTATGACGACGCATATTATAATGAGATGACTAACTGCCTAATATTTATAATATTAGTGGATTAAATGATATCTATATTATTTACAATTAATGCGTGAAGTATTGGTGTGGCAAATGGATTGCGAAAATAAAATTTGCCATTTAATTATAAGTGTGGCTTAATATGCTCACTGGTTTGGAAGTACAGGCCTATTTATGTTAGTCAGTTTTAAGATGTTCACCATTAAGCGCTATCTCAGATACCACTTCATTGCGAATTCCTTCTAATTAATTCCCATAAGTACCACAAGAACAAACCGCAACATGCCTTATGGCAATTTTAAAAAATTAAAGGAAATTCTATGTCTAATACAATGACTGGTACAGTAAAATGGTTTAACGATGATAAAGGTTTTGGTTTTATCACTCCTGCAGACGGCAGCAAAGATGTATTTGTTCACTTTTCTGCAATTCAAAGTGATAACTTCAAATCATTAGCAGAAGGCCAACAAGTTTCATTCACCATTGAAAATGGTGCTAAAGGCCCTGCAGCAGCTAACGTTATCGCTAAATAACGATAAACGAATCGCTAAGCATTCAAAAACCTCGCTAAATGCGAGGTTTTTTCGTTTTATTTTGTGCTATTTTCAATAAATACTGAGCTAATATTATAAAAGTTGTTTGATAAAATAATTAGCACCATCACGAATCGCCTCGTCTGATATTTGCATCATGCGTGAATAATGTAAGAAGGCGTGCAAAGTTCCTGGGTACATTTTATATTCACAAGGTATATCATTGGCATCTAGTGTTCGGAATAACGCCAAACTATCATCTAATAGCGGGTCAAACTCAGCACTGGCAATATAACAAGGTGGAATACCGTAGGTTAAGTCATTATTGAATAAGCAATAATAAGGTGCTTCTCTATCACCTGCCTCACCAAGATAGGCATTATCATAATCTTCTAAATCTTGTTTTTGTAACCCATCCCATTCTCCACCATATAGTCGTCGGCTTACTGAATCCTGCAAACCATACAGTCCATACCACAATAAAAGGGCTCTGATGCCGGTGCACTCGCTGGTGTTATCACGTAACCAAAGTACAGAAGCAAGAGATAACATCGCGCCAGCGGAGTCACCGGCAAAGCCAGTTTGTTGCATATTGATATTATATTGTTCAGCATTTTGCTGATAGTACTGATAAACGATGGATATTTCCTCAATTGCTTGAGGGTAGCGTGCTTCAGGGGATAACGAATAATCAACTCCAATAACTGTACAGCCCGAATGTAGTGCCAGTAAGCGCATAATACGTTCGTGAGTCTGTAAATTACCTAAAATAAACCCACCGCCATGGAGATAAAACAAGGTGGCTGATGGGGATTTAATCGGCTGAAATATACGCGTCAAAATATTGCCATATTTAGTTGGAACTTGAATATCGTGAATGGAGTGCATCGTTGGCGCTTCTGAATTCCAATATTTTCTATCTTCAATATACGCTTGTCGCATTCCGTAGTAGCTGGTGTCAATAGGGGAAGGGGATGGGTTTTCTGTATAAAATTGCATTACAGATTGCATCTCAGGTGAAATAAGGTCTAACACATTAATTTTATTTTTCGGGTTCATTATGCTCTCCTAACTAGGTAGTTTCCATTGTAAAAGAGAGGCAGAATGAAGCTGTGACCCTGCTAGCCAATATTAAAAGGTCCTGTATCTTAAAATAGCAAGGCTTGAGAATTTCAATTTATATACCAAACGGCGAAATTATCACCGTTTGGTATATAGGTAAGTTTTAGGTGGGAAAGTTAATAATTACCGATGATGCCTGTTAGCATTTATTTAGCGACTCTTTGTATGGCTTCGCCACCAGCTTCTATATCTTCACCAACACCCTTAGTGGTGTTGCATGCGCTTAAAGAGAATACGACAGCTAATGAACAAGCCAAAAAACAAATTTTTTTAATCATATCTTCTTCCTTTGGTTAAATTCACTTACGGGTCATAAGATATTTCACGTATAAGTATAGCAGAAGGATAAGCGAGTGTTTTTTGAGCTGATATATATTGCGATTTGATAATATAAAAATTATCAGTTCATTATGCTTTAATTTTTTATTTTACTGAAAAATAAGACTATAAGTGCATAAAGGAAAAGAGAATTGTAGCGATAAATGATAAATAGTTTTAACTGTTTTTTAGAAAAGAAAGATACAGAAAAATCCGAATTCCACGATATTCTTATATTAGTAAACGTTAATGCCACTGATATCAGACCAGTTACATAAACTTTATTAATCTAAATAGATATTCCATGCTGGAATTTTATCATTTTATTAACAAATTCATCGTTATTATATTTGTGGGCTTAGGTAATGATACTTAGTCGACTCTTTAATTAATTACTATTGAAATCAAAATGTTATATGTTGTCGTAAGAAAATTTTAATGTAATATCGAATTTGTTTGAAATTCCCTTGGTTTCATTGATTTATTTAAACCGCCATATAGGCGGTTTTTTTTAGTTTTTACCTAGTGAGAATTTTTCAAATAACCAAAGCCCACTTTTTTTCATTGCGAAACCAAATAACACGCCAATTAATAATGATTGAATAGTGACCAACCAAACACCTTCTGCCGCAAAAATAGTACAGGTACCGACAAACGTGCCGGGTATATAAGAAAGCCACTGTTTTTTGGCTTGTATACACATCAAAAAGGCAACAATACCAGTCACGAAGTACCCTACAAAGTGAGGTAACTGCTTCAGGTAGTCACCGCTGTGCAGGATCACTAAGCCCCAAACCACACCACTACAGACGGTTAATGCGGTAATACCCAGTCCTTTTAGTCCATCTTTAGGATAAGCAAAATAGGCTGTACAGCCCAAAAAGCCTGCCCAGCCGATTAGCCCTAAACTATCAGCAACCCAAGCCCATATACCAGAAAGAATGGCGGTTGTTAAAGAAAGACAAAATAGTAATTTCACAATATGCACTTTACGTTATGGTTGTTTGTTAATAATACGGACGATGAATGCTTATCAGCCCACCGATCAGTTACTAAGCCCGTTAGCTGCAAAGCCAATTAATTCTAGAGTTAAGCTTTAACGATTCAGCTACCTTGTTATTCGAATACCATCTAGGGAGTTTTAGGGATAGCTAGAGGGGTAACTGACTAATAATAGGATAGTTATTTGTAATTGCTGTGACTCTGGGGCCGTGTAAAGAAAAGCATTGTATAGAGCTAAGGTAAATCTGGCAATGAGTATCCGATGATTTATATGTTTTAATTTTATCTTATTGATAATAAATAATTATCTGTAAATTTAACGTTAAATAAATAATGTATAATTTAAAGATTAATTTTGAGTGTGTGAATAGTTGATGGCTTTTTTTACTTTAATTTAGCGACTCCTCGCTGTAGCATGAAATAAATTGACTTGTGAGGTAAAGGTATGAAATGGATGATAGCTGGTGCTACTGCACTGTTATTGGTAGGGTGTGATAGTACATCGACTGCACCATTTGGCTTAAACTGGGGGCAAAGCATTGATAGCATCAGTTTTATTAAGGCGGGGAAATGCCAAGCAAGTGGTAGCAAAACAGTTTGTACTTTTGGGCAGCAAAAGCCATTTAATGATTGGAGCTATGAAAACCAACTCACTTTTGATGGTGGTACGCTCATTCAAGTGGCTACTACACTTGTTGGAGTTGAGGATTATGCCTCGCCAAAACCCGATTTTGCGGACTTCCAACAGAAGCTAGAAAATGAAATGGGCTATTTGACAAAGCAAGGGTTTAACTCGCAAGTCGCTAGTGACATTCTCACTAAATGCCAATCAGAGGCTAACTGTAACAAAGTAAGTGAGTCATCGCCGACTCGTATAGGCACGTCTAATCTTTGGGTTACCATTAACCCTACACCAATTGCCATTATCACTTACAGCCAAGATTAAACTTAATTTAAAGCCAGTTAATGTTGATATTGATTAGCGTGGCGAATAAAAATAGTACCAATATATCATTGGTACTATTGGTTAAGGCTTATAAAGGATTTATAAAAGTGATATGAACAATATAGGTTGGAGAATTACCAACCGAAGGCGACACCCGCCCCGATAACGGCAGCATCTGAATTATTCCAAGATACAGAACTGCGTAAATTGATGTTTTCTTTTAGTTGATATTGAGCACCGGCAGCGATTGCTGAGCCATTTTTGTAATTACCCGCACCAATCCCGGCACTAAAGCGGGTATTTGTGGTGTAAGGGATATTGCTCATTGCAGCGACTGACGCAATACCGGAATTCGCTTCTTGGGCACGTTTATCTATTTTACTATCAAGCTGGTGGATCCCATGGTCAAATTTATTTTCTAAGCTGGTGAATTTGAGTTCATTAGCTTTTTGCGTTTTCGACGTGTCACTTTTTAGGGTCTTAATTGATGAGGTGTTTCCAATTACTTTGTTATCTAGATTTTGAATATTGGTATTTAATTGGTCGGTGACTTGGTCGGCTGCATTGACACCAATTAGTGCACCCTGCAAATGTAATTCGACTTCTTTTAATTTTGAGTCAAATGCATGGTGTTTTTTTTCTCTGTCTTGTTGTATTGATGTGATTTTACTATTAATTAAATTAGTGTTGCTCTGTATTTTATTTGCGTTTATATTCTCAAAATTAATCATTTCATCATTCAATATTTCTAAATCATTTCGCATATCTATAGTTTCTGATTTAAGTTTACTATTATTTTGTTTTAATGTGTCAATATCGCTATTAAAGCGTGAATCCATTTGGCTAATTGTAGTGTTGATGTGGTTAATTTTTCCGCTGATATCACTAATTTTTTTAACATTAGTGTTGATGCTTTGCGCGTTGATACTGCTTAAGGATGGAGGAGGGCTTGAAAATGTGGTGTTGGCTGCTGCATGATAAGATAAGCTGCTAAGTACTAAGGCTGCAAAATGACGTGCTAATATTTTCTTTTCCATTTGTTAATTTCCGTATTATTTAAACGTATTATCTAAAAGAAGAATGAAAGATAAATTTATTTTCCTTTATTCATTTATAGTAGGGCTATTTATTTGATGGGTAAAATCGATTTTTAAAATGATGTTTATTCGGTATATCCGTGTTTGAATGCAATAAATACAGTGTCATCTATTTTTTATATTAACTAGGCATATTTATTTGATGGAATTATAGTTGGTGGTGCTTATTTTGAATGATTTAATTTAAATTGAGAGTAACTTCAATGTGGTCTAAATATATTCTCAATATTAATAAAAACTAAAAGCGAGAAAATAGCCACAAGCGAATAGATGCCATCAGTGGGTAAAAGCAAAAACAGTAAAGAGCCTACAAAGAGTCACCATTTTTCCTGTTTTAGATGTTTTTTTCCAAATAACGTGTTATTTTTCTGTGAAATTTTATGTGGCTTATGTTCCATGAAGGGGTAGTCTAAACAGACAAGCGTTAATTTATTGATGTTTAAAATAAATTTTGTTTTCTGATTAACAATGCCATTTTTTGCATGTTGTTGGTGAAATAGAAAGACGATAATATTTTATCTGTTCTTCATACTTCACAGGTAGAGTTGTGGCGGCAGTTAGCGGCTATTGTATGCGTCACTGTTGCTTAAAATAGTTTGAATGATTGATATTTGAATGAAAGTAATCGAATTTATAGGGTTTAAATTATGGCAGTAAGAGAAATTATTGAAATTCCAGATGAACGACTGCGTATTAAATGCAGCCCAGTGACGGATTTCGCTGCGGTACAAACCTTGATCGACGATCTGTTAGATACCATGTACAGCACCGATAACGGTATTGGTCTCGCTGCCACGCAAATTGCGGAAACTAAATCCATTATGGTGATTGATATTTCAGAAAACCGTGATGAACCGATGGTATTTATTAACCCTGAAATCGTCGAAAGTGAAGGGGAAACCAGTTATCAAGAAGGGTGCCTGTCAGTACCCGAAATCTACGCCGATGTAGACCGCTTCCTGCGCGTTAAAGTCAAAGCGTTCGATAGGCACGGCGAAGCGTTTGAAGTGGACAGCGACGAGTTCTTAGCGATTGTCATGCAACATGAAATCGACCATTTACACGGTAAAGTGTTCCTCGATCACTTATCGCCGCTAAAACGCAATATGCTGTTGAAAAAACTGAAAAAGCAGCAACGTTTAAAACAGCAGCAATAGGCTGAGAGTTGAAGATAAAAGGCGTGTCAGGTCTGTTGGCCTGACACTCAAATTATTCCATCGGGCGAACGACTAACGGGGTATCCGGCTCATCAAATTGGCCATAGCTGTTATTTAATACCCGTTTTTGGTCTAATTGCTTAATTTCTTTGCTTAAAAAGTTTAAATGCTGTTGTAAATATTCTTTAGTAATGCGTTCATTTTCAATAATTTTATGCAATAACTGAATAAATTCCTCAGTGATTGGCTGCTGTTCTTCGAACGCTTGCGTTAACTTGGTGAGGTTTTCCACCGCAAGGACATATTCTGTCTCTCGGGAGACCAACGTCTCCCATTCCCCGGATTGCGCTAAGGCAACTAAATTTTCACTTAATACTAAGACATTACGGTATATTTCATGTAAATCGATAGGATTTTTATTGTCCACCTGATTATCTTTCATCCACATTTGCACCGATTTGTTGCCACGCAGAGGCGATATCGGAGAGTAACTGGTAAACTTCTTGGACATAAGCCACGTTGTTTTCGAGGTTGGCGCGAAGTAACTGCATTGTCATGTACTCATACAAACTTGCTAAATTTTCTGCAAGTTCGCCGCCAGCTTCATAATTTAACGACTGCTTTAACCCAGTGTCAATGATGTCGATAGCTTTTGAGATTTCTTTACCTTTTTCCGCCACCTTACCTTGCTGCATAAAAATCTCCCCGCGTTTCAGGGCACTAAGGGCCCCTTTAAACAGGATTTGGATTAATTGGTATGGGGTCGCGTTGGTGATTTCACTCTCTAAATCAACCTGTTGGTAAGCTTGCTGTGCGTGTCGTTGATACATGTTTTTAACCTAAAAGTATTAGCCTAATAATCGGCCTAATGAATTACTGGTGCTGTTAAGTGACGTCATCATTTTATCGAGGTTTTGGAATTGACGACGGTACATGTCCATGGTGCTTTCAATTTGTTTATTGGTCTGCTCAATGCGTTTGTCTAAGTTTTTCTTTTTCTTTTGGATGCCATCGGTAGCGTTATGCAGAGTGCCTTCTTTGCTGTCTAAGGTATCTTTTAAGAAGTTAAAATTTTGCGTACCAAAGCCGGTTTTTTCACCATCACCGGCAAAAAATACTTTGATACTGGTTGGGTTTTCTTTTAAAGCAGCATCTAACTTTTTATTATCAATTTCTAAAGTACCATCCAACTTTTGTTTGATGCCCATTTTGTTGAGTAAATTCATTTCGCCACTATCTTGCGCGGTGCGTACTTGAGTGCGCAGTGTGCTTTGAATACCTCGTAGGGTTGAATCACCAATCAGTGGGCCATTGGTTTTGTCTGGGGCAGTGCCTTTTTCTGTTGGCGTGTATTTGGTGAGTTCACTAGCAAGAGTTTGAAATTCATTATAGGCCTCGACCCATGCTTTAATTTTGACTTTAGCGGGCTCGATATCTTCCGAGACAATTAAGTGGTCAGCTTTGCCGTTTTCACTCTCTTTTTTCAGCGTTAAGGTTAAACCTGGGAACAGGTCTTTAGCTTCATTAGTTTGCGACTCTAATTCAAAACCATCGATTTCCAGTAAAGCCGTTTGTGGTACAACTTTTTGTACCATGCCATTATCTTTATCGGTATTTAAAGTAACGATACCTTTGTCATCAATAACCGATTCAACATTGAGTATTTTAGCAAGCTCATCATCGCCATCAACATTAATGCTAATACGGTTGTCAGTTCCTTCTTTTTTGGAAGTCACCACCAAATGGTATTCATTGTTTTTATCTTTAATAACAGAGGCGGAAACACCTTTATCAGCTTTATTGATAGCATCAGCTATCTCGATTAAAGAAGTACTTTCTTTATCGAGCTTGATAACGATTTTATCTTTGTCTTCTTTCTGTGACGGTTGAGTGATGGTAATGGTGCGTTCATCCGCATCACTGCCCAATAACTTTTTGTTGTCTGATTGTCCTTGGGTGGCAATAGTTTGCGCTTTTGCCAATTGTGTCACTAATACATCATGCACACCCGCGACCGCTTTACCGTCCGTTTTCACATCAAAGGCTTTATATTCACCATTGACTTTGGTAGTACTGATATCACCATATTTTTTTAAGTCTTCAGCCGCTTTTTTCAGTTTTTCTAAGGATGACTGCATTTTGCCAAAGGCGCTAATTTGCGCATCATAACTGGCTTTTTGGGTGGTTAATGGCTCTAAGCGACGGCGCTCCATTGCTTCTAATTGGTCCATTTGCACGTTTAAATCTAAGTTTGACCCGATACCGAGTGTGGATATTCCTGCCATGTTTTCTCCTACGCTATTCTCGTCATCCTTCAAGCTGCAGGGGGTGTTGACTTCGTTCAGCTAGCCGAATCAAATACTTGTGTATGCTCATCGGTCTATCTTCACTTGTCGCCTACCTGCAACCCGAATGATTTAGAGTCTATGCCTGTGTCATTAACTCTGAAATAAAATCTATTTAGAGTCTTATCGGCAAAACGGAGCAAAATTTTAGACTATTCTGAAAAAGAGTAATGGTGAGAGCTGACAAGAGAAAAGTAGGTAATTATCCTTATTGAAATTAAATAATAAGAAAATTAATAAAAATAAATGAAAGTGTTAAAAATTAATGGCATTAAAAGCGGGCTGTAAAGCCATTTCCAACCTGACAGATAAAAATTTTCACGAAAAAGCCTAAAGGGGACTTTTTTGTAGCCGATAACCTAGTTGCTGACGAAATTCATCAAGTTAAGCATTTTGGCTTAACGCATTAATTTGAATAATAAGGATCACATCATGGCACAAGTTATCAACACTAACATTTTGTCTCTGACTACTCAGAACAACTTAAACCGTTCACAAGGCGTATTAGGTACGGCGATTGAGCGTTTATCTTCCGGTTCACGTATCAACAGCGCAAAAGATGATGCAGCAGGCCAAGCAATTGCTAACCGTTTCACTGCAAACGTTAAAGGTTTAACTCAAGCAGCTCGTAACGCTAACGACGGTATCTCTATCGCACAAACTGCAGAAGGTGCGGTTAACGAAATCAACGATAACTTACAACGTGTTCGTGAACTGACTGCTCAAGCACAAAACGGTACTAACTCTAAGAGCGATATTGAGTCAATCAATAAAGAAGTTAAAGCGCGTATGGAAGAAATTGACCGTATTTCTGAACAAACTCAATTTAACGGTGTAAAAGTTCTTAGCCAAGATTCATCAATGAAGATTCAAGTTGGTGCAAATGATAGCGAAGCTATTAATATTGATTTGAAAAAAGTTGATAGCACAGTTCTGGGTTTAGACAAATTTAATGCAAGTGCAGGGAAAGGTAAATTTGTTAATGTCGCTGAGATGAAAGGTGAAAATGGGCCTGCAATCGGAGATACGGCAGCTAAAGCAGCATTGACAGGTTTGCAAGTAGATGGGGTAGACCTGAAAGATGCTAAAGTTTATCAAATAGTAAACGAAGATGGCACTGTAGACACGGGTAACGTATATATCGTAGGGAAAGTTGGCGATAAGGAAGTTACAGTTACTGCAAAGCAAACATTTGATCCAGGTAGTAATGCTACGTATAACGCTGATGGAACTGAAAAAGATGCGGAAGTCGCATCAACTATTGCATTTGAAAATCTTACTCAATTAGATGAAAAACAAACAGATGCAATTAACCCGTTAGCAACATTAGATAAAGCATTAGCGAAAGTTGATAGCTTCCGTTCAGACTTAGGTGCGATTCAAAACCGTCTGCAGTCTACCATCAATAACCTGAACAACTCTGTTAACAACCTGAGCGCAGCACGTAGCCGTATTCAAGATGCTGACTTCGCAACTGAAGTTTCTAACATGAGCCGTGGTCAGATTCTGCAACAAGCAGGTACTGCAGTGTTAGCACAAGCTAACCAAGTTCCACAAGGTGTTCTGAGCCTGTTACGTTAATTCGTAATTGGTTGATTATATTGAAGGCCAGCATTGCTGGCCTTTTCTTTGCCCGTCATATTAGCCGTCATATTTCGCACCATAGCGTTGTTGGCTTCATAAGTTCATCCGAATCACGTACTTATGTACGCTCATCGGTATAAACTTATTTGCCGCCTAGCTATAGCACGAACTATATAGGCTAAAGAAACATATTTTTAAAGCCAAAACACCAAAAGCTAAAAATGGTTCAAAAAGTGGTTTTAACAAAACAACCACTCCCACTGGTATTACCCGTGAAATCCTCTGAAAGTTGTGTTAAAACAAGCATTAACCTGGTAATCATTCAAATTTTACCTATTTAGGATAAGGCAAATAAAGCCACATTTAGTGCCTTACTCTACGGATTGAATTCAAAACCAACACAGATAATGAATACCTTTTATAAAGCTTGAAGGGTGATTCAGGTTGTGAGTGATTTGTATACTGCCGAAGGTGTGATTAATAAAAATAGCCTATGGGAGCGTTATTACCCTCTAATACGCCATGAAGCCCTGAAACTGCAAGTCAGACTACCCGCCAGTGTTGATATCGACGACTTAATCCAAGCAGGGGGCATCGGTCTACTGCATGCATTGGAACGTTTCGATGTCACCCAAGGGGCATCGTTCGCCACGTATGCAGTGCAGCGAATTCGTGGTTCGATGTTAGATGAATTGCGTAGCCGTGACTGGGTGCCGCGCAGTGTGCGCCGCCAAGCGCGTGAAATGACCAAAGCCATTGGCGTGCTGGAGCAATCGTTAGGGCGAAGTGCGACTGAGCCGGAAATCGCCAAAGCGCTGGATATCGACCTTGCGGAGTATCGCCAAGCGCTACTAGATACCAATAATAGTCAACTGTTTTCCTACGATGAGTGGCATGAAATTCACGGGGAAAGCTGTGAGCCGCAAATGGATGAAGACGATGGCGGCAACCCGCTGAGTTTGTTGCTGGATTCTAGCCTACGTGACCAAATCGCGGCGGCGATTAATCAATTACCAGAACGCGAAAAAATGGTGCTGACACTGTATTACCAAGAAGAGCTGAATCTCAAAGAGATTGGGGCGGTGTTGGATGTGGGAGAGTCAAGGGTGAGTCAGCTGCATAGTCAGGCTATTAAGCGCCTCCGCGGGCGGCTTAAGTGATGCTCGTCATACTTCGCACCACAGCGTTGTTGGCTTCACTAGTTCACCCTAGTCACATACTTGTGTATGCTCCTAGGGCTAAACTAGCTAGCCGCCTAGCTGTAGCACGAATTATTTAGAGCATCCACATCGGCGTTAAAAGATCTTTTCTTAAATTTATTTTGTGTGAATGTTTAAAGCATCGTATTACTAAATAACATTTCAATATTAATTTTCATTGGCAGATCTAGCCAAATAGTTCTCTGCCGTGGTGTGCCACGCTCTTGGGGATTGGGTGAAGCCCAGTTTTAAATATTCGGTGAGATTGCTGTCGGTGGAAAAAAATAAAATTTGGCAGTCGGCAGAGAGTTCTTCAGCGGCGAGGCGCATTAATTGGCGGTCGATGCCGTGTTTTTGATAATTCGCATCAACGGCCAGTTCGCAGATATAACAACAAGAACTAAAATCCGTTACTGTGCGGACAAAACCGACGACTTGTTCGCCATCCCATGCACTAACCAATAAATCTGCATTATTCAGCATCGCATCTAATTGAGTAAGATTATCGGTTGGCACCATTTCCTTAAATGGAGACTGGCGAATTAATCGAATAAAATCCTCAATAGAGATGGCAAAATTGACTTTATAGTTCAGGCGACTGGCAATAGCATCCATAGATTTCCCCTTGTAATCAAACGACACTCTTTTAGGTTTAGCCGGAAATAACATAAATTTCCTGTTTTTTGTGGAATTTTATCATAGCCTAGCTATTCCAATTACTGCGTAAATGTCCTAAGTTAAATTCAAGGTAGTCGTGATGTTTAGCCCAACAGGGCAAATACCATAAGAATTCTATTCAACAGACAAGTGAACGAGATATGACTATGGAACTAAAGGATTATTACAGCATTATGGGTGTGCAACGCACCGATGACTTAAAAACCATTAAGACCGCGTATCGCCGTTTAGCGCGAAAATACCACCCTGACGTTAGTAAAGAACCGGATGCCGAAGCGCGCTTTAAAGAAATTGCAGAGGCTTGGGCGGTACTTGGTGACAAAGAAAAACGTGCAGAATACGATGAAATGTGGGAACACAGGAATGACCCTTATTTTAACCAAGCTAACCAAGGCCAACAGAGCCACACCTATTCCCAGCAAGGGTTTGATGCAGGCGGCTTTGATGATATTTTTTCATCGATGTTTTCTCAACGAGCTCGGGGTGGTAGTACAAGGCAGGCACGAAGTCATCGTGGGCAGGATTTAGAAGTTGAATTGGCTATTTTCCTTGAAGAAAGCCAAGAATCGCATAAGCGTACCATCAGCTATAACCTACCGGTCTATAACGCTTTTGGTTTTATCGAAAACGAAGTCCCCAAAACACTCAATGTGACCATTCCTGCGGGTGTGATTGATGGGCAGCGCATCCGTTTAAAAGGGCAAGGCACTGCGGGGGAAAATGGCGGTGAAAATGGCGATTTATGGATAACCATCCGCATTGCACCACACCCATTATTTGATATCAAAGGCCATGATTTAGAAGTGGTCGTGCCGCTTGCTCCATGGGAGGCAGCCCTCGGAACTAAAGTCACCATTCCAACATTAAAAGACCCAATTGTGATCACCGTTCCTGCTAATAGCCAAGCCGGACAAAAATTACGTATTAAAGGTAAAGGACTGAAACATAAAGGTGCAGCAGGGGATCTGTATGCGATTATAAAAATCGTGATGCCGAATAGCAGTAATGCAGAAGCGGATGCGCTGTGGCAGAAATTGGCGGAGACTCAACAGAGTTTTGACCCACGTAAAAATTGGGGAGGCAAATAATGGAACAGTTTACATCATTAACCGTTATTGATTTCTGTATTCACACAGGTATTGCGGAAGAGGAATTACAGGAAATTGTCGGCCTGGGGATAATTCAACCCATTGAAACCGCCAATGAATGGTTATTTGACGACCACGCTGTGATCATCGTGAGAAGGGCTGTGCGACTTTACCATGAGCTCGAAATTGACTGGCCGGGAATTGCAATGGCCATGAGCTTGATGGAGCAAAATAAGCGGCTTCAGCGCGAAAATGAGATGCTGCGGCTACAACTAAAACGTTTTATTGGTTAGTTAGCCAATAATTTAAATATTCACCACCACGAGCCTTAATAAGTAAATTAGGTTTATGGTGGTTATGCTTGTATTTGCTTTTTAAGCTAATCATTTTTTTAACCTTCAATTTTTATAAGACATCTAATAAATTTGATGCTTGCCTGATATATTTATCACCGTTATTTTTCATGTTAGGTCATATAGGGATATATACATGGAAAATACTATTTTCATTTTTATAAAAATAATAAGCTTGATATTCGCTTTTAATAAATATGCTTATTCTTCTTTGACATTACTATCAATTGTCAGGGATATCTATGCTCAAGATAAAAATCTAAGATTGATGTCAGAATTAAATCAAAGAAAAGAGTTACAAAACCAAGTGTTAAAAAAAGGAAGTAATGGAAACAGTATAAGAAAAATGGAATTAAACTCATAATATGTTTTAGTTAATGAAGTTAGAACACAAGGGATGTTAGTGCTTTAGTTGGTTGTACACTCAGCCTATCTTATAAAATAGACCCATAACTTTCGTCGGTAATTTGTATTGGTACTTCCTTGTGTTATTCATCGAAATTAAAGGTGGGTAATTTGTCATTATATTGGAATGTTCAAGTTAACTCATAATCTATATAGGGGAAGTTTATGGTTAAAAATAAAACGCCACATTTTAAGTGTTTTGTTATCTATTATCTGATGTGTTTGTTTATATTATTTCCGATTAATTCATCGTGGGGTAATAATATTTTAGTTTTAGGGGGGGACTCTTCAGTTTATCAAAAAAATAATACGAATATTATTAATATAGCTACTCCAAATGAAAATGGTATTTCGCATAATAAATACCAACAATTTAATGTACCTGAAAAAGGTATTATATTAAATAATTCAAAAAATACTGTAAAAACTCAACTCGCAGGGGACATAAATGGAAACAATAATTTAAGAAAAATTAATGCAGAACTGATTATTAATGAAGTTGTAGGTAATAGTCAGTCCCAGTTACTTGGAAAATTGGAAGTGGCGGGAAAACCTGCAAATGTGGTTATAGCAAACCCAAATGGAATAACGTGCAATGGATGTGGCTTTATCAATATTCCCGCGCTCACCCTAACAACAGGAAAACCATTTCTTGGTAGCGACGGTCAGTTATCTGCTATTGAAGTAAAAAAAGGGACGATCACCATTGGCAATAAAGGAATGAATGCCGAATCCCCAAATTATACGGATATTATTAGCCAAGCAATGATGCTTAATGGGCAAATTAAAGGGAAAAATGTCTCATTGATGCATGGGAATAATCGTATTGATTTCTAAAAAGGAACTGTAACATCAATTAATGCTGAAATACAAAGCCCTATTATTGCTATTGATACAAAAGCACTTGGAGGCATGTATGCTGGTCAAATCAAATTAACGAGTACAGCATCAGGTATAGGAGTCAATTTAAATAACATTCACACCACACAAGGAAGCTTAATACTAACTACTGATGGAAAAATCACAACAAACGGTAATATTCAATCAAAAAATGAAATTAATGTTAGTAGTAAAGAACTCTATATTAATAAAAATTCAAAACTAAATGCGAAAAATGATATTACCCTTGCGACAAATTCTTTAGTCAATGAAGGCGAGATTATAGCAGGTAAGGATATGCGCATTTTTTCTGATACAATTAAAAATACGGGTGAAAAAGCACTTGTTCAAGCGAAAGAGAACTTGTGGATACAAAAAAATGCAATTGGAGATTTAAGTCAATCTATCGTAAATAAGTCTGCAACGATTAAAACAGAAAAGGGAGACTTGGTTGTTAGAGCGAAAGAGGTTGCAAATAACCGAAGCTTAGAGGGACTATATTTTACCGCTCAAGGTAGTGATAATAAAAAATCTGTTTTTTCTAATGATGTAGTGGGTAAGGAATTTAAAAACCCCATTATTTTAAACCCGATAAAAGAAGGAATAACAAATGATGGAGTTCTTTATTTTCTGACACATAATTATGATGTGCCCGCCTATGATTTTAGAGACTGGCAAAATAGTTATTTTGTCAATTCTGGGATTAGTGACCCAAAAAGAAACTTGGAGTTTTTAAATAGATTACTTGGTGGTACAGTTCCCATTTCTTCCCTACCTGTTATTAACCTAGGGAATTATAAATATGCCTATAAAACTATTGGTAAAACAGGTGATATCTTGGCTGGTAAGAACTTATATATATCCGCTAATGAATTATTAAACTATGGTAGTAATATAAAATCAAAAGAAAATATGATATTGACAGGGAGGAACTTGATAAATAGTAGTTTATTAGTTCAAAACGAACATGAGCGTTATTATAGGTTTACACCAAATGCTATGCGGAATGAATTAACATTCACAGATAGCCCTGCCATTAGCAATCAATTTATAGATTATAGTATTACTGGATATAGACTACCTGATGAGGTTTTTGCATTACGCCAAATAGACTACCCTATTTATGCTCCTGCCAGTATTGTCGCAGGTAATAATTTTATGAGTGATTTCTTAGAGGATGTGGATTTTAGATATACATCCAATGATAGAACATCATTAGGCAATGGCTTTGTTAAAAGCATTATTAATAAACCTGATTATGGCAACTCAAAAGCAAGTAAGCTATATCCATCTAATCGCTATTCTCACCTTGATTATTATGATGATGAACCTTTCATCGTTCTGCCGAAAGATAAAGAAATCATTCAGGAAGTACCTAATATAGTTACTGCTAAAAATATTTTTATCAAGGGGGGGGACGTTAAAATTAATCATGGGTTAAAATCCGAACAGGATGTATACATATTTTCTAATACAAATATTGATTTAGAAAATGCAGAAATAGATACAAAGCATGATTTTATTCTTTCAGCTGATAAAAATATCGAAGTAAGGAAAAATAGCCAAGTAAATGCAAATAATGCGTTTATAAAATCTTTACAAGGCAGTGTGTTGATTTCAAATGACACGCCTGAAAGATATTGCAATAAAAATGGAAAAGCATATGAAGGGAATATTTCAATTAAAAATGACATCTTAGTACAAGCAAAAGGAAATGTAATTTTACTCGATTCAATAATCAAACCTCTAAATAATTTCTCTGTAAATGCAGGTGAAAATATATTATTTTTTGAAAGCGATATAAACACCCCTAAGATACGAGTTAAAGAGTTATGGGATAGTGAAAAATATAAAAATAACTTTAATAACTTCCTTGGTAATAGAGGGAAGATACAAACAAATAAAGATTTATTGCTTCAAGCGGGTGGTAATTTATTTTCATCAGGTTATGGTTTTTATTCTAATAATAACATTAATTTTATAAATGGCTCTGAGCTTTCAATTAGACCTCGATTCTCTTCTAGAGAATACGATGCTGTTCTTACGGACACACTAGATGCATATTTTTTACCAGAAAAAGCTAATGAATTAACGCGAGTATTATCTCATTCACAAAAACAGAAACTAATTGCTCCCATTTCCGCTAAAAAAGATCTCACTATGATGAGTGGTGAAGATATCGGGATCATTTCAGCTAACCTTTCGAGTGGGAGAAATATCACACTATCAGCGGGCAAACAACTTACTCTTGATTCTACATCATATTCCTTGACTGACTTTCCAACTAGGAATTTTTATGAAAGGAAAACTTTAGTCACTTCAATAGAGAGTGGTAAAGATATTGTTTTAAGTTCTGCTGGAGATTTTGTTAGTCGAGGCGCTAAGTTAGAAGCAGGTAAAAATATCACAATTACAAGTGATAACAATATCAAGTTTGAAGCATTAACAGAAGAAGGTCGAAAAAATAATACAGATAAAAGGGAACAACGGAGATCAGAGATTAATAGCGGGGAAAATATCATCTTATTATCAAATGGTAGTACATTATTTCAAGCAACAAAACTTGCGGCGAAAGGCTTTATTGATATTGCAGCTAAGGGGGGGATCCTTTACGCACAATCTATGGTTGAAACGACTAAGTGGGAGGAAGAGCGTAAATATTGCAATCGTTTTTAGGTATAAAATCATGCTTCTGGGGTTCGACCCATGAAATAAAAAACTTTCAATCTGCTACGAATAAAGTCTCTGAATTTGTCGCAAATAAAGATATCAACCTATTTGCCAAAGACGATATCACACTAGAAGCTACAAAACTAAATTCCAGACAAAATGCAAATATAACTAGCCAGACTGGTAAGGTAAATTTTAAAGCAGTTAAAAATAATAAGTTTGAGCAAGTCATTTCTAATTCAACTGGCTTTTATATTACTCATCGCGATAAGGGGTATAAAGAGGACACATGGGTATTACCCTCATTACATATTGGTGGTGCGTTGACTGTTGGTGCTGCGAATGGTGTGAGTGTAGATGTTAAAGCTAAAAATGCTCAAAATTTAGAAAGTGTCCTTAATGAATTAGGGAAAAGGGATGAAACTAAATGGCTAGCCAGTTTAAAAGGTCGTAAAGATATCCAATGGGATATTGTTAAAGATGCTTATGAGCAATGGGATTATGAAAGTCAGCATTTAAACCCTGTAGTGTCAGCACTGATTATGATTTCAGTTGCAGCAATGACTCATGGAACAGCAACCGAGTTTGCAGCTTGGGCATCATCCAGATCTAGTGGTGTGACAGGAGCTGCAATATCAGGGGCGGCTTATAGTGGTGTGATGGCTTTATCAACTCAAACAGCTAATGCATTGGTTGAAAATAAAGGGGATTTAACAAAAACATTTAATGCATTAGGCCGGAGTGAAACGGTTAAATCGATTATTACCCAGATGGCTGTTTCCGGTGCACTCAGTGGTTTAGATGTTCATATGGGCTGGGGAGAAGGAACTGGGGCTGAAGCGAAGCTACCTTTATTGAGTGATGGTGATTGGCGTAATGTGGCACAACGTGTTGCGGCACAATCTGTTGTTAGTTCAAGCATTAATACATCAATTCAAGGTGGTAGTTTTACTCAAAATTTAAAAAATGCATTTTTAGGTAATGTAGCAAATCAGCTGAATGCAGAGGGTGCTAGGCTAATTGGCGATAATGGGCAAATTTTAGGTCAATCAGGGAAAATGCTCAGTCATGCAGCTGTGAGCGGGCTTGCTGCTGAGCTTTCAGGTAACAATACAAAAGGTGCTGTTGTTGGTGCGCTTGCTGCGGAATTTGCAGCGATTGCTCTAGATGATAATTTAATTCAGGCGCATGAATGGAAAAAGAAAGCAGAACAAAAAGCTCAAATAGCGAAAGCTTTTGGCGGATTTGCAGGTGCGATATTTACTGGCGAACCCGGAGGGGTTTATAGCGCAGCAAATAGTGCTGAGAATACTTTTCGTTATAACTATTTATCTCACAAGCAACGTGAGTTAATGGAAAAAGAGCTAGCTGCTGAGTCTAATCTTTTTAAGCGTGCTGGGATCCATATCAAATGGGGATTAGCCAGTAGTAATCAGGATGGTATTTTTGCTGCCGGTTTCGTTGCGGGAGTTCCTGCAGAGTTATGGGATACATTAAAAGATGTTGTAAATGGAACAATAAATTATGAAGAAACATGGGATGGGATACGTGCTTTATTAACAAGTGAAACAATGTTCAGTGATATAGCTGAGGGTGAAAAACAAGATATTCTAAATCGAATTAATAGAATTGAAATCGAATATCAGAAAGCTGGAGCTGATGGTGCGTTTAATGCGGGTTTAGAAACGGGTCAACTATTTACTAAGGTAGCAGGATATATTGTTACTGTTAAAAGTGCTGCTAGCATATCAGCGAATTCAGGCCGTTATGTTGATGCACTATTGAATGGTAAAAAATCTTGGCCTATTATAGATATCAAAGAAATATATAGAATTGAGCCGGACGGTAGAAAAACCTATATGGCTTTTGGCGAAGGCGTTTACAAGCAAGGCTATCCATTTGAAGATTATATTGGTGTGCATAGAAATTTTAAGAAAGCAGAAAGGATGCCTTATGGGTTTGAAACTTTCGATTATTTTTCAAAGGGAGAAGTTATAAGTGTGAAAACCTTAAATACGGGTGCAAAGACATACCAAAAGAAGAATGAAATAAATCGAGTACTTATCAGTTATATTAATAAAGTAAATGATTTTAAAGGTGCTAGTAAATCAGGTGTTGAATTGAAAAGCTCAGATATAAAAATTAAAACAATAGAGTTAGGCGTTCCAGATAAAACAACAGCATCACAATGGCTGGAAATCAATCAGTCAATAATGTATGCAGCAGAAAAGAATATAAGTCTTAGAGTAATAATTGTAAAGCAAGGAGGGTAGGTGAGTAATTCTTCTACTAAAGAGTCTTGGGTAAATGTTTATTTTAATGAGCAATATTATTTTATACATACCATTTCGCGTTATAATCTTCATGTTTTGGACTATAAAATGCCTATTTATCATCTTTCGAATGAGGTTGATATGTGGGAGTTAGGCAAAACGATAATTTTAGCACTGAATAATAGTAGAATAATTGATATAAATACGCCTGAGGATATTTTTAGTCGTGATGGTGTATCTTTGGCCTATCAAAAATGGATTAATGATGGGAAAAAATTATGCAAGTCGAAAAGTCGTAAAGATTTTTTATTAAAAATGATGTTATGCCACATTTGTCGAGAGGGTAATCATATAATAATTACGCCAACACTCCATAAAAAACTAGAAACATGGACGGGGGATGGGTTTACTGAAGATGACTATATTGTTTTGCCTGATAGTGTTTCTGATGAAGAACTCGGTGAAGCGATAAAGGAAGCTATATCTCGTTGCCGAAGTGTTATTTGAACTTTATATTATTAGATAGTTAATAAGATTTTTAATGGGGTATATAAGTAGTATTAATAAAATAAACTTTATTGGTTTTCTTCTGCGAAAATAAAATGTATGCAGTTTTATTCAACTCTTATTTATTTGTAAATTATTTAAGTAAATCTAAAATCTAAATTATTAGTAAATTGTATTATATTCTTTGATTAATTTGATAAAGCTAATAATTAAACAATATTTTAATGAACACGAACAACAAAAAAGCCCTTACCATCCAGTAAGGGCGTAATAACGACAACGAGATTTTTTATTGTTAATTAAATAGTTGCGGCTTCGGCAATGAGTTTGCCGAGCTCTTGCCAGTTTTCACTGTCAATAAGGTCATTGGGTACCATCCATGAACCGCCGCACACTAATACAGCAGGTAGTGCTGTGTATTCTTTTATATTTTTCACACCAATACCGCCAGTTGGCATAAACTTAACCGGGTAAACGGCGCTGAGTGCTTTGAGCATGGCAACCCCACCAGAGGCTTCGGCTGGGAAGAATTTCAAGGTGGTGAGATTAAATTCAAGGGCTTGTTCCACTAGGCTTGGGTTATTCACCCCAGGAATAATAATCACGTTCTTTTGTTGGCAATAAGCCACAATTTTCGGGTTAAAGCCCGGGCTGACGATAAAATCCACACCCGCTTCAATGGCTTGGTCAACTTGCTCTGTGGTTAATACGGTACCTGCGGCAATCAGTAATTCAGGGTAGGCAGCACGCATATTTTTAATCGCTTGTACCGCGGCAGGGGTACGGAAGGTGACTTCAGCACATGGCAGACTATTTTCCACTAAGGCTTTTGCTAATGGCGCGCCATGCTCTGCATTATTGATGGTGATAACAGGAACAACATTGAGTTTCTTAATTTTTTCAAGTAATTGATTCATGGTTAAAGCCTCTTAACATTTTACTAAAGCAGTGATTTGCATGGCCTCGGATGGAATAATCGCTCCCCGGTGTTGGATGACGGTTCCAGCCAGTAAATGACCTGTTTTTGCCGCTTCGCATGGGTTACCACCTAAAATACGGCAAGCAAGGTAGCCGGCACTGAAAGAATCCCCTGCGGCAGTGGTATCAACCACATGGCTTATTTTATTGGCAGGAACTTCAATGCGTTCGTTATCAATAACCACAAAACAGGCATCGGCACCGCGCTTAATCACAATCTCATTCACTCCATATTGTTGGGTACGTGCAATTGCATTGGTTTCATCAATATCACCGTAAAGCAGTTGTTCGTCATCAAAGGTCAGAAAAGCGATCTCGGTTAACGTGAGAATTTGCTGGTATGCTTGTTGGGCGGCTTGTTTCGAAGGCCAAAGTGCTGGGCGATAGTTATTATCAAACACAATTTTGGCACCATGCTGCTTAGCTTGTTGTAACATTTCAAATAGTAACTGACGTGAAGCGTCAGGCAAAATGGCTAGGCTGATGCCACTTAAATAGATAAATTGTTGTGAATTTAGAATTTGCTGTGTGTGTGCCTTACTATTCTCATCAAGCCAAAATTTTGCCGCGGCATTATCTCGCCAATAGAAAAAACGACGTTCGCCATCGGCAGCGGTTTCGATCAAATACATTCCGGGCAAATGTTTGTCTGAAATAAACACTTCTTCAGTATTGATGCCTTCTTGTTGCCAACTGTTTAGCATCTGTTGGCTGAATGGGTCTTTGCCTAAACCGGTGATATAACGGGTTGTCACACCGTGATCTTTGGTTAAACGAGACAGGTATAGTGCGGTATTTAGTGTATCCCCACCAAACGTTTGTTTATAAAGCTCACCCGATTTTTGCAACTCAACCATGCATTCGCCAATAACGGCAACTTGCGGATATGCACTCATTTTCACCACCGAATTAGTAAACTATTGCTGACTTGATAGTGCTATTAAAGCGCATTTCATTGCCAATTTCAATAAAAATGAAACGCCGTTTTAAAAATATCGAATCATCGTTCTTGTTTTTGAATGAAGAGACAATTATGCTACTCAAACTTAGGTGATATCAGTTAGTTTCGTTAATTTGGGGTATAATATTGCTATCAATTTATAGGCTGCAATTTATAGGATGATGGAAAGGTAATGGATAAGACAACACAAACGGATGCCGTATCAGCGGTAGTAAAGGTATTTAGTATTCTTAGTGCCCTTGGAGAGCAAAAGGAGATTGGTGTATCTGAATTGTCCCAACGTTTGTTGATGTCAAAAGCCACCACATTTCGTTTTTTGCAAACGATGAAGCAGTTGGGTTATGTCGAACAAGAAGGTGAAGCAGATAAGTATTCACTGACCTTGAAGCTCTTCGAATTAGGTGCGAAGTCCCTCGAGTATGTTGACTTAATCGAAATTGCGGATAAAGAAATGCGCCGCATTGGCCAACTGACTCATGAAGCGGTGCATTTGGGTGCATTAGATGAAGATGCCATTATTTATATCCATAAAATAGACTCGAGTTATAATTTGCGTATGTATTCACGAGTTGGGCGTCGTAACCCATTATATTGCACTGCAATCGGTAAGATTTTACTCGCTTGGCAAGATGAACAAGCGATTCGTCTAGCATTGAAAGATGAAACTTTCAGCCAAAAAACAGCCACGACGATTTTAACTCTAGAGGACTTGCTGGCGGAATTAGCCGTAGTGCGTGAGTGCCATTATGCGCAGGACCGAGAAGAGCAAGAGTTAGGTCTACGTTGTATTGCAGTACCGGTGTACGACCGGTTAGGTCATGTGATTGCAGGGCTATCGATTTCGTTCCCAACTATTCGTTTTGATGAACAACGCATTGGCGATTATGTCGAATTACTGAAAACAGCCGGGCGTAATATTTCACAGAAAATGGGGTATCACCAATATCCATAATATTGGTGATATGGGCTATTTATGAATTAAGTTGTTGAGTAAATAAATCAGTATATTCAAATTCATAGGTTTGTTCTGGGTTGCCAGAGCTGATGGCCTCTGGGAAAGGTTTATTTCCCGGGCGGTCACGGGTTAAACTCCACATTGACACCAAGTTAAGGCCATTATTTTTAGCAAATTCAGCGAGAATATTGACATCATTAAAGTTAAACATGGTGAGGTCATCATTGAGACCAATCATGGGTGTAATTTGTACATAATTATAGAGTTCGTTATCGTCTATCCCCGGGTATAGCGGTTTTAGTTGGTTTTTGATGCTATTGGCGGCTTTTACCGCTGCATCCCCAAGGCTCGTGATATTCGGGTCGTAGTAGTCCATTGCCATCCCATTAACCTTCATCATTAAACCCGCATCGACCGATTTTTTCACGAGTGCTAAGCCTGTGCTGGTTAGCCCTGTTGGCATAGTCGGCAAGGTTAAGCTGAGGGTGATTTGTGGATTATTATCTACAATGACTTTTAAGGCAGAAAATGCATTATCAGCATCGTACAGACCATTCTCGAAATCTAAATCAATATGTGAGGCGCTGAGTGTATCAATGGCTTCTTGGTAGGTGTTGATGAGCTGTTCTTGTGTTTGTACCAATGAAACATCTTGGTTAGCGGCTCCCCCAAATGAAACAGCAACTTTAACACCGCCTGCGATCAGTTCATCACACAAAGGTTTAGCCCAACTAATGGGCATGGATGGCTGGGCTGACCATGCTGCTTTTTTATCCAATGTGGCGGTTAAAAAACCAAGAGACAGTATATCTACCCCATACTTAATAGCGGCTTGGCTATATTTGGCATTAGGTCTGCCATTTGGGTAATTTTGCCAATCATTCCAAGTTGCATCAACACTGACATCCATATAAGGACCAAAATAAGTTTTATGCATTGTATATCCTTAGTTTATTAATTTATAAAAGGAAATTTCAGCCTATGCTCTGCGGCGTAATTGATAGGACAAGGTCACTTTTATAGAAAATAGACTCTGGAACAAGAACAAAAATTATTAGTAACCTAATAGGTTATAGGTCGGTTTTGATCATGGAAATGGACGTGATTCGCTGTCGACTGCGTTCAGAAAGCCGGATCATAAACTTATATTTGCTTATTCGCCTACCTCTACTTTTTATCTAGGAGCTGGCGCTTTGCCTTCTTTCAAATTTGTATTACCCCACGCAGCAGGGACACTTAGATTGTCATTTGCATCATCATATGCTGCGTAAACACCCTTTTTGAGATTAATATTTCATTTTCACATTGTCATAAAAACAACCAATAGATTTAAAATAAACCCATTATGGAACTAATTAATTATTCTGATTTGTTTTGAAGTTGAGCTTATATACGTGGACAAAATTGAAGGGGATAACAAGGTTAAAAAATAACAAAAATTAATGGATGTTGTGGGGTGATGGTTGGTGGAAAAACACCCTTATTATTCTGATAAGCCATTAACAACGATGTATCAATCAATTGATTTAATAACTCATATAAATTACTTATTTGAATATTAAGGTTTTTATAAATTTCACTTATTATTATACAACATTCAGTGTTGCTGCTGACATATAATATTCGCTTATGGACACAGCAGGAAATTGATATGTTTAAAAAGGTTATTGTTATTATTTTTCTTTGTTTCACTTCTTATGGCTTTGCCAGCGACTTTACATTTAAAGAGAAGTCACCCGCTGATCGTGAGTTTGATAAAGACTACCAAGGAATTAAAGAATTACAGGCACAACAAAAGTTTGTCTTTGATCCCAAAAAGAAACTTTCTCAAGAAGAGCAAAGTTATCAAGCGTTGTTAGAGCAGCGAAATACAGATGAAAACGCGTTTCCACAGCGCTTTAATGTGTGTGATGTTAACCCGACGGGAGCAGGGTGCCCTAATTCAATGGCTTGGATGAATGACCGCGAGCAAATGAAAAAAATGCTAGAGCAAGCGGGTCGTCCCTATTAACTATTGGTTTGTGTTGACTCTAAGGGAGCATAGCCCCCTTAGAGTTCACATTATACAGATTCAGGGAATGTTAAGGTTGCACCGGGAGCTTCACGGCTTAAATGAATGAAATTCATATGTTTTTCATATTGGTCGAGAATATCACTGATCACCTGTTCTTTGGTGTAATCCATTAAATCATTCCCTTGCGAGCCTTCCCATAAGAAAGTTTCTAAGCGGTAATAATGGGATTTTCCTGAACGTGCGCGATAGGTAAAACCAGGAACCGAATAGCGCTGAGGCCATACTTGGTAAATAAAGCTTTGTTCTTCGCCAAGGTCGACCGTTAACTCTAAATGGTCTAATCGCTCATCAGCAATCGGTGGTAAGGTGTTAAATTCCACTTTTGCCCCCCTTAAACTGAGCTCTTTTGCCACTTCTTGCATGGCTGGAATACAGACTAAATCAAGCATTCTCTGGGTATACGTTGTTCCGGGGAAATTCATCACTCGTCCTAAACGTTGTTTCCAATTGAGTGTTCCATTGCCATACAGTGGTGCTGGCGCATTGGTATTTAATGAACTGACCCGTCTAAAGTCCTCAACTTTTAATGACTTATATAGCCCAGCCATAATAAAGAAGATAACAAAACTAAATGGTAAGCCCATGATCACTGTCGTATTTTGTAACGCAGCGACGCCATCTGTCATTAACATCCCTAAGGTGAGTAAACCAATCGCGACAGACCAAAAAATCCGCAACCAATTGGGCGCATCGTTGTTAATATCGCTGAGTTTTGAGGTGAAATTGCCTAATACCAAAGAACCGGAGTCCGCTGAGGTAACATAGAATAACAGCCCAGTAATTGTGGCAACGGAGGCGGTTAGGCCAAAGCCGGGATATAGCTCAAGTAGTGAATAGAAGCCTTTTTCGGGGGCGTCGAGCACGGTTTTGGCAAGTTCGCTATTACCGTGAATGATTTCATACAATGCACTATTACCAAAAATAGATAACCACAATAGTGTGAAAACAAATGGAATGATTAAAGTACCAATCACAAATTGTCGAATGGTTCTACCGCGAGATATACGCGCGAGGAATAAGCCAACAAACGGCGACCATGCGACCCACCATGCCCAGAAAAACAGCGTCCAGCTATTCATCCAATCGGTTGGGCGATCAAAGGCAAAGCTGTTGAGAGTCATACCCATAAAGCGATTGATATAGTCCCCCACATTCAGCACTAAGGCATTAAGTAAGAACTCGGTATCGCCGACAAATAAAATAAACAAAATCAAACCAAATGCTAAAAGCACATTGAGCTCTGATAATACGCGAATGCCTTTATTTACCCCTGATGTGGCGGAGATCACTGCCATAATCACCGATAGCAGAATCAATCCACTTTGCACGGGAAGCCCTTGAGGTAAATCGAATAATACTTTGAGGCCATAATTTAGCTGAACAACACCGATCCCCAGAGTTGTTGCGATACCGAAAATCGTCCCTAGTACTGCAGCAATATCCACGGTGTGGCCAATCGGGCCGTCAATCCGTTTGCCAAAAATAGGATAAAGTGCGGAGCGAATGGTTAACGGCAAGTTATAACGATAACTGAAATAACCCAGTGCAATTCCCATTAAGGCATACATAGACCAGCCCGTTAGGCCATAGTGGAACAGGGTCCACACCATCGCCTGACGAGCTGCTTCTAAGGTTTCGCCTTCACCCGTTGGTGGCAGCATATATTGGGTAACCGGTTCAGCGACAGAGAAAAACATTAAGTCGATACCGATTCCTGCGGCGAATAGCATCGCAGACCAACTGAGTACGCTAAATTCAGGTTTAGATTGCTCGGGGCCGAGCTTGATATTACCAAAGCGCGAAGTGGCAACGAAAATCACGAAAACAATATAAAGCGTCGCTGCTAACAGGTAATACCAACCAAAGGTTTTGGATACCCACCCAAGGGCGGCAACGATCCACTGATTTGCTGTTTCGGTCATTAAGATGGTGAAAAAAGAAAACGCCAGAATAAGACCGGCGGAAGTAAAAAAAACCACAGAATTCAATTTATCCTTCTGCTTATTTTTCGGACTATTTTGAGATGTCATTGGTAGTTCCACATTTTTATTTATTTAACAGGTTAAAATTACTTTCTTAGCTAATTAATTGATTTATTAGCAAAGATTTGATTTTCGTTATCCTCTCCTTTATGTTAATTGTGAATGAATTGTTGTAAACAATAGTTAATATTGATTGAACATTCAATTAAAAAAACGTTTAATACAAGGGATCAATGTATTTTTTAGGTTCAAATACCATGCCGAAGATAGGAATGCAGTCGATACGTAAACAACAGTTAATTCAAGCCACATTGGCAGTGATTAATGAAGTTGGAATGCAGGAAGCCAGTTTTGTGTTAATTGCCCGTAAAGCCGGGGTTTCTACAGGAATTATTAGCCATTATTTTCGTGATAAAAATGGCTTACTTGAAGCTACTATGCGGCATATTCAATATCAATTGGGGTTTGCGGTAGCAATACGCTTACGCATGTTAGCTGGGGCGGAGCCAAAATTGCGCATTCAAGCAATTGTTGAAGGCAACTTTGACCCAACGCAAACCAGTGAGGCGGCGATGAAAACATGGCTAGCCTTCTGGGCTAGCAGTATGCATCAACCAAATTTAAATCGTTTACAACAGGTCAATGACCGGCGTTTGTATTCAAATTTAAGTTATGAATTTGGGCGAGTGTTAAGCAAAGCGGATGCACGGATGGCCGCGAAGGGGCTAGCTGCTTTAATTGATGGCCTATGGTTACGGAGTGCTTTGAGTAATGAACAATTTCCTGTCGAGGATGCACTCAAAATCACCAACGAGTATATCGATATGCAACTGAAACGTGTAGAGGTTATCGGAACCTAATCACCCACTCAGAGGAGATAATATGCAACATCCACCGATACATAAGCTTTATATTCATGGTGGTTATGTCGACAGTTCACAACCTGAATGCGGGCAATTTCCTGCAATCAACCCTGCAAATGGCGAAACTATCGCGCATTTGCAGTCTGCGACGCTTGAAGATATCCAATGGGCGGTAGAAAGCGCCAAACAAGGCCAGAAAGTATGGGCGGCAATGACCGCAATGGAACGCTCACGTATTTTACGCCGTGCGGTGGATATCTTACGGGAACGTAACGACGAGCTGGCTTACCTCGAAACGCTTGATACGGGGAAACCACTTTCTGAAACTCGTTATGTGGATATCGTTACAGGGGCGGATGTCCTTGAATACTATGCAGGGTTAATCCCTATGCTTGAAGGGCAGCAGATCCCTCTGCGTGATAGCGCATTTGCTTATACCCGCCGTGAACCGCTGGGGGTGGTGGCAGGGATTGGCGCATGGAATTACCCTATTCAAATCGCATTATGGAAGTCTGCTCCAGCACTGGCAGCAGGTAATGCCATGGTGTTCAAACCCAGTGAAGTCACTTCGTTAACGGCCTTAAAGTTGGCTGAAATCTATACGGAAGCGGGCGTGCCAGCAGGGGTATTTAACGTGGTGACCGGGCAAGGCGGTGAAGTGGGCCAATGGTTAACAGAGCACCCTGATATTGCCAAAGTTTCATTCACAGGGGGGATCGCAACGGGTAAAAAAGTGATGGCGAATGCGTCAGCCTCTTCATTAAAAGAGGTGACGATGGAACTAGGCGGTAAATCACCCCTGATTATTTTTGATGATGCAAACTTAGATAAAGCCGCGGATATTGCCATGATGGCGAATTTTTATAGTTCAGGCCAAGTGTGTACCAATGGAACACGGGTTTTTGTCCCTGAATTGCTTAAATCGCAGTTTGAAGACAAGGTCATTGAGCGTGTAGCTCGGATTAATATAGGTTCACCCACTGACGAAAATACTAACTTTGGGCCATTAGTCAGTTTTGCTCACATGGAAAATGTGCTGCGTTATATTGCGTTAGGTAAACAGCAAGGCGCGAAATTATTGTGTGGTGGTGAACGCTTAATGGATGGTGATTTTGCACAAGGTGCGTATGTTGTACCAACGGTATTCACTGATTGCCACGATGAAATGCAGATCACGCAGGAAGAAATTTTTGGTCCTGTAATGAATATTTTGAGTTATCAATCAGAATATGAAGTGATTGCTCGTGCAAACAATAGCGTCTATGGGCTTGCAGCTGGGGTCGTGACACAAGATTTAACACGCGCGCATCGGGTTATCCATCAATTAGAGGCTGGAATTTGTTGGATTAATACATGGGGTGAATCACCTGCTCAAATGCCTGTGGGCGGATATAAGCATTCTGGCGTTGGTCGTGAAAATGGCGTAATGACACTGCAAAATTATACACAAGTGAAATCCATTCAAGTGGAGTTGGGGGAATTTACATCCGTTTTTTAATCACATCATTTTAATTTGACTGAAACAGAGGAGATAACAATGGTCTATGACTATATTATTATCGGTGCTGGTTCAGCCGGTAACGTTCTTGCTACCCGCCTGACAGAAGATCCTGATGTTACTGTGCTGCTCCTTGAAGCAGGTGGACCGGATTATCGGTTCGATTTTCGCACACAAATGCCAGCGGCATTAGCGTACCCATTACAAGGGCGACGTTATAATTGGGCTTATGAAACTGACCCTGAACCACATATGGATCACCGCCGTATGGAGTGTGGCCGTGGAAAGGGGCTTGGTGGCTCATCATTGATTAATGGGATGTGTTATATCCGTGGTAATGCCATGGATTTTGATGGATGGGCAAAGGCGCCTGGCTTAGAAGATTGGCGTTATCTTGATTGTCTACCTTATTTTCGTAAAGCAGAAAGCCGAGACATTGGGCCGAATGATTACCATGGTAGTGAAGGCCCCGTAAGTGTAACGACGCCGAAAACGGGGAATAATGTATTGTTTCATGCGATGGTGGAAGCAGGTGTACAAGCAGGGTACCCGCAAACAGATGATTTAAATGGGTTTCAGCAGGAAGGCTTTGGTCCAATGGATCGCACTGTTACGCCACAAGGTCGTCGAGCAAGTACTGGTCGTGGGTATTTAGACCAAGCGAAAGGGCGCAAAAATATTACCATTGTGACGCATGCGACAACAGATACCATTGAATTTGAAGGTAAAAAAGCGGTTGGTGTGAAGTATTACCAAGGTCAGAGCACGGCAGCTACAGTGGTGAAAGCACGTAAAGAAGTTTTATTGTGCGCGGGGGCGATAGCGTCACCGCAAATCTTGCAGCGCTCTGGCGTGGGGCCTGAAGATGTTTTAGCTGAATTTAATATTTCGCCTGTCCATGTTTTACCCGGTGTTGGGCAAAACCTGCAAGATCACCTTGAAATGTATTTGCAGTATGAATGCAAACAGCCTGTTTCATTATATCCTGCATTAAAATGGATTAATCAGCCCAAAATCGGTGCGGAATGGCTATTTAAAGGTACTGGAGTTGGGGCAAGTAACCAATTTGAAGCGGGTGGGTTTATTCGTACCAGTGAAAAATTTGCATGGCCAAATATTCAATTCCACTTTTTGCCTGTGGCGATTAACTACAATGGCAGTAATGCAGTCAATCAGCATGGTTTTCAAGCTCATGTGGGCTCAATGCGCTCCCCTAGTCGAGGTCGTGTTCGCTTAAAATCTTTAGACCCAAGGCAACATCCGAGTATTTTGTTTAATTACATGTCATCGGAACAGGATTGGGAAGAGTTCCGTGCTGCTATTCGTATTACCCGTGAAATTATGGCTCAGCCTGCACTTGACCCATATCGCGGAGAGGAAATAAGCCCTGGAAAACAGGTTAGTACAGATGAAGAGCTAGACGCATTTGTCCGCGAAAGAGCAGAAACCGCTTTTCACCCATGCGGAACCTGTAAAATGGGTCATGATGATATGGCGGTAGTTGATGGTGCAGGACGAGTTCACGGTATTGAAAATTTACGTGTTATCGATGCATCTATTATGCCGTTGATTATTACCGGAAATTTAAATGCAACGACCATCATGATCGCGGAGAAAATTGCCGATAAAATTCGAAACCGTCCTCCATTACCGACTAGTGATGCAGACTATTATGTCGCAGGTGATAGGTCGGTGAGAACCCCGCCATTACACGATTAGCCTATTCACGCAATTTTTATGTATAAAGCGATTGATATTTATATCAGTCGCTTTTTTTTATGCGATTAAAGAATAAAGGTAAGTCAATTAACACTAATAATCTTAATGATAATGCAAATGATATTCATTATGATCTTGATCATTATTATCATTGGTGTATATTCCAAGGCTTATTAATATTCACAAGGGAAATGAGTACGTAACCATTCAATAAATAAGGTTTTTCGGACTAGTTACATCTATGGCATAGCACTTAAATTTACTTTAAATGCATAAATGGAAAAGTATAAAAAATGTATCCTCACATCTTTTATACGCTATTTCTTCACGTCTATCTAATCATCATTAATTAATGAAGGCATTACTTAAATGATATTTCAAAATAAAAACATAATTAGCTTAATTATTATATGTTCTTCAAGCACAGCATTAGCGAATCAAACCAATACCACAACTCAAAAAGATAAACTTCTCGTCACAGCCAGCAAAATAAAGTCAAATAGCAAGCAAATAGACGCCAATGATATTTCTACAGTAAGAGGAACGACCAATTCAGATATATTTGCCAATGAAACTTCATTGCAAGTTAATAATGCACGAAATGAAGCCGGTGCACTGGATATCGGTATTCGAGGATTACAAGGAAACGGGCGAGTCCCTATTATCATTGATGGCAGTTTGCAATCAACCAACACTTGGCGTGGTTACCAAGGAAGTACAGATAGAACTTATGTGGATATGGATTTAATCGATACAATTGAGATCGAAAAAGGGGCTTCGATGAGTAAATTCTCAGGAGGAGCCATCGGAGGTACGGTTAAATTAAAAACATTATCAGCAAATAGTATTATTCCTCAAGGTGACCAATTTGGTTTCTTATTTAAGGGGAATATTTACAATAATAACCGACGCCCGACTATCGCTTCAGATGAAAAAGGCGAGTCTGGGTATCGTGTTTCAAACGGTGTTAAGAATTCACATTTTAATAATGGCTCTATCACGACTGGGGTTGCATATCGAAATGATAAATTTGACATTTTGTTGGCTCATAGTGATAGAAAACAAGGGAACTTCTTTGCCGGTAAAAATGGTTATCATAAATACGCAAATACAGATGCTCCGATTAAACCTGGGCAAGAAGTCGTTAATACCAGCTATGAAAGTCAGTCAACATTATTAAAAACTAATATTTATCTTAACCCATACTCAAGTATTGAATTAAATTACCGACATCATGAACAAAAAGCAGGCGAGGTTTTAGCGGCGTATTGGTACCAATTCGATGGGAAAATGCCGCAGTGGTCATTAGGTAGCGCAGATATTGATACTGCCTCTTTAAACTATTCTTATAAACCCGATTCATTATGGGTAGACATGAATTTAGGCCTTTGGTGGACAAAAGGTAAATTTAAACAACGTAATGGCACAACGGATGATGTTACCGCGCACTACGGTAATCAATATCAGCATCGCTATACCGATGAACGAATGGGCTTTAACTTAGAAAATACGTCTGAGTTTGCAGATTATCCTATCGATATCACTTATGGTGTGGAATATATGCAACAAAAATCAAAGCCATTGACTAAAACCTATCAACCGATTTGGACACCAGAAGGAACCATACCCGGTGAGGAGTTAGATCCTGTAACGCGTAATGCTAAAGGAACGAATAAATCAGCCTTTACCAATATGGCATACAAAGGGGAATGGGTGAGTACTTTAGTCGGGTGGCGTATTCACGCTTTTGATGTTGATGACCATGTTTTAGGTAAAAGTATTAGCTACGGTCCGAAAAATGATTTAATGGGTGAGCTACGTTTTCATGTGACTGACGAATTTGATATTTATACCAAATATTCTGATAGCTATAGAGAACCGAGTTTATTCGAGACCACAGCATCAGGGCAAACCTACTCTTATTCTCCTGATGTTCCATTAAAACCAGAACATGCTAAATCATTTGAAGTTGGAATGAATGTAGAAAAAGAAAACCTTATATTTGATGAAGATAATGCTAAATTACGTGTGGCTTATTTTAATAATGATATAAAGGGCTATCTCTCTCAAGGAGTGAACCCAACGGGGGTATATCACCCTTATATCGTAATGAAAAACTATGACAGCTTTAAGCTCTCAGGTTATGAAATTGAACTGAAATACGATTCTAATTATGCATTTGGTTCCTTCGATGCGACATTTTATAACAATTCTGAGTTATGTTCACGAGACGAAATGGAGTTAGGTCGCCTTCCAACGGTATGTAATTCAGTTGGGTTTGCTTGGGGGTTATCGCCTTCACGTATTCCACCGAAAAAGGTTGTGACCGGAGTTGTTGGGGTGAAAATGTTTGACCAAAAATTACAAACAGGTTTGCGAGTTCGTTATAACTCAGGCAAAGACTACCCTCATGAGTGGCTAGTGGGAACCGCTGCGGCCCCAGTAACTAAGCTATATTCAACCACTACATTCGATTTGTTAGGCAAATATCATGTTTCGAAAAATATTCATGTGAATTTTAACATTGATAACCTCACTAATCGCTATGCATTTGACCCAGGAACTGTGATTTATATGCCTATCCCAGGAAGAACGTTTAGACTTGGCGTCGAAGCAACATTTTAGTTAATTTCGTGATTATTACCTTAGGTTTATATTAGCCTAAGGTAATATAGAATTCATTATATGGCTTTAATAGATTAATTTTTATGATAATTTAAATAAAACAGTGTGTAATGTTGTTTATTAGTTGCGCTTTTTATGACTTTTTTCTTCGGGTTTAAGGAATATGCACTAGTCAATTTTAGACAAAAAAAACCTCCAAATATTTAAGGAGGGAAAATAAATATAAAGCGAGCTTATTTATATAACATTAATTTACGGTAAACCATAGCCGACCAGTTGAATTAATTTATACAAAAACGACATTAGCTCACAATTTATAGCGTTTTAGTTATTCAATTTAGATGAACATCTATTATTTAACAGAATTAATCAGCCATTGTAGATAATTATCTTCAATTTGGCTTGGGTCTAAGCGAATGAGTTCTGGGGTTTCATATGGGTGTATTTTTTTTATCTCATTAAATAAATTGAGTTGATTTCCTTGAGTCGTTTTGATCAATAGTAAGATCTCCTTATCTTGTGTGATATTACCATGCCATAGATAAACTGATGTTATTTCTGGGAGTAGAGAAATACATGCAGCTAAACGATTAGCTAACAAATGTTGAGTTATTTTAATTGCACTTTCATGGCTATTGGTCGTACATAACACAATACATGGGCGTTGAGCATTTGTGGTGTAAATGTTATCAGTAGACATTTTATTTCCTTATTAGTCATATTTAGATGGGCTTTGTTACTCATATTAGATTAGTGATAAAAAGAGTATGAGAACAAAGGATAATCACTATAAGTGTTTTTTAGCATTATCAGATTAGATAATAACTAATATAAATTAAGCAGAGAGTATGGGTTCAATAGTAAAGTGTGCGTTTTTTAATCAGTTGTTATCATTATTATAATTTTTTATATATTCAACACAATTTAGAATATTTCTTGATTTTATTTTATTAATTCGATTCAGCAATCATAAATTGATGACGCTCTATAAAAATAATTGAAATTTTAGTATATTAAGAAAAAAATTGATTAGACGAAAAATGCGAGTTTATGTGCTGTTAGTCTAGTAAAAAAGCAAATAATAAGCCCAGTTTTATTCTTACTCTTATTAATGTAAGAATAAGCTTGTTTTTGTGTGCAAGATATATCAGAAGATTAATTGCTGAAATAATATATTACGTATTGTTACAAATTAGTTTGAGTTTTTATCATAAAAGAATCTACGTACTGATAAATATCAAGGTTTTTGAGCTATATATTGTTAATCTAAAGATAAAATTAGAATATATAACTGAAATTACTCTGTATTTCCATCTTTAAACGTGTATGGATAACCTTATGAATAAACTGACACCTTTAAAACCTGTTCCAACTCTAATCGCAGTCGCAATAACATTAATTATTTGGTTTTTAATTCCTGTTCCTGAAGGTGTTAATCCAAATGCGTGGCACCTTTTGGCATTATTTGTCGGCACAATCGCTGCCATTATTGGTAAAGCTTTACCGATAGGGGGTGTTTCTATTGTCGCAATTTCATTAGTTGCAGCTACAGGAGTCACTAATCCTGAATCAACCAAAGGGGCAATTGCGGATGCCTTAAGTGGTTTTTCCAATGACCTAATCTGGTTAATTGGTATTTCTATCATGGTTTCCATGAGCTTGAATAAAACAGGTTTAGGGGCGAGGATAGGTTATTATGTCATTTCTTTATTTGGTAAAAAAACATTGGGTATTGCTTATTCATTGGCAATAGCAGAAACAATTTTGGCTCCTGTCACACCAAGTAATACTGCGCGAGGTGGGGGAATTATTCACCCAATTATGCGCTCGATTTCAGATAGTTTTGGGTCAAAGGCCGAAGATGGAACCGCAGGTAAAATAGGGCGCTACTTATCACTCGTTAACTACAATATTAACCCGATTACTTCCGCAATGTTTATTACGGCGACAGCCCCCAATCCATTAATTGTTAGCTTGATAATTAGCGAGACTAGCCAAGAAAATGAATTAACTTGGGGGATGTGGGCTATTGCCGCATTTGTTCCAGCCATCGTGTCATTAATATTAATGCCCTTGGTTATCTATTTTATGTATAAACCAGAAATTACCTCAACACCGGATGCACCAAATTTCGCCAAAGAACGTTTGCAGCAATTAGGTCCAGTTTCATTGCCTGAAAAAATAACGCTTGGTGTTTTTGGGTTATTACTTTTGATGTGGGCAGGTGTACCTGCAATGATTTTTGGGCCTGCATATAGTGTTAATGCTACCACTGCTGCCTTTATTGGGTTGAGTATTCTATTAGCGACAGGGGTCATTAATTGGGATGACGTGCTAAAAAACAAAGGGGCTTGGGATACGGTTGTCTGGTTCTCCGCTTTAGTGATGATGGCGAGTTTCTTAGGAAAACTCGGTCTCATTAAATGGATGTCATTAACAGTTGGTGCAACCATTGATGGAATGGGCATTAGCTGGGTATGGGGAATGTTAATTCTTGTTTTAATTTATGTGTATTCCCATTATTTCTTCGCGAGTACAACGGCGCATATTACGGCAATGTATGCGGCATTTTTCTCCGCGGGTTTAGCGCTTGGTGCTCCACCAATGTTATTGGCCTTAACGTTAGCATTCTCATCATCACTAATGATGTCATTAACACATTATGGTACAGGAACAGCCCCGATTATCTTTGGGTCAGGTTATGCCACTCTTGCTGAATGGTGGAAAACTGGTTTTGTCATGAGTGTGGTTAACTTAGCCATTTGGTTCTTCATTGGTAGCGTTTGGTGGAAATTCTTAGGTTATTGGTAATTAGCTGAATTAGTTATTAAAAACAACCAATAGAAATCGGGCTATCGGCTCGATTTCTTCTTTTTAATATCCCTTGCTACAAAGAAGTGGCTATTGTGACAACAAGGCCACTTATTATAGAAATCAACATCACTTTCTCCCAACTAAAGACTGACGATGTTTTTAATGCGTGTTGCCATAACAGGCTTATTTCATCGGCATGTGCATACTTTCTTTTATTGATCGCCATCTTTATTTTTTTGATTGTATCGTTATCTATTGGTAATGTTTTTTGAATAACCATGCTATGACCTTCCATTAAGTTGAAGATGAAACTTCAATCGGTAAGATTGACACTGTTCGCCTGTATTAATTATCTCAGGTCATACAAGAAGAAAAATTGATGAGCTTTTATGCAAACTTCCTCTTTTATCCTATTTGAAATGAGACTTAATCTATTTAATAAGGAAAAAGGTAGCTTAGGAGAAAAATCTTCTTTATTAAGAGGAAATGGCTCTTGATTTAAGGTTACATTTATTATTTTTTGGCGAGATATTTTTTATTTAGAGAAGTCGGAGATAAAGGTCATAAATGTGATTGGTTTACATGCAAAAGCCAGTATGATGTAGCTGCGAGTCAGTTAATTTATTCAGAGGAACACATGTATTCACAAAGAAAGGCAGAATTTTTCTTGGTGCTTACCACGATAATTGCAGCTTGGGGATGGGTGTTTTCCCGAGAAGCTGTGCAGGGAATGCCAATATTTGCCTTTCTTGGTAGCCGTTTTTTACTCGCTGCTATCATTTTAGCCCCTTTTTGCCGAGGGAAAAAAAATAGAATAACGGTGAAGCAATTACCAAAAATATTAATGACAGGCGGTTGGATGTCACTAAATATGGCGCTCTGGATCCACGCGGTGGCAATAACAGACTCAATTGGCGAAGGGGCTTTTATCATGAGCCTCGCTATGTTATTTGTTCCATTAGTCGCATGGGCCATTTTAAAAAATAAACCTGTCCGTTATTTCTGGGAAGCACTCCCTGTTGCGGTATTAGGACTGGCATGCTTAACCTTATTTAAGGCTCAACTTGAATTTAAAGCAAGTCAACTGTGGTTTCTTGGCGCGGCAATTGTCCAAGCTATCTATTTTTGTTATACCAGTTTATATACTCGAACAATTCCTCTTTTACCGTTAACGGCCATTCAACTTGCTTGTACAGGAATGACAGGGCTTGTCTTGTCATTCTTTTTAGAAGAGTGGCCGAGCAGCATGACAATGCCTACCATGATGTGGTTTATTGCTAGTGTGGTGATAGCAACGAGTTTGCGCTTTGTGTTACAGCTTATTGGCCAAAAAAATACCACAGCAGGAAATGCGGCAATTATTATGATCCTTGAACCCGTGATGACCGTTTTTGTCGCGGCTATTTGGTACCATGAAAGAATGCCTTTTATCCAAATTGTGGGGTGTGTGCTAATTTTATCGTCATTATTCTACTATCGATGGCGCTGTTCTAATTCATTACCAAGGTAAAATACACATAATAAAAAAATGGGTTAATACAGCTTTTTTACCAGAAAACAGCTATGATTGTTATGAATAGTCAGTGATAGGGATATTAATCTTAATAAGAACGTCTTATTTTGTGTATTAAGATTAATGGTATTGAAAATATAAACGATATATCCAAAATAGCGTGAACTAGGAATAATAGCGGTTTATTATTATCACCTTAGTTAAAGCTGAATAGGAAATGGGCATAAAATGAAAAAATTAGCATTAATATTAGGTATGGCGGGAGCGATGGTTGTGTTGTCTGCATGTTCTGATGAAAAATCAGAAATTGCGGAGTACAAAGAGAATTTTGTGAATACCTGTGTTGTTGCATCAGGAAACCCGCAAGGTGAAACGGCAAATGCGGTCAGTGCAATTTGTGGTTGTGCCTACGATAAAACAATTGAAAAGTATGGTTTAGCTGAGTTTAAACGTATGGATGCGGAATTAGAAAAATCAGGTACTGCAGAACCTGAATTCCAAAAAACCATGATTGAATTTGTTCAACAGTGTTCGACTAACGCGCGTTAATTGTTTATTACTCGCAGCTATTTATTATCAATCAACAATAGCTGCGAGTTTATTATTTTTATTTAAATAAATGTTTAAATTGATGTGGAGCACTGCGCAAGTATTGTGGCGCAACATCTATCTGTTCATTCAATTCGCTCGCTGCTCGCCAAGGCCAACGTGGCTCAAATAGGATCCCTCTGCCAATAGCCACCAAATCTGCTTGATGGGTTGCAATAATGGCTTCAGCTTGTAAAGGTTCAGTGATGAGACCTACAGCAATAACTGGCATCATGGTATTTTCATGAATAGCTTGGGCTAAAGGGACTTGGTAATTTGGGCTCAATGGTATTTGCTGCGCTGGTGATAACCCACCTGACGAAACGTGAATGTAATCGCAACCCAAATCCTCTAGTAATTCAGTAAGTTCAATAGATTCAGGTGTATTCCAACCAGATTCAAGCCAATCTGTTGCAGAGATCCGCACGCCAATTGCAATATTAGGGTTAATTGTTTCTCTCATTTCATGGAAAATGTTAATAAGTAATCGAGTACGCCCCTTAAAGCATCCACCATATTCATCTTGTCGTAAGTTGGATACTGGTGATAAGAACTCATGCAGTAAATATCCATGAGCAGCATGGATCTCAATAACGTCAAAACCTGCTTTTTCAGCACGAATTGCTGCATCAATAAATTGCTGCTTTAGCTGTAAAATTTCTTCAACAGTTAATGCATGTGGTACCGTATTATCACCAAAAGCAAGCGCGGATGGTGCAACAGTTTGCCAACCATTAGGTTGTGTGGGTTGGATACTTTTCCCTCCCAACCAAGGTAAATCAGTTGATGCTTTCCTGCCTGCGTGAGCGATTTGCACCCCTATTCGAGCATCTGAAAACTGCCTGATATCGCTGAGCATTTGTTGCATTTCAGCCATTTGTTCATCATTCCATAAACCAAGATCTTTGTAGGTAATACGCCCTTCAGGAACAATAGCGCTAGCTTCTACAATAACTAAAGAGGCACCAGATAATGCAAGGTTCATATAGTGGGCTTTATGCCATGCTGTTGGCATGCCATTTTCTGCAGAGTATTGGCACATAGGAGGAACAATTATTCGATTTTTCAGAGAAACTTGGCCTATTGATGCAGGTGAAAAAAGGCGGCTCATTGGAACATTCCTTATTAGCAAGCTTAAATTATTTTAATATTATACTCCGTTAGCCAAATTTTTTTTGTGAGATGGTGTGGTATTACGGGGTAAATTTTGTTTTTAAGCGGATCGTTGATAGAAAATCAAGTGAAATTTTACATATTTGATCAAAACAATAAAAAGTATATTTCTCTAGCAACATAATGCAAAAAGAGGGGGAGAATATAAAAAAACGAGGTAAAAAATAAAATATAATAATAACTATTATTTTTTGATTGTTATAATTCTGTAACTTATAAATAAAATTAATTACCACCAACTTAGAATGGTGTTAATATCTGCTTATGGTTTTAATGGTTCTAATAGAGAATAAAGCTATTTTTTTATTTTAAATGATAATTTAAATAAGAATTAATGCATTGTTTGTGAAGCAAAAATATAAAATATTTCTTGCGGTTATATTCAATGGTTTATATAAGAAACAAGCTTGTTAAGTTAATGCAAACCAAGCTAAATGTTGTGTTTACCTGAAAAATATAATTCTAAGAAGGAAGTAGATGTGCTGACAATTATTGGTATTTTAATAATTTTATCGATAGTAACATTATTGATGATGGGGAAAGTTAGCCCAATTATCGCAATGTCTTGTATCCCCTTTATTGGTGCTTTATTTGCTGGTTACTCTGTTGCCGAAATTTCAGTATTCTTTGAAAGTGGTATTAATAAAGTGTCAAAAGTCGCAGCGATGTTTTTATTTGCGATTTTATTCTTTAGCTTAATGAAAGACCTGCACATTTTTGATCCGTTGATTCGTTTTATGGTTAAAATGACACGTGGAAATATTATTGTTGTTTGTATTATGACAACGTTAATTGCGGGGGTTGTCCATTTAGATGGGTCAGGTGCTGCGACATTCTTAATTATTATTCCTGCCTTATTACCTTTATACCGTCAACTAGGGATGAGTCCTTATTTAATGTTGCTGTTGATGTGTGCCAGTATGGGGGTCATGAATATGGTACCTTGGGGTGGGCCATTAGGCCGAGCCTCAGCTGTCACTGGAATTGATGCCTCGACCCTATGGCAACATTTGATCCCAGTACAATTAATTGGCATGGCTGGCGCAGTGGTATTTGCTATTCTGATGGGATTACGTGAGAAAAGACGTATTGCAGCGGCAAGTTTGAAAGGCACTACGCCATATGAAATGGATTCTTTACTACCTGTCAGTGACGACTCTGCAGATATAAGCGAAACGGTTCAGAAACCCAAAAAGCCACTTATCAATGGTGGGCTAATCATCGCATCCGTTATCTGTTTAGCATTTGGTTTATTATCTGCCCCTTATGTTTTTATGATCGCACTTTCCATTGCTTTAATGGTTAACTTCCCTAACCCTAGAGACCAAATGAAAATTTTGGCAGCCCATGCACCGCAAGCGTTGGGAATGGTGGCCATAATATTAGCCGCGGGAGCATTCTTAGGTATTTTATCTGAAGGTGGCATGCTTGAATCAATTGCAACAGACTTAACGGCTATTTTACCAACAGAATGGGTTTCTAAAGTCCATATTTTTGTCGGTATTTTAGGTGTGCCGATGGATATTTTTACTAGCACAGATGCTTATTATTTTGCTTTATTACCTATAATTCAACAAATTGCAGCCACCGTTGGTGTTGACCCATCTTCCGTTGTTTACGCCATGGCGATAGGCAACAACGCAGGAACCTTCGTGAGCCCGTTTTCTCCAGCTGCATGGCTAGCAATGGGCTTGGCTGGAATTGATATGGGCCGTCACTTACGTTATTCGTTCGGTTGGATTTGGTTGTTTAGTTTCTTTTTATTAGCGGTAGGGGCGTTAATCGGCCTTTATTGATCTGCACATCTTTGCTCGTCGGCTTTAACGCCACAGTGTTGTTAGCTTCAAAAGTAAACCCTAGGTGCATACTTGTCTATGCTCCTAGGGATTTACTTTTTTGCCGCCTAGCTGTGACATGAAATTCTTAGAGCAAATTATCTCTTCTTAAATCCTTATATCAAACCATCTTCATCTTGCCCGTCACCGCGTTGTTGGCTTCAAAAGTAAATTCTAGTGATAGGTAACTAGGGTTTGATTATTTTTCAGTTATTCAACTATCGCATGTTAACTATCAGATAGTTACTATGTCGAAAAACAAATGGCTATGACATGATTTATTGGTTAATTATATCAATAAGGTTTGTTATGCGTAGGCCACTTTCTTCCTATCATCCTATTCTCTATTGGCTGCGGGTAACTCAAAAGCGCTTAGCTCGAAGATTGCATTGGGTATGTTCTGCCAAGCATTATGCGAAGTCAAAATCCAGTGAACGCCTTGAATATCGCTACAACAAGCATACATCTAAGCTGATCCGTAAATTAGGTGAATCAGACCTACGCTTGCAATACAACAAAGTAACGAATTTACGTATTGCTGCTGAAGCGATGAATGGAGTTATTATCTACCCGGGCGAATATTTTTCATTTTGTCGGCTCGTAGGAAAACCGACTTCGCGCAGAGGTTTTCTTGAAGGTATGGAACTTTCGTTTGGTGAAGCTCGTTCAGGGATCGGCGGGGGAATTTGCCAACTAAGTAATTTAATTCATTGGATGGTATTGCATTCTCCATTGCAAGTGGTTGAGCGTGCTAATCATAGTTTTGACCCATTTCCAGATGAAGGGCGTGTATTACCCTTTGGTTCAGGGGCGGCAATTTTTTATAATTATATCGATTTGGTTTTCTATAATCCGACACAAAGTGCTTTTCAATTGGTATTTAATATCGCTGAACATCAACTTGAAGGGGAGTTATTGAGTTGCACATCCCGTGAGCATAAATACCATATTTATGAGAAAAACCATAAATTTACCCGAGAAAATGGAGTTATATACCGCCATAACGAAATTTGGCAAAAAGTGACAACTAAAGGACAAGAACCTAGTACTTTGCAGGATAATTGTTTGTATCGTAATAAAGTGATAGTGAAATATTCCTTAGATGAAAGCCAGATAGCGGTTGAATAATATCGCTAGCAATGAGATTAGGAATAAATTGATAGCCTTTTTCTTGACAATTAGACTAAAATTCAACTGTTTTCCTTCAATTTCGCTAATTTTGACCCTTAGCTAAGTAAAAATGAGGCCGTTACTCGGAATAAATATGTAATACCTACACTTGATTTCTCAACCATTAAAGACGCAAATCTAGCAAAAAGATTTGTGGTTATTTCTATTTCTTTAGAGAAAGCATGATGAATATGCAATCAAGAAAGTATGGTAGAACGTATCACTATCCGTTCTCCCCTGGTACGACTAGTGATGATCGCATTAATAGCGATTGGTGGTCGCACATCCAAAATATAGACAAACTGGTTCACACAGAAAAATTGGATGGTGAAAATAATTGCTTAAACCGTTATGGGGTTTTTGCGCGCTCTCATGGGGCTCCAACTCAATCGGCATGGAGCCAGCAAATTCGCCAACGTTGGCAGTTGATTAAAGATGATTTAGGGGATATTGAACTATTCGGTGAAAACCTTTACGCAATACATTCCATTGAATATCAACATATTGAAGATTATTTCTATGTGTTTGCTGTTAGGCAAGGGGAGTATTGGCTTAGTTGGGAAGAGGTGCAATTTTATGCGGCTTTATTTGATTTTCCAACTGTCCCCCAATTAGATTTATCACTCAGTAAACATATGGACAAGCAAGAATATGCAAGTTCATTAATTACTGCGGCATCATTAGATAGCCAATTTATTGCGCGTGATACCCACACAGGGAAAGCCTGTAGCATGGAAGGGATTGTGAGCCGTGATAGTCAAGGGTTTCATGTGGATGATTTTATGGCACATGTTTTTAAATATGTGCGTAAAAACCATGTCAAAACTGATATCCACTGGAAGCGGCATTGGCAGCGAGCCAAGCTGGCCTTTGAATTGCAAGGAGAACAGCCATGAGTTGGCAATTAACCCAATACCGTGATTGGGCACAGCTTGAAAAACAGTTCGATTTTGTGCGTGATATGCAATATGTGCCGCAAGACCGTTTGCACCATGCGGAAGGCAATGTGGCTATTCACACTCAAATGGTGTTAGTGGCTTTGGAGGGTTTACCTGAATATCAACAGCTTCCAGAACTTAAACAACAAATCGTTTGGGCGGCAGCGTTGCTACATGACGTCGAAAAACGCAGTACAACAAAAGAAGATGAAGAAGGGCGAATTCATTCGCCTGGACATGCCAAAAAAGGTGAGTTATCTGTACGCAATATATTATTTCGGCAAATAGAAACTCCTTTTGCTATTCGTGAACAAATTGCAGCTTTAGTTCGATTTCATGGTTTACCGCTTTGGTTAATGGAAAAGCCAGATCCTGAACGCACGTTATTTGCTGCTTCGTTGCGTGTTGAAATGTCTTTATTGTGCATGCTTGCGAAAGTCGATGCGATAGGGCGTACGTGTGAAGATAAAGCGGAATTGTTGGCCAGAATCGAGCTATTTGAGTTGTTCTGCCGTGAGCAGGGTTGTTGGGATCAACCTAAATCATTTGCTTCGCAGGCTGGGCGTTTCCATTATTTTCATCATCAAAAGGGTACTACGGATTATCAACCTTTCGAAGAAACTGGTAGCGAAGTGGTTATGCTATGTGGTTTGCCGGGGATGGGAAAAGACCATTTTATCAAACAGTTTTACCCACAAACTGCGGTGGTATGTTTAGATGATATTCGCCGAGAACATAAAATCAACCCAGCAGACAAAAATGCCCAAGGTTGGGTGGCTCAGCAAGCCAAAGAGCAAGCTAAACGCTTATTACGCACTAAAACACACTTTATTTGGAATGCGACGTCATTAAGTGCCTCTTTGCGAGGAACAATGATCAGCTTATTTGAACGCTACCAAGCAAAAGTTCATTTAGTTTATTTGGAAGTGCCATTTAAACAGTGGCGACAACAAAATCAACAGCGTAAATATGCGGTTCCAGAGCAGGTTATGGAAAAAATGGCAGGGAAGTTAGAATTGCCAACTCCAGATGAAGCCCATCAAGTATCCTATTATATTGATGGTAATTTTGAATCGTTACTTGCAGAAAAATAAAATTAATCGCCTGCCTCTTAGTTAGAGGCAGGACGTGATATTAGTTTTAAGGAACGTACACATCGCCCTCGAAGAGTTTTCTTGCTGTACGAATAATTGACGCCTGAATCCCTTCCGGTGAATTGCCTTGTTGGTTTAACGACACGTCAAATTTTCCACTTAAATGTTCAATGGAAATGTTATTCATATCAACAGAGTGAATATATTGCTGAGTAATACTATTAGGAACAATAGTACTTGTCGCAATGGCGATAGCACCAGTCACGGCAAGTGCGCCATGGCATTTATGTGGCATAAAATAACGGACATTAATTGTTCCACCGTGAATAGCAGGTGAAATCAATATAGGCTTAGGGATAACTTTTTTGCTCACATCACCAAGCCCCATCACAGCGCCTGCTTGTATACGAATAGCTTCGAGCTTTTGCATAAATTCGGCATCAGTTTCGAGCTGTTCTGCGGTTTCATAACCGGTTTTATTAAGCTGAGGCGCATCAATCAACACCACAGGCATCGCCATATCAATACAACTAACATCAATACCTTCAATGGTGTCAATAGCGTGGCCAGTCGGGAGCAATTTTCCTGTTTTAGTTCCACAAGCATTTAAAAATGTCAGTGCAACAGGAGCGGCATGACCGGGTACACTCGCAATTTCAGTGTCACCATCATAATCGACATGGCCATCAGGCGTTTGTATAGTAGAGTTGACGAAGGTGTTTGTATTGACATTACGGATCCTCACAGTCGTTGTTTCACCTGTGATAGGGACCAAGCCTTTTTCGATAGCAAAAGACCCCACGGCACAAAGAATATTGCCACAATTTGGTGCGGTATCAACAATGCGCTCAGTAATAGAAACCTGAGCGAATAAATAATCAACATCAGCATCACGGTGGGTTGAAGGGCTAATAATTGCGACTTTACTGGTTTGTGGGCTGCCACCACCAATGCCATCAATTTGCAAAGCATGGCCAGAACCCATAATCGCTAGAATCAGCTCATCCCGTTGTTGTATGTCTTTAGGAAGGGAGTCCGCTAAAAGGAATACGCCTTTCGAGGTGCCGCCACGCATTAAGGTACAAGGAATTTTTTTCATCTGTTTACCCGTTATATTTCACGCTGTGCCTGTGTTGGCTACGCTCAGTCACCCAAGTCACATACTTTTGTATGCTCCTTGGGATGCCTTCACTTGCCGCCTTGCCACAACGTGAACTATTTAGGGTAAACCCGTTAAGTATTACGCTGTGGCGGTGTTGGCTTCTTTCAGTTACCCAAGTCACATACTTTTGTATGCTCCTTGGGATGCCTTCACTTGCCGCCTTGCCACAACGTGAACTATTTAGGGTAAACCCGTTAAGTATTACGCTGTGGCGGTGTTGGCTTCTTTCAGGTACCTAAGCCACATACTTGTATATGCTCCTTGGGATGTGTATCAGCAATTTTCTCTTAACAAAATTATTCAGAGGTCAGATTGCAAATAGGTAGGTAGCCTGAGGAAATCAACGAAGCCATAAATAAAGAGGGCACAAACTAAGTTGTGCCCTGAATAGTGTTTAAATTAATCCAGTACTGATTAAAATTTCCCACCAACCTAAGCCGATAGTCATGTGAACGAATAAGCTAATGAAGGCCACTAACCCGCCGATGATCCACCAAGAACGGATATCGTTATAACCTGCACCGAATACGATAGGTGCTGCGGCGCCGCCATAGTGAGTCACGCTTCCGCCGTAAGCATTCGAGAACAGCAAACCTAGAGCGAGTAGCATCGGAGGAGCCCCTGCAACCATACCGACAGTGGCAAATACCGGAACCATGGCTGCAACGTATGCACCACCAGATGCAAATAAGTAGCGAATGGCAACACTGATGAACATGATGACAAAGAAAGCTAGCATCGCTTGGTCACCGAAGGAGAGATATTGGCTCATGGTATCCGCGAGCCACTTGAAGAAGCCTGCTTTTGTGAGAACACCAGACATACTGATGATACCACCGTACCAAATCAGGGTATTCCAGCCGCCTTTATTCTTCAGTACGTCATCCCAAGTTACAACACCGAGGATCAGGGTTAATGCCATGACCGCAATCGCGACGCTAGAAGCGCTGACGCCGATAAGGTCAGAGAAAATCCAGCCACACAGCGCGATAATAAAGACAATACCCAGCAATTTTTCACGCATAGTCATTGGGCCTAAATCTTCCAGGCCTTTGGCCGCGATCTCTTTGTTATTCACCTTTTTCAACTCAGGCGGATACAATTTGTAGATCATTAACGGCGTCAAAATCAGCATGATTAAACCTGGTACAGAGGCTGCAAGTGCCCATCCACCCCAACTTAAATGGATGCCCATAATGTCACTCATCATGGCAAGGGCGAGTGCGTTTGGTGCCATTGCGGTCAAGAACATATAGCTGGTGGTTTTAGTCACCATATAAACGTTGACGAGGAGATAGTGGCCTGCTTTACGTGGACTTTTTTCTGGATCAGACCCTAAAGCAACGGCGACACTATTGATGATTGGGAAAACAATCCCTCCTGCACGTGCGGTATTAGAAGGCGTCGCTGGCGCGATAATTAAATCAAGGATTGCGGTCACATAACCGAGCCCTAATGTTGTACCACCTAACTTACCAATCAAGATATAAGAAAGACGTTTACCTAAACCAGTAATAACAAAGGCGGCACTCAGAGTAAATGCAGCAAATACAAGCCATGTCGTACCGGATGCATATCCGCTTAAAACTTCACTTGCTTTGACATCTTTAGTACCCGTTACTCCAATAATTACCGCACTTGCAGCAATAGTGGCTAATAAAATAACAGGCTCTGAATATGGTTTAAGTACCAAACCAACAATAGCGGCAAGATAAAGACCGAATAACAACCACGCAATATGTGGTAGCCCCGCTGGTGTAGGTATTAAAGCAATAATAATTGGAATGGCTATTAACACGAATAGCTTCCATATTTTTTCTTTTTGCATAAGCCAATTTCCTTGATTAAATCAATATTAAATTTATTTAATATTAAATTGAATGAACTTTAATATTAGGAATTTGTTAAAATGATAATTTTTAATATGGCTGTATCTTGAATGAAATATAATGATTTTAATTTTCATTAATAATTCACTCTAAGGTATATAATTTAGTTAAATAATTAATTGGTTTTTATTTAGTTAAATTGTTTTATTTTTAAATTATTCCTGTTCTATTAATGTTAAATAAAGGATTGGTTGGGTAATCGAGCAAAAAACCAAGTTAGAATTAATAAATCCGCACTTCCCCCTGGGCTCACATTTAGTTGAATACATTCATTATCGAAATGTTTAACTTTAACTAAGTCATCATGGGTATTTATACCTGCAGTTAATAGCTGTTCTGCACGCTGCTTTATCCACGTTAAGCTCTTGATACCACCACGATTGACAATATTCGTATCATCATTCAGGCTCATGAGTAAAATTAAGGTATCAAGTAGAGCGAGATCGGCGAGTTTGCCTTTAGCAAGTTGCTGCAAATAATAAGGAAGTGAATGTTTGATTACTAACGAATAACCGCCTTCAGCTTCACCTCTTGCACCTGTTAGCCCATGTCTCTGATATAAGCGATGGCCTGCAGTGGGGTTTTCAGTTTTTTGTTTAAGTTCATTGGTAATTCCCTTACACATACTAGCAACCAATAAGCTGACATTTTCAGGTGAGACACATTGTTGCTGTGCAATCAAACGGCCTATTGCGGTTAAGATTAAACCCAAGGAAAAAATACTGCCTTTATGGGTATTAACCCCTTTTGTTGCACGGAACATCGACTTTTCACAATCCATTCCGATAGGGCGAATATGGGGTAATAGTTGCTCTATAGGACAATTTTTGTATTGAGCGCCTGCTTGCAAAAATTGAGGAAAATGTGTCGCGATGGCATTGGCACTTAAATGAAAGTCAGTCAGTGCCATATCTTTATGGGCACCGGTGTTGTGTTTATCCACTAACCCAGGTTTAGGGGTTAAATTCACCTCAGCTAACATCGCTTTCCATGCTAATTGGCTGTAATAGTGGGTTAATTTATCATTTATATGGCTGAGTTGTTTAATAGGTTGCATGCGCTAACTCCTCGATACGATTAAGTATCTCAACCAATGAATGTGTCCGCTGACGAGCACAAATTTTCGCTTCATTTTCACAAATTAAGCATTGTCTTGGTGGCAGATTTAATTGTGAGCGTGAATATTGTTGTCCATTCGCATCAAACACATCAAAATCCCATAATCGACCAACAGCAGACGATTCTTCCATGCGAATTAACGCTTTTTTAATCTCGATAGCATCTCCGTCAACGGCAGCCAAGCATTCCGGCCCCGTTTTTAATGCCCAAGATTGTTGTGATAAAAACACCCACTGCCCGCATGAAGCAATCTGTTTAAGCGCATTTAGGCCCTGATTAAACACATGTCTAACAAGAGAGTTGTCTTTGACAGCTCCAGGAAAAACGACAGTAAATGAAATCAAGGTTACCTGATGGAGACCAATCCACGCTTGTTGGCGAGCCTGACGGGCATCTCGGCTATCCAACAGTTCAGGTAAAGAAATTTCAAATTGCTCTTGAGTATCAGGCAGTGGGTAAAACATATTTACTCCTTCACTTGATGAACAACATCAATGACTGAGCCATCACGATAACGAACAACCGCAACAGCTTTATCTGTAAATTCAATTGGATTAGGAGTACCAGTTAATAATTGTGCTCGTTCTCGTAACCAGCTCATTGAAACGGTTTTAATACCTTGGCTTTCAAGTTGCTGTTTTAATTCAGGACGAGCAGGGTTAACGGTAATACCATGGTCAGTGACAAGAATATCGACACTGGAACCAGGTGTAACACACGTGAGAACTTCATCCACGAGTGTTGGAATACGGCCACGTACCAGTGGTGCAACAATGATAGATAATTTTGATGCAACGGCTGTGTCACTATGGCCACCAGATGCACCACGAATAATGCCATCAGAACCCGTTAACACATTGACATTAAAGCGAGTATCGATTTCTAATGCGCTGAGCACAACGACATCAAGCATATCAACGGAAGCACCTTTTGAATCAAAACACGCATATTGGTTAGCACTGATTTCAATATGATTCGGATTGCGAGCGAGTGATTCAGCTGCCGCTTTATCAAAACTTTGGACATCCAATAATTTACGAATTAACCCTTTTTCATGCAGGTCAACGATAGTTGAGGTAATGCCGCCAAGTGCGAAGCCTGCCTGAATATTATGGCGTCTCATTTTGTCTTCAAGAAAGCGAGTGACGGCAAGAGAAGCACCGCCCGTACCCGTTTGTAATGAAAAACCATCTTTGAAGTAACCTGATTTTTCAATAACATCAGCCGCAGTACGAGCAATCAGCAGTTCACGAGGGTTCGATGTCATACGTGTCGCATCAGCCCCAATTTTATCGGCATCACCCACGCGTTTAACTTTGACGATGTAATCGACTTCATCTTGCTTAATACTGGATGGGTTATGGGGGTAATCTAATATCTCTTCAGTGAGCATCACCACTTTTTTCGCGGTTTCAGCATCAATTTTGGCGTAACCTAAAGAACCACAACTTGCGCTTCCGGTGTAGCCATTGGCATTGCCGTATTCATCACAAGAAGGAACTCCAATGAACGCCACATCAATAACTAGCTCACCACTATGAATTAAATTAGCTCTTCCACCATGCGAATGAATTTGTACAGGTTCTTCTAATTCACCGCGTGAAATAGCTTCAGCGAGTGGGCCTCGGATACCAGAGGTATAAATTTTACGGATAACGCCATGACGAATATGTTCAACAAGTGGTGAATGGCAAGCACTTAATGAACTAGATGCAAGTGTTAAGTTGCGAAAACCCATTTCAGCAATGACTTGCATCACCATATTGACCGTAAGATCTCCACCGCGGAAGGCGTGATGGAAAGAAATAGTCATACCGTCTTTAAGGCCAGAACGGCGGATCGCGACTTGTAAGTCATCACATAATTTGCGATTTCTCGGCTTTTGTACCTGTTGTTGTACTTTGCCGATATCTTTAAATTCACGTAGTACATCGTCAGTATTTGGTTGTAAGTAGGCTGATACGCGAGCCTGGCGCTGAGTATTATTTGTCATTTTTATTGCCTCACTCTTCCCGAATTCCTGATAATGCTGCTCGTGATAACACGAGGCGAGCTCTGTCAATAACTGGGCCATCGACCATTTTTCCGTTCAATGAAACCACACCTTTACCTTCAAGGGCTGCGGCATCAGCGGCTTCAACAACACGCTGTGCATGGTCGACTTCTTTTTGAGTTGGTGCATATAAATTATGAAGTAACTCAATTTGTCTTGGGTTAATTAGTGATTTGCCATCAAAGCCGAGCTGTTTAATGTGAGCGGCTTCGCGTAAGAAACCTTCTTCATTATTTGCATCAGAATATACGGTATCAAACGCTTGAATACCGGCTGAACGAGCGGCTTGTAAAATGGCGCACCGAGCATAGAGGAGTTCTACGCCGTCTGGAGACCGCTCGGTGCGCAAATTGCGGACATAGTCCTCGGCACCTAATGCGATGCCTATAAGTCTTGGTGATGAATGAGCAATATTGACTGCTTGAGTGATGCCCATTGGCGATTCGATAGCGGCGAGCAAGCCCGTGCTACCTTCTTCGCGGCCACAACTTTTTTCTATACGTAAGATTTCACTTTCAATATCAATAACATCTTGCGCAGTATCAGTTTTAGGAAGGCGGACAATATTCGCACCACCACGAACAACGGCTTCAAGGTCAGCAACACCAAAGGCGGAATCTAACGCATTGACCCGTACAATGGTTTCAATATCTTGATAAAGCGGGTGCTGCAATGCATGGTAAACCAAGCGACGAGCCGTATCTTTTTCGCGTAAAGTCACAGAGTCCTCAAGGTCGAACATTAAAGCATCCGCTTTATAAATAAAGGAATTGCTTAACATGGCTGCATTGGAACCGGGCACAAATAACATACTTCTGCGTGTACGTGATTTTTGTTCTGGAGTCATTATTTATCCTCCCAAGGCAGATAGTCGATATCACAGGCGCGAGCCAATAAGGCTTCTAAACGCGCTTTAAGTACACATTCCAGTGCACCTTTATCATCTACAATGATTTGTGCTCCTTGAATATCATTCTGCTGAATCATTTCTTGTACGATTTTTGCGATAGCATCCCCAAACTGCTTTTCAACACTACTGGTAATTTGTATTGAGACCTCTTGAGTGTCTTCTAGCGGTTCGATACGAACCATGACATCACTTGATTCAAGTGTGCCAGCTACTGCTGCGTGTTTTATCTTCATATTTCACCTATGGCTAATTCAGAACTTTCGGTGTGGCTTTGAGCGGATGCGACTTGATTGGCGACCATCTCTTGTAAATATTGATAGGTTGCCTCAGGTACAATCGGCTTAATCGCCGCAAGATCTTTTTTAGCGAGCAATCGTCTAACTTGTGAGGCAGAAACTGCCGTTCCATTGATGATTGTTCGCGGAAATTCAACGAGTTCTATAGGTGGAAAATTCATAGCATCGGTTTTTAACCAAAAGCGCATGTCTTGGTTATATTGGTTGGTGACTTGGCAAAATGGTTCCGAGCCTACGAATCGATGGGTTATCCCCAAAGCAGGGGCGATATATTGACGAAATATCTTAATGTCTATTTCGGTATAACAGTTATTGGCAACCGTTTTGTCTTTAATAAAGTAGCAAGGAAATGTCGCTCGAGAAATAATATACTCGGAGCCTTTGTGAATAGTGAGATTTTCTATTCCTTTAGTCCCAGCTTCTATTAAATTTAATCTAACTTTATAAGGAAAACGCGATGTATCTTCTTTGACAACAAATAGGTGTAGCCAGTCACAGGCCTTCGCGGCTTGTTCTATTAAATAGCGATGGCCAAGGGTGAAGGGATTGGCATTCATGACGATTGCGCCAATTTTTTTCCCTTCCTTACGCTGTGCTTTTAAACTTTCGATATAACGTTTTAGATAACAGCAACTGTTTTCCATCAACACCATAATATTAGGTACGGTGGCAATAGTATGGAATCCACATTGTTGGAATAAGCTTTCATTTTGAAATTTGGTATAAATAAACAAATGAGTTGTATTATTTTCGTAAGCAAGATTAACCAGTTCTGTTGCTAATTTTAATGCAAGGCCTTCACCTCTAGCATCATCACTAATAGCAACACATTTAATAACATTTTTTGCTAAGCCTCCGCACGCAATTAATTTTTCATTGCGTGAGATTGTAATAAAAACGTCAATGCTTGAATCAAGCTCTAAATCGTTTTCCTTTAAAAACTGAGTTATTTCAGTAAGTTTCCTGTTCTCATGACGTTTTACTTGGTTAAACGTTATGTTTTCGAACATAATAGTATCCTGCATCTCATTTAGAGATGTTTTTAAAATGTTGCTAATGTTAAAGTTAATTAAATAAATATTTTTGGTTGTTTTTATAAAAATAAATATAAATTCTTATTTAATTATCCTTTCTGATATTTATATTAAAGGTACTGTATTTAATATATTTGACCTATTTCATGTTTCTTAAATGAGATTGTATTTGTTTAATGGTTTTAAAGTTTTTAATTATTGGATATGTTTTTTATTGCTTGGTTTTAATGTGTTTAATTATTAATATGTGTATTATACTTTTGGCTTGAATCCGATTTATCGGTTATCCTACCATTTTTGAATTAACAAAATTTTTACTTTTCAGCCAGTAACGAGATATAACATGAAAAAAGAATATGCATTCTCTTCATTGAAAAAAGTAAATTCAGTTTCATTTTCAGTACGAGTTTTTTTTCTGTTATTGATTGTTTCTGTTTTTTTGACGTTCGGGTTGGGCAAATATTTCACGGATACGGCTGAAAATCGATTGATTGCAAACATTCAATCATTAGCGATGAGCCAAGCAAAGCTGATTGCTTCTATTGATGGTGTGGTGCAATCAGTAAAGAATAGAGATATTCCGAGACTGAAGGTTATTGCTGACAAACTAAACCAAGATTCCAACTATGATTATGTGGTTATCGGTGATGAAAAATCAATTCGGTTATATCACCCAAATAGCCAAAAAATTGGTTTTGAAATGCAGTGGAACAAACCAGGTGCCTTAGAGAAAGGAGAAAGCTATTTCATTAATGGTGAAGGTTCGATGGGAAATGCTGTTAGAGCCAAGACCCCTATTTTTGATGAACAAGGTAAAGTGATTGGCGTAGTTTCTATTGGTTATTTGTCCAACAAAATTGATACGTCACGCAGTGAATTGTTTGTACAAACAGGTGCTACCTTTTTAGGAATATTGATTATTTTGCTGTTTTTATCTTGGGGTTTTTCACGTTTAATTCAAAAACAAATGTTGGGAATGGAACCTGAAGAGATTACTCAACTGGTGTTAGTACAAAAAGGAATATTTGAAGCCGTTTTTGAAGGTGTAATTGCGGTAAATACACAAGGACAAATAATCAATATCAACTCAAATGCGAGAAAAATGTTATCTCTGAGTAAGCCATTGGGCCAGTTAACAGGAACATTTGTATCAGAACATATATCGCCAGCTGATTTTTTTATTACCGATCTTGAAACAACTAAGCATGATGTGATTGGCGAGTTTAATGGTTTAAATGTGATTGCAAATCGGGTTGCGATTCGTGATGGTGAGCATCTGGTGGGGGCGGTTATTAGCTTTCGTAGTCAAAACGATATTGAATCGTTAAACTCTCAGTTGACCCAAGTTCGTCAATATATTGAAAATTTACGCACTTTACGGCACGAACACCTTAATTGGATGTCAACATTAAGTGGGTTATTGCAAATGAAAGAATACGACCAAGCGTTGGCTTTGATTAAAGGGGAATCAGAATCTCAGCAGCAATTAATTGATACACTCCGTGGGCAGTTTTTTGATAAGCAGGTTGCAGGTTTATTATTTGGTAAGCACCATCGAGCTAAAGAGTTAGGGTTACAATTAAAATTTACTGCCGGTAGTCAGTTGCATGAATTACCTGATTCGTTAAATAGTACGGAATTTTGTGCCATATTGGGAAATTTACTTGATAATGCGTTTGAAGCGAGTTTGAAAAATAATCAGGGTAATAAACAAGTGGAATTATACCTTTCTGATGAAGGGAAGGAGATTGTCATTGAAGTCGCGGATCAGGGGTGTGGTTTCCCATCAGAAATGCAAGATAAATGGTTCGAGCGCGGTGTGACAACGAAAACCGATGTGACAGATGGCCATGGTATCGGGTTATATCTTGTTGCGTCTTATGTTAAACGCTGTAATGGTGCGGTTATTATTGAACAAAATCAACCGCATGGTACAGTATTTTCAATTTTTATTCCGAAAGTGAAGATATAAAATGATTAAGATAAAAATCCTCATTGTGGAAGATGAGTTGCTACTTGCTGAAATGCACAGTGAGTATATAAAAGCCTATCCTGCATGTGAGAAAGTGTGGCTTGCAGGTAATCTCGCTGAAGCGAGAAAAATGATTGAATACATGAAACCAGACCTGATTTTATTAGACAACTATTTACCTGATGGTAAAGGGATTGATCTGGTCCATGAGTTAATACAAGAAAGAAATAATGCAGATATTGTATTCACTACGGCTGCAAGCGATATGGATACGGTTTCTGAAGCTATTCGTTTAGGCGTTTTTGACTACTTAGTAAAGCCAATTGCCTATGAGCGTTTAGGTCAAACATTGGATAGGTATATTCAACGTAAATCTGTTGTACAGGACAATAGTAAAACCAACCAAAGTAAAATTGATGATATGTTCAATACCTATGCGCGAGGTGAATCAAAGGAAGAACTTCCAACAGGCATTGATATCATTACACTTGAAAAAATACTCGCTTTGTTCACTGAACCTGATGTGCAATATACGGCAGAAAGTATTGCTGAAACCATCAAACTCAGTCGTACCACTGCAAGGCGTTATTTGGAGTATTGTTTAGCGAAGGATAAAATTGAAGCCGAAATTGAGTATGGCAAAGTTGGCCGACCGCAGCGGATTTACCGCACCAAATTGTGAGTGTCTGAATTAAGAGTATATGTTTATAGAAGTTCTGCATTGGCTATAAGCAATGCAGAGCTTCTATATCTTACTTATATTAGTAGTGCAACAGTAAGTTGGAAAAATAGAGTTTATTGTTGCTGGTTTTCTAAAATTAACACTTTCTTTTCAGCCCGCTCATGGCCTTTAGCGGCTGCGAGTTGATACCAGCGTAGAGCTTTTTTGTCATCGGCTTCAACACCCATACCATATTGGTAGCAAGCACCTGCTGCATATTGCGCATCGACACTATTTTGCTGAGCGGCTTTTATAAACCAGTGACACGCCTTTGCTTGGTCAGCCTTGATACCATCACCGCGCGCATAGATAAGTGCGACGTTAAATTGAGCCGAAACTTCACCTTGCTCAGCGGCTTGGGTTAGCCACTTTATGGCGGATTGGATATCTTTTTTGGTACCTTGCCCTGTTAAGTACAGCATACCTAAGCTATTTTGGGCGGGGGAAAAGCCCAGCTCTGCGGCACGGGTAAAATACTGAAAGGCGAGAGGGTAGTTCACCTTATCATACATGCCTACAGCAGCCTGATAACCCAATAAATAGAGTGCTTGAGGATGGTTTTTTTCAGCAAGGGCAAGATATATTTTTTGGGCCTTTTGTGGGTCTTTTGTAACGGCTTTTCCCTCTTCATACCAATAGGCGAGGGTGAGCATAGCAGGTTGGAAATGTTGTTCAGCCGCTTTTTTTAGCCACTGCTCTGCTTTTTCTGGGTTTTTCTCTAATAAATTATCAAGGCCGTATAAGGTATATTCGGCCATATTCATTTGGCCAATAGGATCACCATTTTCGGCTGCTATGTTCATCCAGTGCAACATTTGTTTCTCATCTAATTTAACCCCAGTGCCTTGTTGGTACATTAAACCAAGGTTAATTTGTGCTTTTGTAAAACCCTGATTAGCTGAGAGAAGATACCAATGTAAGGCTTGGTCAAATTGATGATGGGACTGATAAAACATACCTAAGTTAAACTGAGCTTCGGCTTGACCCTGTTCCGCAAGTGCAATTAGCGTTTTTTCATTAATGAGTGGTGTCGTTTCTTCTGCAAAAGCAGGAGAGAAAAATACGTTAATAAAGATAAAAAACAGTAAAAATATTTTTTTCACATGACATCCTTTGTACTAAGCGCTCAATGACTAAGTTATCTTGTTAGGTAGGTTCCTGCAATGACTGACAGGTATTGTATATTAATACTACTAAATCAAATGGTTAATTGTTGCTATTAGCGCATTGAGTAAAAAATACATAAATAATTTAAAAAAAGATGAACTTTTTTCCTCTTTAACCAGTCTTAGTAGTATCTATATACTGTTTGCTTGCGTAAACATTCATATATTTACCCTCATCATTCATTTCTTTACACGAAGTAATGTAATAATGCACCTACGTAGTGATAGTTTGAATTTAGCAAAAAGATCCTTGAGTAGAATGCATTATGCCCAGTTTATAACTGGGCTTTTTTTTATCCAAAATTCCAGTTTGAATGTCTCTTCAGCTGCAATTCCCTAAATCCTTTCTTATCATAAAAGAAAAAAGTGTTCATTTGTTATGGATATTTTTAGTTTCCCCATAACGTTTACAGCAATAAATCATAGGGTTATAAATAGGGTGTTATAGTTTAACTATAGAATAATATTCTTAACATTTAATAAACAAGTGACTAATTAGTAATCGATAATAATTTGGCAATTTTGTAAAAAATTGAAGTAAATCACGATTAAATTCAATTCATGTAGTAATTAATACTAGCTAATTCTTTAATTTTGGTGCATAAATAACGTATATGGCTTAATTGGTTATTGGGTTCTGGGCGGGTTATCTGCCAATTAATGTTGAATAAATAATCAAATGTGCTTTAACTCATTGAATTTATGTTTGAGATCCATAAACAAGTCTACACACAGTTTTGTTTGTTTTGAGGTCAGGGAATGATACTCCTCCTACCAAAAGTGAATCTTTTCAACTTTGAATTCTTGAGATCATAACAATGCGAGAGCGCATAGAGCGTTCCGTGGTTTTTTTGCATATGTACAGGTTGTACTAGAGGTAACTTGTGTCCACAACAAATAACAAAGAGGAAGTAAGTCTTAACGCGTTTAAGCAACCTCGCTCATTCTATCTTATTTTTTCTATCGAACTCTGGGAACGTTTTGGTTACTACGGTCTTCAAGGGATCCTTCCAATATACCTAAGTCAAGTGCTGGGTATGTCAGAAACAGAATCAATTACACTTTTCTCGGCGTTTGCAGCATTAGTTTATGGTTTTGTTGCGGTAGGTGGTTGGTTAGGGGATAAAGTTCTCGGAACAAAACGTGTTATTGTTCTTGGAACGATAACACTGATTGCGGGGTACGCATTTGTTGCTTTCTCAGGGCATGATGTGTCGATGGTGTATGTTGGCTTAGCAACTATTGCAGTTGGTAATGGTTTGTTTAAAGCAAACCCATCATCACTCTTATCAACCTGCTATGAAAAAGACGATCCTCGTTTGGACGGTGCATTCACCATGTACTATATGTCCGTGAATATCGGTTCATTCTTCTCAATGATTGCAACACCATGGTTAGCAAAACATTATGGCTGGGATGTTGCGTTCTCTCTTAGTGTTGTAGGCCTGATTATCACATTGATTAACTTCTATATGTGTAAAAAATGGGTTTCTCAACATGGCTCAAAGCCTGACTTCGCTCCTGTCGTTATCTCTAGATTGGTCGCAACTGTCGCTGGTGTTGTGGCACTCATTGCGATTTCAACATGGTTATTGCATAACCTCGGTATTGCTCGTACAGCACTAGCGATTATTTCTTTGGGTATTTTAGTTATCTTTATCAAAGAAACATTAGCACTGAAAGGTACGGCGCGTCGCCGCATGATTGTTGCATTGATTCTAATGCTTGAAGCGATCGTATTCTTTGTTCTTTATAGCCAAATGCCTACATCGCTAAACTTCTTTGCATTACATAACGTAGAGCATGAAGTTTTTGGTTTTTCTATTGAACCTGCACAATACCAAGCTCTGAACCCATTATGGATCATGATTGGAAGCCCAATTTTAGCTGCAATTTATAATAAAATGGGCGACAACTTACCGATGCCACATAAATTTGCCATTGGTATGTTGCTATGTTCCGCGGCATTCTTAGTTTTGCCATTAGGTGCGAAATTTGCAAATGAAGCAGGGATTGTTTCTGTTCAATGGCTAGTTATCTGCTATGGCTTTCAAAGTATTGGTGAGCTGATGATCTCAGGTCTTGGCCTTGCGATGGTAGCTCAGTTAGTTCCACAGCGTTTAATGGGCTTTATTATGGGCGCGTGGTTCCTGACTAACTCAGCAGCTGCATTTATCGCAGGGTATGTTGCCTCAATGGCAGCGGCACCAGAAGGTGAACTTACTAGTAAAGTTGAATCTTTAGCCGTGTATAGCGACGTATTCCTGAAGATTGGTTTAGTGACGGGTGTGATGGCAATTTTGATGGTTTTAACTGCTCCGATGTTAAATCGTATGACTCTTGAGCGTTAATTTTCATCTTAACTAGTTGTAATCAAAAGGGCTGAAAAGCCCTTTTGTTATATATGACATACTGTATTGTTGCATTAATTAAAATAGCGATTATTAATCAGTTTTAGCGAACGGTCACGGCCATTAACCAAAATGGTATTTGAAATACGGCTGTAAGCATCTATTGATACACCATCCATCAAGATTGTTGGTGTGATAGCTGTGGCGGCAAATATGACATCAGAAGTACTCACCATCTGGTCTAGAGATAACACTTCACCAATTTCTAACCCCATTTGCTGACAGCGCAAAATTTCTTGTGCCGCGAGCTGTTTGTTTTCTTCGCTATCCCCTTTGGCTTTATCTCGAGAAATTAGCCTTGCTTGCATATCACCGCCTAAAGCGCGAGCGATGGCTGCACTGATAATGCCTTCAGGAGCACCACCAGTCCCATACATCATATCAATGGGTTGCTCCGGAAGGATGGTAAGTAATGAGGCGAGCACATCGCCATCAGGGATGGTAATCACATTCGCACCAAAATTACGGATAGTGTTAATAATGTGTTGATGGCGAGGTTTATCAAGCACTGCGATTGAAAGGTTTGAAATCGGTTTATTCAGTGCGGAGGAGAGAAATTCTAAATTTTTTTCTAGGGGATTTGCCAGGTGAACAGCACCTTTCGCTGCGGCACCAACAACAAGTTTTTCCATGTACATATCAGGTGCTTGAAGCAGTGTTCCCGTCGGTGCAGCAGCAAGTACGGCAATGGCATTTTTTTCATTGCAAGCTACCATACGAGTTCCATCGATAGGATCTACTGCAATATCTAACCCTACAGAACTTGATTGTTTGCCAACTTGTTCGCCAATATATAGCATCGGAGCATCGTCGATTTCACCTTCACCAATAACAATTTTGCCATGAAAATCAATTTCATTTAGGCGATTTCTCATTGCTTCAACAGCGGCTTTATCTGCGGCATTTTTATCTTGTTTACCTACCCAATCAAAGGCTGCTACAGCTGCGACTTCGGTAACGGAAGCGATAGCTGAAGCTAACTCATCACTAATTTTCATTTTTTGTTCGTATCCCAGGTGTATAAAAGAAAAGTACTTATCTCTATGATACGTTTTTTGTGATCTGTCTGGCAAATTATAGCTGATAAAAGCAACAGAGAATTTAGTGTCGCAATGAAATGGAGCCTATGTTTAGGCTACCATTAATTTGAAAGCTAAAGCATTTCGACGATAGTGATACCGCCAATAATTGAAATTAAGGCAGCAAGTGTACTTAATAACACGGTTCCAGCAGAGGTTTCCGTATAGGCCTGATTGCTAATTGCTAATGCAGGAACGGCGGTCGCAGTGGGTAATACACCAATGATAAACGCGGCTTTAAGTAAATCATCTTGTAATCCTAAAGCGAGCCCAGTCCCTAAAATAAGAGCAGCTTGAACAAAGTTTTTTATAAAGACATTAAATATAATTTCCTTACTTATTGTCAGTTTGATCCCTGAAAGAAGTAATCCAAGGAAGAATAAAGCGACTCCGCCGGCTGTTTTACCTAATTCATTAACTGAGTTTTGTAATATTTCAGGTAATTTAACACCAAAAATAGCCAATAATGCCCCTAGAATAGGAAGAAAAACTAAGGGTTGGGCAATGGCTTTCCCAATAGACTTAAAAACGCTATGTCCTTGTTGCGAGCCACTGATCATTAAGAGAGTAAATGGGATAATAATGACCGTATAAATAAGGTTGCCTAATACCATAGCGATTAAGCCTGATGACCCGACAGTTGCGAGCAATACAGGTGGCCCACAGTAGGCCATATCAGGAAAAGACACCGACAATGCTTGCATTGCAGCATCTTTTTTGTTGTGGAGAAAAATAAACTTACCAAAAATAAAACCAATCACGTATGTTGCAATTAGTCCTACGGCTAATGCTAATAAGTAGTCAATATTGAGCAATACCGAGGGGGGAGCCTGTGCAGCAGCTAGAAATAATGCAAATGGTAATGCTATTTTAACTACAAAGTCAGCAAAGGCTTGGGAATACTCTCTTTTGATAAACCCATATTTACCCGATAGCCAACCGACGGCTAATCCAAGAACAATGGGTCCTAAAGCAGCAAGTATAATGTGAGTTAGCATTAAAAATTCTCCCGATATTATGCGATAGGCCTTGTTGTATAAAAAGTCTGTGAAATGACAGCTAACATTTTTCTTTGTATTAACTTTATTTAAATTAAAACATTTATGCTTTTATCAATGTGTTATAAAAAAATAATTAATATAGTTTTAAATGACTTTAGTCATTTAAAGATAGTAAATATTAGAGTAATACGTTGAAGATAAAGATATTATATAGATATCATAATAAAAATAATTGTACTAATAAAATTTGCATTGCTATTTTTTTGAATATCTAAAAAGGAATACTAAAAATAGATGCTTAATAAATTGCCTATTCATTATGAATAAAATTATCATTAAATGATGATTAAGGGTTTTCTTAGTTACTAAAATAACTAATGAGAGTATGAATAAGTCATAAAAGAAGAGCGCCATATCGCTTCTTTTTTGTTTAAGGTATACCTAAAAGCAGAATGTAACGAATTATTTTGTAACAGTTTATTACATTTGGTTGGCAAGGGGATCAATGCTATCTACACTAGCAGTAATCGTGGTCATTATTTTCCAGATTCTAAATTGTGAATTTTATTATGAGGAAACCTATTTGTGGATACTTGGATACTAGTAGGACTCGTATTAGTTTTTCTGCTAGTGCTAGCTCCGATTCTTGCTATCATTGCCATCAATCGAACAGGTCGGTTGCAGTACCAAATTTCGCTGTTAAATCAGAAGGTTTCCTCGTTAGAAACTTTACTTTCAAAAGCAAAATACACGCAAAGTGTATCCATTGATGGTGTGACATCTCCTCAACCAGTCTTAGATGAAATACAGGAAGCTTATGTAGAGCAAGGGGAAAATGAATTTTCCTCTAGTGCGGACGTTAAATTAGACAACGAACTGGGAGCACCTCAAGAGCTTGCCTCAATCAGCCATGTTGCTTACCAGCAAGCTGAAAAAGAGCATGGTTTATCTGATAATTTGAATTCGGTTCCTATGAGGGAACAACCAACTCATGAAAATATCAACCTAAATAGGCTTGATAACACGGTAGCACAGCAAGTAGACCCAAATCGATTTAATCATAGTAAACCTAATACAAATCAAAATAATCAGCATACGACCAGTCATGATAAATCAATATTCAGCCATTTCTTTAGTTGGTTATTTAAAGGAAACCCAGTTGCGAAAATAGGTATCCTGCTGTTATTCCTAGGGGTGGCATATTTACTGAATTACAGCGTGCAAAATGAAATTATTTCACCACAAATGCGGTTAATTTTCAGTGCGGTAGGGTGCTTAGCCTTACTAGGGGTTGGTTGGTGGTTACGAAACAAAAAGGCATTATTTGGGTTGATTTTACAAGGAGGGGCGATAGGCTGCTTGTATATCACTATTTTTGCTGCCTTTAAATTATATACGATGGTGCCATATGGAATGGCATTTGCGTTTATGTTACTTATTTGTGCCGCAAGTATTGCTTTGGCATTATTGCAGCGAACTATTAGTTTAGCCGTTTTAGCATCAATAGGTGGGTATTTAGCACCTGTATTGCTTTCTACTGGCGGTGGAAGCCATGTTGTCTTGTTTTCTTATTATCTGATGCTGTCTATTGGTATTTTGGTTATTAGTGTGTGGCAAGCTTGGCGTCCTTTAAATTTAGTTGGTATGGTGATGACTTATGGTGTTGCCATTTTATGGGGATTAGAAAATTACCAGCCAGGCTATTATTTATCCTGCCAACTCTTTATCATCGCTAATTTAGTTGTATTTAATGCCTTAACTCAACTGTTTTCACTGCGTTTTGAACATAGCAAGCAACTGATTGTTGATAATACACTGCTGTTTGTTCCACCTTTTATTAGTATTGCCCTTCAATTCTTTATTTCACAAGGGGAAGGTTTACTGCCAGCCTTTATTTCACTGGTGGTAGGTTTGTTATATCTGATAACTGGATTACAAGTACATAAGCGCTATAAATCTGCTGGCAAAAATATGGCATTAGCGAATATTATTATTGGCGCTGGTTTTATTACTTTAGCTATTCCACTAGCGTTAACATTTGAGTGGACCTCCATTATTTGGTCATTAGAAGGGTTGCTAATTCTTTGGTTTGGCTTACAGCAAAACCAGAAAAAAATGGCGGCTATTGGTTCTTTATTGATTGTTATTAGCGCAATAACCTTATTAAGTGATTATCCTTATTTATATTGGAGTCGCAGTAGTACTTATATGGTGCCAGTGCTATTAATCGCATGTTTTATGGCTGGTGGGCTTTTCCATACTCGTCGTCATGAAGACAGCAACTTTACTTTATTTAGCTACGGTTTCTTAATTATTGGCTTGGTGACTTGGTTTTGCTGGCTCCCCTTATTTACCGATATCTTATCATGGAGCCGTGAATCTGAAGGCTTTATTATTTTAGTATTGGTCGTTATTTCTGTTTGGTTTTGGCGTTTATATGCTATCCATATAAATTGGGTGCCATTACTACTTTGCCAATCCATCCTATGGATTGCGGGTTATTATTATCTTGGTTTAGATTTCTTAAATGACCAAAACCCGATGGGGCGTGGCGAGGGTTCTCTTATATGGCCAGTTGTACTGGGTAGCTCTGTTTTATTTGTTATTCATGCGTATAAACTTCGTGATCGCTGGATGCAAAGAGTACTTCATAGCGCTAATTTATGGCTAATTCTTGCATTTATTGCTACTCAAGTGAATTGGTTCGTCTCCATTTTACCGTGGGGAATGCATGAAGTGGGGTATTTTATTTATGTCATGGCGATAACACTAACCGTGATTGTTCTTTATTGGCTGCAACAAAATAGAACGCCACCAATGAAACGTAATGGGTTAATTTATTGGTATGCAATGCTCCCTGTGACAGTGGGGTTAATTGTATTATCTTGCTATGCGAATTTAGAAGATGGCAAATTGACCTTTTGGAGTTATGTGCCGTTAATCAACCCATTAGATGAAGCTGGGTTATTTAGTATTGCGACTCTAATTTTAATACGTAAAGGCTTCACTCAAAAAATACGTAACGTGACAGCGGCTAATTTTTGGGTTCTACGTAGTTTATTAGTGGCTATAATTGCACTTTCTGCTTATTGGTTTAACGGTATTTTAATTCGTGCAATAGCAGATTTCGCTGAGCTAAATTGGAACTATGATACTCTTTATGATTCACGCTTAGTGCAAACTGTGCTTTCTATCAGTTGGGCATTGGCTGCACTAGCCTGTATCACTATTGCCGCTATTAAGAAAAATCGTATTTGGTGGTTTATGGGAGCCGGTATTTTTGCTTGTGTTATTGCCAAGTTATTCTTAATTGATATTTATGGACAGGGTGGTATTTCTCGCGCAATTTCCTTTATTGGCGTTGCATTATTAATTTTAATTGTTGGGTATTTTTCACCATTACCACCAAAAGAAACAAAAGGGAAAGTCGAACAGGAGATACAATCATGAGTTTAATAAAAAATACCGGGCTAGGAAGGTTTTTTGCAGTCTTCTCTTTGTCATTATTGTTTTCAAGTTACTTAAATGCTCAGACAGTAGAAGAGGCTACACCTTATAGTTTTTATCAAGGCTCAGAAATAAATGTACTCGATACATCGACCCCTTTTTATTGGTTAGAGCTCCCTGTAAATGCATACATTAATTCAGCGTATCCCAAGACCTTGCAAGATGTTCGCGTCTTTAACGGTACGGGTAATGAAATTCCTTCAGTCTTATTTTCTGATACGGAAAAGTCCATTTCTAATGAGAAAGTGATTTTTACGCCACAACGTTTAGTGACGCAGGTTGATAGTGTTAATTCTCATGATGATGTGCGTAGAGAAAGGCAACATCTATTAGTTGAATCTATTCCAGGCAAGGTAAATAGAATTGAGTTGCCTAGTATGCAGGTAAAAGACAATGTTGCTTATCAGGCTTATTTATTAACGAGAAATCAAAGTCAAACTAAAGATACGCCAATTAAAAACCTGACATTAGACTGGGCCAAAAGTGAGAATGAATGGCAGGCAAAGGTATTTGTTTTTTCCAGTGATGACAAAGAAAACTGGCTAAATATCGCAACAAACCAGCCAATTATGAATTTGAAGTTAAATTCTGAAACTATTGCAAGTAATAATATTGAATTATTAAATGGTAATTCAGAGGCATTGAATGCACCTTATCTTATGGCTGTGATTGTAAGTGGCCCTGATATTGTTATCCCTGACTTATTAAAAGTAAATGCTACTTCTAGTATACTTAATTCAACTTATCGTCAGGAATTATTCCATTTTGAAATGACCAATGATGGAGTTTCAAAAGACCATGTTATATATCAATTGCCAAGAGCTCAGCCATTAAGTGAGTTACAAATACAATTGCAGCAATCAAATCGCGTGATCCCACTAAAAATTGAGTATTCATCTGATAGAGGTGAAAGTTGGAAATTACTCACTAATATTGTTGCATATAATCAAATAATAGAGGGTGAATTAGTTAGTAATCCGAGCACTACACTTTATGGCGAAATGGTAGGTAAAGTAAGAATTTCTGCACTCAAAGGCAGTTGGGAGGACCAACCACCAAGGCTAACGGGGAAACGAGATGCTTATAACCTTATTTTTAATTTACAAGGTCCCGCTCCGTATTTGCTTGTTTGGGGAAATAAACAAGCAAGCTTCGATAAATTGACCACAAGCCAGCTGATAGGGAAACCAGATAGCATTGATGAACTAATGATGAATTACCCTCAGCTCTTTCTTGATAATACAGTCATTGAATTGGGGGGTGTAGATAGGTTAACTGCAACAGAAGAAGTTGATGATAATTTTAGCTGGCTGATAATTACCTTATGGGTATTATTATTTATTGGAATATTAGTATTAGGGTATTTTTGCTGGTATTTATTAAGAGAAGTTAATTCTTCAGATAAAACGAACAATGAAGAGCTATAACTAGATTTTTATTAACCAAATAGGGGATCGCACCCTATTTGGTCTTAATTTACGTCGTTGACGGTTTTGACATCTCTTTACTTAATCATGATAACTCTTACTTGTAGCCTGTTTTTTCTGACAGAGATTTGCGCTAAAACAGTTCTAGTGGAATAGGAGATAATGATGAAAAAAATATTACTGGCTCGTATATTTATTATGGTTGTTATTTTGACTGGTTTTTCAATAGCTGCCCAAGCTACGAGTAATACGGTATTAACAGAGATTGCTGTACATAACAAAGTGACGTATGAATATGTGCTACAAAATACAGACGGAAATGACGCAGATATTGAGTTTGAACGGGAAACGAAAGAACTTGATAGTTCACAACTGCGCAGTATTGTTAACGATAAACGTTTTAGTGGGCGACAATTTAGAATAGATGAAAGGTAAATCATCACTTAAATTTTACTGCGGACACGCTCATATTAAGATTACAAATCTACGATCTAAATAAAGGGGATTCTATGCATCAAGGCCAATGTTTGTGCGGTTCTGTAAAAATCACAACGCCAAAAGATATTAGTCATGTCAGTGTATGCCATTGCGGAATGTGCCAAAAGTGGAATGGTGGTCCAGGTTTTAGTGTTGATTGTGGTAACGATTTAATCATTGAGGGGCAAGAAGCTGTGACAATTTTCGCGTCATCTCAATGGGGAGAACGTGCATTTTGTAAAAATTGTGGTTCACACCTTTTTTATCATTTACTTTCGCCTTCAACATATTATGCATCAGCAGCTTTATTTAAAGAGAGCCAAGATGCGCAAATGAGTATGCAAATTTACATCGATAGCAAGCCTAAGTATTATAACTTTGTAGAAAGGACACCTATGTTGACAGAGAAAGATATTATGGAAATGATGTACCCATCATCTGACTAAAGTTTCTAGTTATAGTATTAATAGCAAGAAATAGGCAATTCGGTAGTAGCTATTCAGACTGTATTTTTTGATTTTATTGGTTAAATTAAGTTCTTATTTGTCATGCGAACGACTTAAATTTGTTTTACAATTAAGGCAATAACTAGACTTAGAAGTTGTTCTGAGGGATAACAAATGAACGGTATGAAAGGAATGCGTCATGCGAGTAATATCGCGTGGGTACTGCAATGGATATTAAATATAGGCTTGATAGCACTCGCTGCTGTACTTGTATTCTTCTTAGCTAAAGAAACAGTGACAATGGCGTCATTAATGTTTGGTAGCTCAAAAGGAGCAACGGCCTATGAGTTACTAGAAGGTATTGTCATTTATTTTTTGTATTTTGAATTTATTGCTTTGATAATAAAGTATTTTATGTCGGGCTATCACTTCCCACTAAGGTATTTTATCTATATAGGTATTACGGCAATTATTCGCTTAATTATTGTTGACCATAGTGACCCAATGACAACGCTGTTACATGCAGGGGCGATTTTGGTACTTGTTGTAGCACTTTATATTGCAAATACTGAAAAATTAAAGCGTGAATAACATACATTAGTGTAATTTACGTGCATACAAAAAAAGTGTAATTATTATTCCTTTTTTTGTATGCGTAACCACGAAGCCAAACACTTAAGTAATATATTCTACATCTAAATCTATAAGTTAATAAAATTTAAGATATAGTATATTTGAAATATAAAATTAATATAAATAATTCTAATGTTTTAATTTGCAACTGGTTTATCCTGTTAGAACTAATCACAAAAGTATTTTACTTTTATATATAGGTTATTTACTGTTATAAAGTTTCTATTCTAATAACATAAGTAGCTTGTAAATATGACAACTAAAACACTTCCCAAGAAAAAAGGGTTCTTAAACCGTGTTGAGCGCATTGGTAATGTTATGCCTGATGTGACTATGCTGTTTGTTTATGCCCTGATTATATGTTGGTTTTTATCTTATCTGCTTTCTTTCGTAGATTTTAGTTATTACCATCCTCTTTCAAAAGAAAAAATCGCTATAGTTAATATGTTCCAGTATGAGGAAATAATATTATTTATTACTGCGGCAGTTAAAAATTTCATTAATTTTCCTCCTCTCGGTATAACGATAGTGGCAACGTTAGGTATTGGTATCGCTGAAAGCAGCGGTTTTATTAATACTGCATTGAAAAAAATGTTGTCGTTTATTTCACCTCGAATGTTAACGCCTACTGTGGTGTTTGTCGGGATCGTTTCTCATATTGCTTCAGACTCTGCCTATGTTATTTTAATGCCAGTTGCAGCAATGATGTTTTATGCGAGTGGCCGTCATCCATTAGCTGGGATTGCTGCAGCATTTGCAGGTTTAGCGGGTGGATTTACTGCAAGCTATACACCGTCAATTATTGACCCAATAATGCAGAGCTTTACACAAGATGCTGCGCAAATGCTAGCACCAGGTTATAGCGTAAATGTTTTATGTAACTATTTCTTTAGTTTGGGTGGTACATTTGGGGTTATTTTCACGTGCTGGTTTATCACTGAAAAGATTGTTGAACCATGGTTAAATAAAAATTGTCCGATCAGTACAAACGAAGTGGATACTGATTCTGAAAAAGATTTAGGTAAAATTACGAATGTTGAGAATCGTGCTTTTCGTATTTCAGGTTTAGTGCTAATTGCTTTAGGTATCGGATTATTTGCATTGTTATGGCCAGAGAACTCCCCATTACGTGGGCCTGATGGCAGCTTAACTAGCCCAAAAGCACCTATTATGCAAATCGTTGTGCCTTTACTGTTTATTTTCTTTGCTTTGCCAGGCATTGTTTATGGTTATATGACGAAATCTTTTACGTCAACAAAAGATGTTGTTAAGGCAATGGAAAATATTACTAAGTCACTTATCCCATTTATTGTTTTTGCTTTTTTTGCAGCCCAATTTTTATATTCATTTCAACATTCTAATTTAGGCACATTATTAGCACTTTCAGGAGCTGAGTTATTACGTACACTTGATATGCCATCTGGAATGACTGTCTTTGGCGTCATTCTATTAACCGCTATTTTAAATATCATGATTACTTCAGCAACATCAAAATGGGCAATTATGGCGCCAGTATTGGTACCGATGCTAATGGCAGTGGGAATTTCACCTGAGTTAACACAAGCTGCATTTCGTGTTAGTGACTCAGCAATGAACGTGAGCACACCGATGTTTCCGTTTTATCCGTTAATCCTGATGTATTGTCAAAAATACTATAAAAATGCAGGAATAGGAACATTGTGCTCAATGATGATCCCATTTACTGTTGGGTTATTAATTATTTTGACTTCAACATTATATTTGTTCTGGGCTTTTGATATCCCAATTGGTTTCGACAGCGGTTACACATGGCATCCTGCACAGTAAGTAGGGCCAATACCCTATCTATTAAGTAAATAGATAGGGTAAATATAGTCAATGCAAGGAATATGAAATGAACGAATTAGGTAAACAATTAGAGCAGCGTTTTTACCGCTATCTCGCTATTGAAAGCCAAAGTGACGCAGCAAGCACAGTTGTTCCAAGCACAGAAGGGCAACGTGAGCTGGCAAAATTATTAGCGCAAGAACTTGAAAGCTATGGTCTGAAAGATATTTATATTGATGACCATGCCATCTTATATGCAATGCGCCCAGGAAATAAGCCTTCAGCACCAAAAATAGGTTTTGTGACTCATTTAGATACTGTCGATGTTGGGTTATCTCCCATCATTAAGCCTCAAACTTTGAGGTACGAAGGGCAGGATTTATGTTTAAATGAAAAAGAAAACATTTGGTTTAAGACTGCCGAGCACCCTGAAGCCGCGCCTTATATGGGTGAAGATATTATTTTTAGCGATGGAACCAGTGTACTGGGCGCTGATAATAAAGCCGCTGTAACGGTTGTTATGGAATTAATGCATAAGCTGCAATATGCCGATTTCGATTGTGGGGATATCTACGTTGCGTTTGTACCTGATGAAGAAATTGGTCTACGCGGTTCTAAAATTATGGATTTAACCCGCTTTAATGTTGACTTTGCTTATACTATTGACTGCTGTGCACTTGGTGAGGTTGTGTATGAAACGTTTAATGCAGCTTCTATCGAAGTTTCAATTAAAGGTATTACTGCACATCCCATGTCAGCTAAGAATGTATTATTGAATCCTATTCGGGTTGCGCATGATTTTATTGGCTGTTTTGACCGTTTTGATACCCCTGAGCACACAGAGCATCGCGAAGGCTATTTTTATGTCACAGATTTAATCGCAAACCCTGATAATGCTAAAATTAAAATGGCGATCCGTGATTTTGACCGCCATAGTTTCGCAGCTCGAAAACATTTTATAGAACAAGCGGTTGAGTTAATAAAAGCGCGTCATCCACGAGCAAAAATTGAATGCAATATTGTAGATGTGTATAGTAATATTAGTGACTCGTTAGGTGATGATCGTACCGCAATTGATTTAATTTTCGATGCATTGAAAATTCAAGAGGTTGAACCTAAAGTGATCCCGATGCGTGGTGGTACGGATGGTTCTGCTTTATCAGCTAGAGGTGTCTTAACTCCAAATTATTTTACTGGGGCACTTAATTTCCATTCATGCTTTGAGTTTCTACCAATCAGCTCTTTTGAGAAAAGCTACTTAGTATCAGAAACTATTTGTCGTTTAGTTGGAAAAAAATAATACTTCAGTTAATTCTTAATATTAAGACCACTCGATAAGGTGGTCTTTAATTATTAATCCACATGAGTTATTCACCTAAATTATAATTTAATATTATTTTTAATAAAACAAAGATAAATAAAAAAGTGTATGTGACTTTTTTATTTATTCATTTATTATTTTTACAATTAATTTTAAAATCCAACAGGGGAATTAATTGATTAATATTATAATAATTGACGATAATAATATTGCAATTCGTGGTTTTGAGGCGGTTTTTTCACGTCATATACGCTATAAGGTTGTTGCTTCTTTTCCAACTGTGGAACATGCGATTACATGGAATAGATGCCAAAAAGCAAATATGATTTTAATCAGTAGTGATCGCTTCCGTTATGATTCACTAAAAACAATTCAGACACTGCGCCGAACTCAGCCGGACGTTGGGATCATTATTTACAATGTCAGAAATAATCCGTCATTTTTTTTAAAGGCGCTAGATATCGGTATTTTTGGTTTATTAAGTATCAATGTGACAGAAGAAGACCTCATTGAAGCTATCCAGATTGTGAGTGTTAAACGGCGAATTATCTCTCCGGATATTGCGCAAGACCTTGCTCTCCAGCGGTTAATTTATAGCAATCAACAAGATATATATGATTTATTATCAGGACGTGAGTTGGAAATCATGTTAATGATTACTCAGGGAATGCCGATTAAACGGGTGGCAGAGTCGCTTTCCTTGAGCCCTAAAACAGTAAATACCTATCGATATCGAATGTTTAGTAAACTTAATATCTGTAGTGATGTAGAATTAACTCATATAGCCATCAGTTATGGTTTAATTACAGCAAAACAGGGTTTATCCGAGTGTCAGAACAGTTCGAGCCGAAAGCTTTCTTAAAAACAGTCACTAATCAACCTGGTGTGTACCGTATGTATGACGCTGGGGAAACGGTCATATATGTAGGGAAAGCAAAGGATCTTAAAAAACGCTTATCCAGTTACTTTCGTGAAAATGTGGGTAGCCGTAAAACAGAGCAGTTGGTTAAGCAAATCGCCTCTATTGATGTGACGGTGACTCATACCGAAACAGAAGCACTATTACTTGAACACAACTATATTAAGTTGTATCAACCACGTTATAACGTATTGTTGCGTGATGATAAATCTTATCCTTATCTATTTTTGAGCAGTGAAACACACCCTCGAATTTCGATGCATCGAGGGGCGAAACATGCGAAAGGTGAGTACTTTGGCCCTTTCCCAAGTTCTTATGCGGTGAGAGAAACATTGGCGTTAATGCAGAAGTTGTTTCCGATACGTCAATGTGAAGATAGCATGTATCGAAATCGCTCAAGGCCTTGTCTGCAATATCAAATTGGCCGTTGCTTAGGTCCTTGTGTTAAAGGCTTAGTTTCCGATGAAGACTATAATCAACAAGTAGAATATGTTCGTTTATTTTTAACCGGAAAAGATAAACAAGTTTTGGCGGGTCTCGTTGAGCGAATGGAAAAGGCAAGTTTAGAACTACGCTTTGAAGATGCCGCACGTTTTAGAGATCAAATTCAAGCGGTAAGGGCTGTTACGGAAGAGCAGTATGTATCTGGGGACAGTGATGACCTAGACGTTATTGGTGTTTTTTTTGAGTCTGGCCTTGCTTGCGTGCATGTACTTTTTATTCGTCAAGGGAAAGTCCTTGGAAGCCGTAGCTATTTTCCTAAAATTCCCGCAGATACTCAGCTTGAGGAAGTGGTTCAAACCTTCTTAGGTCAGTTTTATTTACAAGGCAGCGAAAATAGAACGCTACCGGGTGAAATATTATTAGATTTTGCATTAACAGAAAAAGAATTATTAGCGGAGTCTCTTTCTGAGATAGCCGGTCGTAAAATTAATATTCAAAGCCAGCCGCGTGGTGTGAGGGCTCGTTACTTAAAATTAGCGAGAACAAATGCATCAATTGCGCTTTCTACAAAATTAGCGCAACACTCGACTGTGCAACAACGTATGGTAGCACTAGCAAAAGTCGTTAATTTAGAAAATATTAACCGCATGGAGTGCTTTGATATTTCACATACGATGGGGGAGCAAACTGTCGCTTCTTGTGTTGTATTTGATAAATCAGGGCCAGTTAAATCAGAGTATCGGCGCTATAATATTACAGGGATCACTCCAGGAGATGATTATGCGGCGATGCATCAAGTTTTAACACGTCGTTATGGTAAACATATTGATGAAAGCAAAGTACCTGACATCATCTTTATTGATGGCGGTAAAGGCCAACTAGGGCAGGCAAGGGATGTATTTAATTCACTTGAGGTCGATTGGGATAAAAAGCACCCATTGCTAATTGGTGTGGCTAAGGGAAGCGACCGTAAAGCGGGGCTTGAAACGTTATTTTTAAAACCTGAAGGTGAAGGTTTTTCATTACCACCAGATTCTCCGGCGTTGCATGTGATCCAGCATATCCGAGATGAGTCGCATAATCATGCGATTACAGGGCATCGACAACGACGAGCAAAGGTCAAAAGTACCAGCGCATTAGAATCTATTGAAGGGGTTGGGCCAAAACGTCGGCAGATGCTGCTAAAATATATGGGTGGGTTACAGCCTTTACGTAATGCAAGCATAGAAGAAATCGCAAAAGTGCCCTCGATCTCATACGCCCTTGCAGAAAAGATTTATAATGCATTGAAACAGTGAGTGTCTTAGGGCAACATATTCATAATATCCAACTTGGTCAAAAAGTTAGTGAGCGTGATGAAATTAAACATACCAACGTGGTTGACATTATTTCGCGTCATCCTAATACCGTTTTTTGTATTAGCCTTTTATCTCCCTGTTACTTGGGGGCCGTTTGCATGTGCGCTTATTTTTGTTATCGCAGCGGTAACTGATTGGTTTGATGGTTTTTTAGCAAGGTTGTGGAAGCAAACCACAAAATTTGGTGCTTTTTTAGATCCGGTTGCTGATAAAGTCATGGTTGCAACGGCGTTAGTGTTAGTCACAGAAAGTTATGATGTTTGGTATGTGACTTTGCCGGCGGCAACTATGATTGCACGTGAAATCATTATTTCATCTTTACGTGAATGGATGGCAGAGATAGGTAAACGTAGTAGTGTGGCTGTTTCTTGGATTGGGAAATTTAAAACAACAGCTCAGATGATGTCATTAGTCGGTTTATTGTGGCGTCCAACGCCATTAATTGAAAACCTTTCAATTGCACTTATGTATGTGGCGGCTATCTTAACGTTTTGGTCAATGTTCCAATATTTAAAGGCTGCATGGGGCGATTTGAGCGAAGCGTGATCGAAATGATTGAAAAAACAGCGAACGATCCAATTATTTCAATAATTGTATTGACTCGATAGGTGAAATCAGTAGAATGCAACGCATCGAACGGCAACATGGTTTACGAAAATAAATAAGTAAATCAGCCAGTTTGAAAAGCATAAGCTGAAAAGTGAAGCTTTACGCGGGAATAGCTCAGTTGGTAGAGCACGACCTTGCCAAGGTCGGGGTCGCGAGTTCGAGTCTCGTTTCCCGCTCCAAATTTCGAAAGAAATTCGGATAAGGCGCGTTAGCAAAGCGGTTATGCACCGGATTGCAAATCCGTGTAGCTCGGTTCGACTCCGGGACGCGCCTCCAAAATTTAGCCCAGGTGGTGAAATCGGTAGACACAAGGGATTTAAAATCCCTCGGCCTTTAGGCTGTGCGGGTTCAAGTCCCGCCCTGGGCACCATCTTAAAATAATTAAACACCATTAAGTGTTTTATTTTAAGTTAGCTAACCACTATGCATCGTTATTGAATATATGGTTAGTCGGGATAAATTAATGATTTATCCAAGTTTGTGAGAAATACAATTTGGCCCAGGTGGTGAAATCGGTAGACACAAGGGATTTAAAATCCCTCGGCCTTTAGGCTGTGCGGGTTCAAGTCCCGCCCTGGGCACCATCTCAATTTCAATCAGTCATGATTTGAAGTTAACAATTAACCACCAATAGGTGGTTTTTTTGTATCTAATCTTCTTTAAATTCGTTGTATCTACTCAACTAATATCGGTTTATTAGTGATATTTCTTATTTATATTCAATGCATTACTTTTATAAGAGCGCAAAAGTTGCTTTATTGTGTCAATCAACGCGTAATTCGTGTAAAAAACCGTAAGTCAGACCGTTCTGTTGATGTTTTGTGTCACTATTTTGATTCTTGAAGAGGATCGAGCTATGTCTAACATGAAAACTGAAGTTGTCGTCGTACGATTAACGAAACACGAACGAGCACTACTAGATACAGTAAAAACAAAGCCTTTGTTGGCAGATTGGTTGAAAGAAATTGCTATGGCAGAGGCTAAACAACAGGAGAGCAAAGAAGAATAAGGCGGCCTTAACGATGCAGAAATCAATCGAGTCATTTAATGTGATGATAGAAAAGTTAATTTTTGATTAATTATTCGTTTTTGATAGTATCAAATTAGATGACTTAATTGGAATTTGAGACGTGATGATTAAAGGGATTTTGTTAACGTTAATACTGGTATTTGCTTCTGGTTGTACAACGAAAAAATTGGATGCCCCCTATGGGTTCAAATGGGGGCAAACCCCCGTTGATATAAAAAAATTGCATTTAAAAGGATTACAATGCACTGAATTTGAAGAGGGAGGTGCGTTATGTTCATCAAAAAATTCTCCTCAAATAGCAAATAAGCTGTTTTTATTGATGTTTTCTCGGGAAAAAAATACATTAATGTTAGTTTCTTCCCAAGGAAAAGATAGCCGCGACCAATCAGGCATTTTGGCCGAGTACGATGCGATTAATCAGAAAATGTTTGAAGTATATGGTTTGCCAAAGCAAACAATCGAGCGTTATAAACGGGATATTTATTTCTTAGATAAAATATCTGATGACGAAACAACGCCATTTAAGCGGGTTTATGAAAAAAATGGCATGCAGATTATGGTTGGTATTGTTAGTAATGCCCATTTTCGCAAAATTCACGATAAAAAAGACATTGTTTACTCAGTTATGGTTATCCATAATTTAATACCAACTAAGCCGCAATAGGCAGCTATCAAGTTATTTGATACACGCTAATGCTGTGTTTTTATTTCGTTTAGCGATGAGTTTGCACATATCTTTCTGCCGCATAAGTGTCGATAAAGTCGCATTCTAGAGTTGTGGCTTCACCATCGAAAACTTCAACAAAAGTCCCATCCTGTTTTACGCCTCAATAATGGTTACCGTCAGCAATGATTTTTAATAGTGGCAAAATATCGGTTAGCTCATAAAGTTCATTTCAAGATTTTATGCATAAGTGCGATGATTATTTAACTAAGATAAATCTCGTAGATGAAAATACTCATAAATGTTGGACTAGTAGAAATTATTTTATGAGTGATATCAGGAAATTATCATGAGAAAAACGTTATTAGTCGCTCTCTTGGCGCTATTTATCCCATTTTCTTCGCAAGCAGGCTCAAAATACTATGATTGCGGAAAAACGCTCATGAGTTTAGAGCAGCAACTGCGTCACGCTTCATACCATGGTAATAAAAACAAAGTGTCCAAAATCAGGAAGAAAATCCATAAAATTAGTAATAAGTGTTATGACAGCCACTCTGGCGCGACTAGAGTATATGACCATTATTCTAGAGGAAAAGAAACTAGCCTTGAGCGGGAATTAGATTCATTACGTCGTGTTATTGAAGCGCTTAACGATTTAAAATAGATAATTAATGAGAAAATAAGCCATAAACTGGTCTGTTCTCCCTATTTATTTTCACTCTGTCTTAAGTAAATGGATAATATCAGGTATATTAGACCCTGATTGTTAGCTACCAAGAAAAAATGACTATGATTATCAAACCTAAAATTCGTGGTTTTATCTGCACTACAGCTCATCCGGCAGGCTGTGAAGCCAATGTGCGTGAGCAAATTGCCTACGTGAAATCACGTGGTGAACTGAAAAACGGCCCTAAGAAAGTTTTAGTTATTGGTGCATCTACCGGTTACGGCTTGGCCTCTCGTATCAATGCTGCATTTGGCAGCGGTGCGGCTACCATCGGTGTATTTTTTGAAAAGCCAGGCAGTGAAGGTAAAACAGGCTCTGCGGGCTGGTACAATTCTGCAGGTTTTGACAAAGCAGCGAAAGAAGAAGGCTTGTATGCGAAAAGCATTAATGGTGATGCTTTTTCTGATGAATGCCGTCAAACCGTTATTGATTTAATTAAACAAGATTTAGGCCAAATTGATTTAGTGGTTTATTCACTGGCCTCACCTGTGCGTAAAATGCCTGAAACAGGTGAAATCGTACGTTCGGCCTTGAAACCTATTGGCGAACCGTACAAATCTGTTGCGCTGGATACCAACAAAGATGTGCTAATTGAAGCCGTTGTTGAGCCCGCAAATGAACAAGAAATCGCAGATACAGTAAAAGTCATGGGCGGCCAAGATTGGGAACTGTGGATGAATGCATTAGATGAAGCAGGTGTTTTAGCTGATAATGCACAATCTGTGGCTTATTCTTATATTGGTACGGATTTAACATGGCCAATTTATTGGCATGGTACATTAGGTAAAGCAAAAGAAGATTTAGACCGTGCGGCTCATGCAATTAACCAAAAATTGCAAGCTAAGGGTGGGGCAGCGTATGTTGCTGTATTAAAATCTGTTGTAACACAAGCCTCTTCTGCAATTCCTGTAATGCCTTTATATATCTCTATTGTCTTTAAAATCATGAAAGAGAAAGGGATCCATGAAGGTTGTATTGAACAAATTCAACGCTTATTTGCCACTAAATTATTCAATGATGCAGTGCCAGATACTGATGAAAAACATCGTCTACGTTTAGATGATTGGGAATTGCGTGATGATGTTCAAAATACATGTCGTGAAATTTGGCAGCAGTTGAATGATAATAACATCAATGAGCTAACGGATTACCAAGGCTATAAAGCTGAATTTCTCCGCTTATTTGGTTTCGGCCTAAATGGTGTTGATTATGATGCTGACCTTAGCGGTGAAGTGAATTTTGAAGTGAAAGAGCTGATTTAGTTGCTTTGGTCATGATTGTTAATATCTTAGAAACCCGCTAATTTGCGGGTTTCTTTTTTAGCTATCTTTGTAAATCATATGCTTCTGCTTTATTTTGTTCATTGAATTATTCTACTACGATGACCTCACCATCACGGATCAGTGCTTTAGAAATAATCACTCCATTTTCATCAAATTCAGTTACTGTGCCAACAAGTTCTCCATTTTTAAAAGTACCAGTAATGTTTGGTTTATTACTTGGAGTGTTATGGTAGATTTTAAATGGTCCTGATAACTTGCCTTGTAGCACGGTTAATTCGATATCGATACGGCCATTTTCATGGTAGTTGCGGACAGTTCCATTTATCTTACAGTTTTTAAGTTGAATTAGGGATTCAGGATTACCATTTTCATAGTAGGTTTTGATGTACTTATCCAAACATCCTTTAGATACCCAAGTTTTGAATTTTGGCTGGCCATTATCGTACTCAGTTTCAAATGCGCCTTCAGCAAGACCTTTAGGTGCTTCTGTGGAAGGAAACTCTATCGTTTTTAACTCATTTAATTCCCCAAATTTTGAATCTGAGTTTGAATTGGAATTTGTAGAGCCCCCAAGTTGACATCCGGAAATAAATAAAAATAAAGAAAGTAGTGCGATAGATTTAATTGGTTTTAGCTTGAACATGTATCCTCTATTATTACGGTAAAAAATAATGGATTCAATTGCATATAAAACTATAGCCTTTTTATGACTATATATTCTGAGAATTATCTTAAACTATTTATTTTTAATGGGTTGTAGAGGATTTTTACAGGATTATTAAGCTGAATAAATATTGATGTTAGTCAGCTTAATAATAAGGTAATTTAGCAAGTTAGTGTAATTTGTATAATAAGGGAGTCATGGATGTTAGTTGTTGAAATGCTGAGTACTGGCGATGAGGTTTTACACGGACAAATAATTGATACAAATGCAGCTTGGTTGGCAGACTGTTTTTTTCAACAAGGTCTCCCTTTGAGTAGCCGAACAACTGTTGGTGATGATTTAGATAGTTTAGTCGCTACTTTCCTTGAACGTAGTTTATCTGCAGATGTTCTGATTGTTAATGGCGGGCTTGGGCCAACAAGTGATGACTTAAGTGCTCTGGCAGCGGCTAAAGCTGCGGGAGTTCCATTAGTTGAGCATTCACAGTGGATTGAGGTTATGGAGCACTATTTTATTGCTAGAGGGCGAATTATGCCTGAGACAAATCGTAAGCAAGCGCTACTTCCTGCCAATGCGGAATTAATTGATAACCCAGTAGGAACAGCTTGTGGGTTTTCATTAGTTTTGAATGATTGTCTAATTTTTTTTACACCGGGGGTTCCTTCAGAGTTTAAAGTTATGGTGAATGAGCAAATTTTGCCGAGGTTACGTGAACGGTTTACATTGCCAGAGCCGCCAATTTGTTTACGTCTAACCAGTTTCGGTCGTAGTGAAAGTAGTCTTGCGAAGCAATTTGATAGTTTACCTTTACCTGAAAATTGTGTTTTAGGCTACCGCTCCTCAATGCCTATTATTGAATTAAAACTGACGGGGCCTGCATCACAAAAAGAATTGATGGAGAGAGATTGGCAACTCGTGAAGCAAGGAGTAGGGGATAATCTGATATTTGAAGGTACTGAAGGTTTAGCACAAAAAATTGGTAACTTATTAAAAGAAAAGAAATTAAACGTAATAGCTAGTGAACAATTTAGTGCAGGGTTATTAAATTGGACATTGGATTCAGCAGGAATCGTTATTTCTGACAGTCAAATTTTACCACTTGATGTGGAGCAAACATTAGAAACTCTAGCACAAAGAGCTCAAAATATAACGATTAACCACCCTTTATCTATTGGTTTAGTGATTGGTGAATATCATGAGCAGTATCTAAACGTTGCATTATCAACTCCAGGTAAGTGTTATGTGCAAAGAATTCACTATTTGCCAAATAATCATTCGCAGAAAGAAAAGCAAGAAGTCAGTGTAATGTTAGTATTAGATATGTTGTCTCGCTGGTTAAATGGTCGTGAGGTTATTGGCTATTATGAATGGTTAGTACAAACAGAAACACTTATCTTAGAGAGTTAGCGGGTTATGAAGTTAAAAGATTATGCGTGTATCCCTGTTCTTGAGGAAAGGCCTTTTCAATCGGAATTTCAGTCAGTAATAACAGAATCTATTTACTGGCTGAGTCACATATTAAAAGAAAAGCTCCATAGCCTATATGTTTATGGCAGTGTTGCAAAGGGCTGTGCAAAACCTCAACAATCAGATTTAGATCTGTGCATCATATTATGTGACGATCTTACCCAATTAGAAACAACCAGACTTAATGAAATACAAGTTCAATTGACGGTTAATCATACAGAAGTCAGCAAAATTGATTTTGATGTAGGTATGCTTGCGGATGTGATGAGTGAGGCTAATTTATATAGTTGGGGATATTGGATTAAGCATCACTGCCGTTGCATTTATGGGAATGATTTAGCTACACATTTTAGCCAATTTATCCCTTCGCGTGAAATCGCAGAAGCAGTTAATGGTGATTTTGTTAATGTACTCAATAATTATATTGACCAAATTAATCATTGTAATGATGACGCTGAACTAAAGTTATTATATCGGGCGGCATCGAGAAAGCTTATTCGTTCGACCAGCATTTTACGTTGGAAAAATGACAATGACTGGCCTGAAACATTATCAGAATACACACAGAAATTTGTCCAACGTTATCCTGAACGGCAATTTGAGATAAATTATTTTTTATATCAAGGTACAGCTCCGTTTGCTGATGAGCAATTCGTGGGAAAATTAATCCAGTTTATCAATTGGTTGGATTATGAGCGTTCTAATAGTATTAATAAATAAACCCGTTATAGTTCATCAGGCTGTAGTGCATTAACGATATAATTAATACTTGAAACACCCTTTTTGCAGGCCTTGTCTTTTAATATAGTCGGAGTTTTATCAATAGCCATTTTTACTGAAGACAGTTGATCAGTGTAGGTTTGTGCCCCAATAATCTCTGGATTATTATTTAAGTATTCAATAACTTCATCGACTTTTTGATAAAATTGGCCACACGAGTCACCATCAATTTCTAAGGTTTTTAATTCATTTAGCGTATTTGGAATCAGTTGCTTGGTTTGCTGTTGTACCTGCTCGATATACTTTCCTGTTTTTACTTGCTCAACGATAGTCATCACCTGATTTTTCAGGTTAAAAAACAAAGTAATAGCTGTAATTAAAGCGATGGCAAGAATAATATTGATGCTTATACTGATCCAGAGAAAGTATCTTTTCATTGCATTCCTTGAGTGAAAAATAAACCTGTAATATATAGCCTAGTAGAGTGAATAATGTCGATATGTAAGCTTAACACGAAAAAACAAGGTAACCCAATAATAGGTTACCTAGGTTATTATAATTGATAGTGGTTATCGAACCGTTAAAACAGAAATTTTTGAATTTTGAATAACCATTGATGCTGTCGAACCTAAAAAATATGTGGACATGCCGGGACGCTTTGAGCCAATTACAATTAAATCAGCAGAAATTTCTTCAGCAACGCGTAAAATCTCATCTCTTGGTGTTCCCATTAAAACTTGCGCGCTGTACTTATCACTTGAAAGATTAAATTCTTTAATAATCTCAGCGAGTTGTCTTGTAACATTATCTTGTTCACTATCCGCTTTTTCAGCAAAACCAAATCCCATCGTGGTATAGAAAGGGACAGTAGGAATAATCGCTAAAAAATGAATATGTGCTTTTTCATATTCAGCAAGGTATTGAATATGTGCCATAACTAAATGTGCTAAGCTTTTTTCTGTTATATCAATCGGAACTAAAATTTTATTATACATATTTTTCTCCAGCTTTTATTTATTGAGTTCATGCAGTAATCGGGTCGTTAGTTTATAAAGAGTAGAGCTGTTAAACAGTAAATGGCCGAGTCAATCAAAATAATGTTAATTTACACATAGGAATTACATACCTCGGGCTCCATCATAGCGGATCAACACCATAAATACTTTGACAGCGCATTTAACTTAAGAAACTTAATAGTGATATTTACAGGCTGTTTTTCATGCGCTTTGTGCTATACAAAACGTGAGTACTTTGAATCATCACCTTCCTGTTATATGATCTATACATGGTTTGTATACATATCATATTGTTGAGGTTATTTTGGGTATCGTAAAAATTTCAGATGAATTGCATGATTATCTACGCCATGCGAGCCAAGTTATGTCCCGGTCGATTAATTCACAGGCAGAATTTTGGATTAAAATTGGAATGCAAGCTGAATTAAACCCGAATAAGACATTTACTATGTTAATCAATGAAATGTTAGAGAAAGAGTCAATTGAATTAAAAGGAAAGGTTCATGAATAATATTACAATTAAAACAGCAGAAGAAATTGAACTGATGCGTGAGTCTGGACGACTTTTGGCTAGTGTTTTTAAGATGTTGGATTCATTTATCGTACCTGGTATTTCTACGATGGAAATTAATGATAAGGTTGAAAGCTATATTGTTAATGAGTTACAAGCAAGGCCTGCCAGTAAAGGGCAATATGGCTACCAATATGTTTTGAACACGTCTCTAAATGAAGTCGTTTGCCATGGCGTTCCAAAAACAGATGAAATTTTAAAAGCAAAAGACATTATTAATGTTGATATTACGCTAGAGAAAAACGGTTTCATTGCCGATTCAAGTAAAATGTATGTTATGCCGGAAGCTTCACCACTGGCACGTAAATTAGTTAAAGATACTTATGCCGCTATGTGGGAAGGCATAAAGCAAGTTAAACCAGGCGCAACGTTAGGTGATATTGGTTCCGCTATTCAACATTATGCGGAATCTAAAGGTTATAGTGTTGTACGTGAATATTGTGGGCATGGTATTGGCCGTGAAATGCATGAAGACCCGCAAGTTCTTCATTATGGTGTACGAGGGAAAGGGGTAGAATTAAAAGAAGGAATGACATTTACGATAGAGCCAATGATCAACCAAGGTGGAATGAAAATTAAAACAAAAAAAGATGGTTGGACAGTTGTAACGAGAGATAAAAAATTATCTGCACAATCGGAACATACGGTATTAGTCACTAAAGATGGCTATGAAGTTTTAACGCTACGTGATGAAGAAAAATAGCGTCAAAAATAGACTTTATAAGCTTGTTACCATTATGGTAACAAGCTTTTTTTATGCAAATTTTTATTATTGTCTCAGTGCTATTGCTATACGATTAAATGCACTCATTAAACCAATAGCGATAGTTAGGTCAGAAATTTGAGCATCAGAAAAATGGTGTTTTAATTCATTAAAGAGTACATCTGATGTACCACTGGTAGCTATGTTAACAACAGCTTCTGTCCAAGCTAATGCAGCGCGTTCTAATGAATTAAAATGATGACTGACTTGCCAGCCAGCGAGAGTATCAATTTTTTTGTTACTAACGCCATTTGAACGCAATGAGCTTGCATGCATATCTAGGCAAAATGCACAGCCATTGATTTGTGAAACTCTTAAATAGATGAGTTCTATCAGTTCTTTAGCTAGCCCGCTTTTATCCAATGCATTTTTGCAATCAATAAGCCCTTTATAAGCTTCAGGTGATAAATTGTTATAGGCTAATCTCAGTTCACTCATGAGTGATTCCTTACATATTTTGTTGTCAGATAAAATGCAATATTTTGTAATGATTATTTGTAATAGATGTAATATAAGGCTAGCTTGACCTAGGATAAAGAGACAAGATTAATCAAACTAGCTATGACAAGATAGCTGGAATGGTATTCTAGTTGGAGGGAGTATGTTAATAAAAGTTGATGCTCAAATAAGTACACCGCTATATTTACAAGTTTATCAGCGTATACATGAAGGTATTAAAAGCGGTCAATTACAAGCTCAACAACGCTTGCCTTCAATACGGGTATTGGCTAGTGAGCTAAATGTTGCTCGGGGAACCATCGAATTAGCCTATCAAATGTTACTGAGTGAAGGAATTATTGAGTCAAAAGGAGCAAAAGGGACATTTGTTGCGGATACAGTAAAAAAATTACGGACAGTACACTCATTATTGGAAAATAAAGGTCAATATCTAGATTTTGAAGTAGAGAACCGAAAGTTAATAGGGAATGAACAAACTACGGATAAAACAAAGAGTGAACAGAATGCCAAAGTTATCACAAATAAATTTCATGAATTGCAGCCATTCCAATTAGGCACTCCAGCCCTTGATGCATTTCCAACAAAGCTATGGGCAAGAATATCTGCGAAAATATTACGTGAAAGTCGTTTTGACTTATTAAGTTACCCTGATTCACAAGGTGTTATTGAATTACGGCAAGGGCTTGCGCGTTATTTGATGGTGTCACGGGGGATTTCTTGTTCTGCAGAACAAATATTTATTAGTTTTGGTCATAGAGCGAGTTTGCACCTGATTACTCAATGCCTATTTAATCATGGAGACGTAGGGTGGTTTGAAGAACCCGGTTATCATATTGCTCGCCATTTTTTACAGCAAATTGGTTTAAAGTTAGTTCCTGTTTCTGTTGATAATAATGGACTCGATGTTGAAGAAGGTAAGTTATTAGCACCTAGTGCAAATTTTGTGCTGGTTACACCGGCTCATCAAAGCCCAACAAATGTTGTTTTATCATTAGAAAGAAGATTGGCATTACTCGAATGGGCAAATAAACAAGGTAGTTGGATTATTGAAGATGATTATGATGGTGAATTTCATTACCAAGGAAGGCCTTTACCTGCATTAAAAAGTTTAGATAGCCAAGAACGGGTTATTTATTGTGGCACATTTAGCAAAACGTTATTCCCTGCTTTACGCCTCTCTTATATTGTGGTCCCACCATCTGTTATCGCGCATTTTCATTCCATTGCGGAGGTCTTAGGTAATCAGTGTCCAATATGGCAGCAACAGGTAACTAGTCAATTTATTAATGATGGACATTTTTTGCGACATTTACGAAAGATGCGCAACTTATATCGTCAAAGAAAACACTTTCTAATAGAGGCTATTTCAGAGGTACTGCCTAATATATTTGAAATTCAACCTCAAAGTGGAGGAATGCATATTTTAGTTAAGTTGGTCAATGGTAAATCTATTGGAGACTATGTGAAGTTGGCAAACGAATACGGGCTAAAAATAGAATCTTTGAATGAATGGTCGATAAAGAATATGGTTTCACCATTTTTATTATTGGGATTCACCAATATTAAAAGTAAATTAGAGGCCGTAAGCCTTTGTGAGCAGTTAAAGATAATTGATAGTAAACTTGTCTAATTTAATTATAGTGCTAAGTTTTTTCTATCAGTTGAGTTTTATCATTATTAATGATTTGTAATTAAATAAATTAGAAACTTAAAAAATATTGTAATTTATAAAAAATACAGATGGACTAAAATAAACTGTATTTAAGATAAATGATGATATATTATTGTTTTTAAATAAAATTAATAGCTATGCATTTTTTGCATGGCTTTTCGCCCATTTGCATTTCTCTTTAAGTTAAAAAAATGTAACTATCGGCTTCAGGCTCAAGAGTCGCATCCAATAAAGAGTTATAGTTTATTTCTATAACGATAAATAAATAAAATAGGGGTACGAATGAACAGACATAAACTTATGAAACAAATAATGATAGCGATTGTTTTAGGTATCATATTAGGTTGGGGGTGTCATAATTATGCTGCATCGGTAGAAGAAGCGAAAGATATTGCTTCTTATCTAAATATTATTACTGATGTTTTTTTACGTCTAATTAAAATGATAATAGCACCATTAGTATTTGCGACAATTGTTTCTGGAATTGTCTCTATGGGTGGTTCTTCATCTGTGGGTAGTATTACAATTAAAGCCATGGTTTGGTTTATTTCTGCAGCAGTAATTTCATTATTAATAGGCATGATCTTTGTTAATGTATTCCAACTAGGTGTTGGATTAAATTTAACAGCCCCGGCAGTTGCTGTAGATAGTGGTTTAAATACTTCTGGTTTTACCTTAAAGGCATTTATTACCCATATTTTCCCGAAAAGTTTTGCGGAAGCGATGGCAAATAATGAGATCCTACAAATATTAGTTTTCTCCATTTTCTTTGGTTCAGCTCTCGCATATATTTGCAAAGATAAAAAAAGCCCAATCGTTACATTAATCGAAGATTTATCACGTATTATGTTCCGTATTACTGACTATGTGATGAGTTTTGCTCCAATTGCAGTATTTGCCGCGATTGCTTCAGCAGTGACCGTCGAAGGTTTAGGGCTGCTTTATGATTATGGCAAACTTATAGGGCTTTTCTATGTCGCATTAGCAGTATTATGGGCGGTATTATTCTTCGCAGGTTATATCTTCTTAGGAAAATCTGTGTTCAATTTAGGAAAGCTTATTCGAGAACCTGTTGCTCTTGCATTTGCGACTGCAAGTAGTGAGTCTGCGTATCCAAAAACAATGGAAGCGTTGAATCAGTATGGTGTACCTAAAAAAGTGACCAGTTTTGTACTACCACTGGGATATTCATTTAACCTTGATGGCTCAATGATGTATCAGTCTTTTGCAGTGTTATTTATTGCGAATGCTTATGAAATTGACCTTAGTATTACAGAACAAATTCTTATTTTATTAACCTTAATGGTGACGAGTAAAGGGATGGCTGGTGTGGCTCGTGCTTCGATTGTTGTTGTTGCAGCAACGCTACCGATGTTCAGTTTACCTGAAGCGGGTATATTATTATTACTGGCAATTGATCAATTCTTAGATATGGGAAGAACGGCAACAAATGTCGTTGGAAATAGTATTTCTACCGCTGTAATATCACGTTTAGAAGAAAGAAAAGGGCGTATTAATGCAGAGCCAGAAGTTACACTGAATGATAAAGTAACACCTACACTAGAATAATTCACACCATAGTCATTAATGCTCAGTATACCCCTTCTTATAGCAATAGAAGGGGTTTTTATACAGTATGAAACATACTAAGTTGTTTGATTACGCATAAATTGCCAAAAACGCTCCGATGAAATATTTAATCTAGCTTCAGTACGATAGATATAAACTCCCATATTTATCGATAAGCTGGGATCGAGAATAGCCAGTTCATTTTGCTTAATTTCATTTTTAATTGAGTAATCAGGTAACCAGCCAACACCACTACCATTTAATACCATACGTTTTAATACATCACTCATCGATGAAACAAATGAGAGTTCAAAGGGCAGATCGGCTGATTTATTCATTAATTGATTAACCTGTCTTCCCATATAACTTTCATCAGTATATTTCATTAAGGGAAGTATTGAACCATCAAGAGTGTAAATAGGTTTTTTTTCTTTATCACATAGAGAGACTAAGTGTAGTTGACTGTCTAATATTTTTGCATGTAAGAAAGGTGATGACATCAATTCTTCATTATAAAATGATAAAATAAAATCACTTTGTCCTTCTTTTAGCTTATGAACAGCTTCATCAACATTTATTGATTCAACAAAGAATATTTTATCAATATTTTTAGAAAATTGAGATATAAAATCAGGAAGTAAAAAAACAGAAAGTGAATGAGCAGCAGAAATATTTACTCGCTGCTTGTCATTATCAACCCCTTTAATTCTATTTATTTGAAAATAAATATCATCAAGTAAGTTTCTTGCATAAACAATAAAGCTTTTTCCCTGAGGGGTGAGTTGTAGTGGGTTAGTGTTTCTATCGAATATTTCAAAACCAACAGAAGATTCAATGGATTGAATTCTTCGACTAAACGATGATTGAGAGATATTTCTTTTTTCTGCCGCTAATGTAAAACTGCGACACTCTTCTAGTACAACAATATCGTGCAACCATTTAATTTCAAGATTACTGATCATTGTGTCCTCTAATATTATAATTATTAATTTTGCTATGCAAATTTAGCATAACTTATAGAAACTCTGCAATTACGAAAGGAAAACATTATGTCATGATATCATCAATTTGAAGGAGGTATTATGAAAAAAATATTAGGTATGTTAGGGGGAATGGGTCCCGGTGCAACCGCAGATGCTTTTTCAAAACTCATTAATAATACAGGTGCCAAAAAAGACCAAGAACATATTCCTGTTATTATTGTGTCGATACCTGATATCCCTGATAGAACGGAAAATATTATTTATAGCGGCCCATCACCATTACCAGCAATGATTGAATACCTAAAAATACTAGAAAATGCAGGTGTATCTTGTATTATAATGCCATGTAATACGGCTCATTTCTGGTATGAGGATTTAATCAAAGAAACAGGGGTTCATTTTATTAGTATTATAAATGCGGCATGTAATAAAATTTTAAAAGATAGTGTAAAAAAAGTCGCTTTGTTAGCAACAACAGCGACTATTCAAACAAAACTATATCAAAATAAATTAAGTTTACATGGTGTTGAATGTATTGAACCTGATGAGATGAATCAATATAAAATAATGCAGAGTATTATTTCGTATAAATCAGGGGATATTAGAAAAGCAAAAGAGCTTATTTATCCTTATATAAATAAATTAAAATCAATAGGGGTCGATAAGTTTGTTATGGGATGTACGGAAATTCCTTTAATATTAGAGGAGATATCAAAGGATAGCCCAGAACAATTTATTGATGCGACGGAAGCGTTAATAAATGAAGCAATTGATTGGTATAGTTATAGTAATGGCTTTAAAGAAATAGGGAATAATCAGTTAATTTAATTAGATAGCTCAATAAGACCAGCACTAGGGAATTTAATTATTTTATAGCGATGAGTCATTATATAATGAAAATATAAGCACACATGAAAGTCATATGTGTGCTTTTACGTTTGCATTAGATAAATTAAGATTGATGGTAATTTGAACGATTTTACCATTGAATAGCTAAAATTTAGGAATATTAGACTTGTAGTTAGAAAACAAGTAGTGACAATAGGCGCTTTATTATAATTATTATTTGATAGGGATTAACCATGCAATTTAAATCAATGATTAAATTGGTTGTCGGCGCTGCATTACTGCTAGTTATCGGCCTCGTAGGTATTAACTCATATACCATTGTACAAGATGGTTCGGTTAAGGTTGGAACATTTTTAGGAAAAGTCGACCCAGTGGCTTATGATGCAGGTTTACATTTTCCAATTAACCCGTTTACAACGTTTGATACGTACTCAACAAAAGATATTCGTGTATCTCTAAAAGAGCTAAGAGTACCTTCACAAGATAAATTAAAATCTATTGTTGATATTACGGTAATGCTTCAGTTTGATGGCTCTAAAGCACCAGTATTACGTATTAATGGTGGTACAGAAAGTGAAGCTTTAGATAAATATGTACGCCAAAAATTGATTTCAACGATTTTGGAATTTGGTAAAGATGTTGCTAATGCGCAAGATCTTTATACAGCAGATACACAAAGAAAATTACAAGAATCTATTCGTGATGCTATTCAAGGGTATGCATCCCCTTATGGCTACACAATAAAAGAAATCATGATCCAAGATATTACTTTGCCTGAAGTTGTACAAGAGCAAGTCGTTAATACGAAAATGCGCCAAGAGCAAATTAACCAAGCAAAAGCAGAGGCAGAAAAAGAGCGTGAATTAGCTCAGAAAAAGGTTGTTATTGCAGAAGCAGAGAGAGAGTCTGCTGAACAACAAGCCATCGCTAGGGAACGTAATGCACAAGCAAGTTCATTTGCGATGCGTCAAGAAGCGGATGCAAAATTGTATGCTGCACAGAAAGAAGCTGAAGCTAATGCGATATTACAACGTACTATTACCCGTGAAATGATCAATTGGAAACAGTTAGAGATTGAACAAATTAAAGCTCACAAATATAAAGGTGAAGTGCCTAATATTGTTGTTGGTGCAGACTATGATGGCAAAATGATTATGGACATGCGTAATAGCCAGTAATTTTCATTAAAAGAATGACTACATTTACAAGCTGTTCTATTAAGCTTGAAGTAACCACATAAAGTTGGACACTTTTAGTCAATTGATTGTATAGCCTGATTTCGATATCTAATCGGAATCAGGCTATTTAATATATAGAAGGGTACGTCCAATACTTTTGTTATGCTAAAAATAACTTATTTGCATGATTGGTGAAAATAATTCTGTTATTACCCAATATTCCTATAAATCAATTACAAAATGGTTTATCGGTACGATGATTTAGTGCACCATTATCAATAAGGAATTTTTGCATTTCTAGAAGATTATTTTTACATGCATAAGTTAATGCACTTTGGTCATAAGAAAACATGGTTACATCATCAGTCGTTGTACTTCGGTTAATATCTGCCCCTTGCGATAATAAGTATTTAACCGTTTCCATTCTATTATTACTCGCGGCTATCATGACTAATGTTTCTCCATCACTTTCAATTTGCTGATTATTCAAGTCTACTTCGTCTTTCATTAGCTGATGGACTTTTTTTACAACATTAACATTATTACCAAGTACCGCTGATTTTAGTACGTTATATACGTCACCGGTATCGGTTGCCCAAAGATTAGCATTTTGCGAGATAAGATAATCAACCATTGCTTCATCACCAATAAAGGCAGCCCATCCCAGAGCCGTTTGGTCTAAGCTACCAGTGTCTTTGGCTTCTATATCTTGCCCCTCAGTAACCATTTGTTTTACTTTGTCTAAATCTCCCTGCTTTACGGCATCAAACCATTCGGCATTAGCGCCTTCACTAGGACTTTCATAGAAGACTCTCCAAGGTAAACGTTCTTTATTCGCGAGTTCGACCATCGTAGCGTAATCTGTTTTAAAATGCCTATATTTTAAAGGGTTATTATTATTAACAACTTGGGCTTGTGATACTGACCCAAAAGTAAGTAATGAAAAAGCAAATATAATTTTTTTAATATACATATTTAAACCTTATTAATATTTAGTTATTTATCAGTATTGAAAAATAAACGACACAAAGCAATACAAATCATACTTATTGTATTTTTATGCGGTTATTCCGATTTATTTTACTTGAATATATTAAATCTAAATTTTACCTCAAGGAACGATGACATAATTTGGAGCGGCGATAGCAAATAGCTCATTTTTTTCTAATTCAGGCGGGTATATCCACTTAGTATTTATTTCTTGTTTTATTTTTTTCCCTTCCTTTTTAATATAATGTATTTCTCTCTGCCAACCTTCGGTATAAAGAGCCCCCCAAGCCCCTAAATCAAGGCAGGTTACATATTTAGGCTGACTGTAAGGATGAAGAGGAAGCCCTAACAGTTCAGCGGCTGCATTATGCCCTGCAACACGGCCTAAACTTAGGGCATGTTGGCAAGTCATTAAATTATGATTTCCTTGTTCATCTGTGGGTGCTTTGACAGTATCTCCTGCGACGAAAACATTTGAGACAGCTTGTGCGTGTAAATAATTGTCCGAGATAATCCTACCATTAGCATCGTATTCACCACGAATTTGTTTTGTTAGATAACTGGCTTTTACACCTGTCGCTAATACGACGGTATTTGAATCTATGTGTTCACCGTTTGACAGAGTAACACCATCTGGGCTTAGTGCTTCGACTCGCAACCCTGCACGTAATTCAACGCCACATTCAGTTAAAGCTTGCTGAATTACAGGTGAAATGTCGGTTCCCATTCCAGCTCCCACAGTGACTTCTGAATCAATTATGAATACTCGACTCTCTGTTGTATCACCAAGGATTGTTTTCAGGCGAGCTGGCATTTCCGCCGCGCTTTCTATGCCTGTTAACCCTCCACCGACTACCACAACGGTGTTTCTCGCTAAAGTTTCTGGTTTGTTCTTTAGTGCTTGTAAATGTGTTTCAAGACGATGTGCAGCTTCTAATGAATCAACATCAAAGCCATACTCATCAAATCCAAGAACGGGAGGGACATTTAATTGGCTACCGGTTGCAAGAACAAAGCGCTCATAAACTAACGTAGTTTGGTTGCCATTAGCTAGATTAACGGTTAATAACTTTGCATCTGTATCGATATTCTGGATTTCACCTGCGATATATTCAACGCCGACGGCAGCTAACTGCTTTGAAATATCTGGGGACATATTATCCAGCTTTGCTTCATATAAACGCGGCCGTATAGTGAGGTTAGGCCTTGGTGAAATTAAAATAACTTTGATGCTATTTTCTTTATTAGCTTGTGAAATTACCCGCATTGCTGAAATAGCAGCCCAAAAACCAGCAAAACCAGACCCTGCAATAACAATTTTAGCTGTCATTATTGAATTCCTTTGAAGATTAACTTTAAGTGCTCATTTGCAAATTTTAAATAATAAAAACCCACACCAGTGAAGATGTTATTAATTAAATACAAACGATGTGAATTTAAGGTAAGGCTATAGGATTATATGTTATGTTTTCCCACGACCTCCTTTGTTTGAACGAACTGTTCTAGCCTCAATTTTTTGATCCATCCAGGAGTTTACATCTCTATAAAAGCTATTAGGCGCGATTTGACATAGACGCTGCGCCACATCAGCGAGGGTTTGGTTAGCTAATACATCTCTCATTGCATTTTCAGCTTGAAGAATGACTTTATGTACGGAACAGGTGCCAGAAATGGCCCATTGCGGTAAACCATTTTCTTCGAAAACAGCACAGCGGCGGCGTATTTCCTGGCACTCGAAAAGAGGTTTATAGCCTTCTATTGCATCAATTATAGATAGAAATGTAATTTTTTCAGGAGGTAATGCTAACCGATATCCACCTCTAATTCCCTCATTTGAACTCACGATCCCAGCTTTTTCTAACCGAGGCAAAATTTTTGCTAGAAAACTTGGAGAGATACCTTGTAACTCTGCAAGTTCTCTACTGCTAAGAGAGCGTTCGGGATTATCAACAAACCAAAGTAGGCAATGGATACCGTATTCAACACTGACAGTGATGTGTGCCATTTATTTAAATTTCCTAAGCATCTATTTATAAACAAGGACAATACAGGTCTCCGTTTTAAGTGTCAATAAAACTAAGATAAGTTTAGTCCGCGTTAGTTGCTTCCTAGTCTGAGGCGATTCATCTTGATGATTGGACGAGTTTTTATTTATTTTGCGAGCACTATTAGCGCGAAGTATTTCGTGAACTTGTTGTCTAATATAATCATGCAAAATACCTTAAAGAGTTAGATCTATTAATAGGATTAGTTATGATTGCTGTAAGCGCTTGTTTATTAGGGTATTGTGTAAGGTATGATGGGAAACATCAATTATATACTCCTTTGAAAAAACTCTATGAGGATGGTCTAGTCATCAGTATTTGCCCTGAAGTTTTTGGTGGGCTACCAACACCAAGAGCATCTGCAGAAATAATAGGGGGAAATGGTGATGATGTATTCGCTGGGCGAGCTAGTGTGGTCGGTAGCGATAATATCGATGTCACGCAAGAGTTTATTCGTGGTGCGTATATTGCATTGGAAAAAATCCAATTAATGAATGTGCGACTAGTTGTACTTAAAAGTAATAGCCCTTCGTGTGGTAGCCAGCATATCTATAGTGGCCAGTTTGATGGTAATTTAAAAGTTGGTATGGGGGTTTGTGCTGCACTATTTAAACGGCATAATATTGATATATTGGATGAAACCTCACCTGATTTAGTCATGAAAATTAACGGCTATTTCGAAGCATTGTAATGGAAAGATAAATAGATAATTTACTTAGGGTAAATTTAGTGGAGGGGAGTACTACATTAGTGAGTTTGTGCTTTATTGTTAGCTAATCGGGTGTCGTATTATGATGCCTGATTGCTGTTATTATCTGAAATTTAGTAAAAAAATAGTACTATCTAGATAATTGTATTGCACTTGTGTTATATCATCAGGAAATAAATTTCATGAGTTGATACGATGTTTAATATTTCTGAGCTGATCAATGATTCTCCAATCGATTCCATTCTTTTGTTTGTTATCACATTTATCTTGTTAGTTATTTCAGCCTACGTCGGTAAATATATCTTTAAGCGTAAATCTGCTCACGAAGAAGCAACGGATGATGAAGCTAAAATTATTTTAGGGGCGATTTTATCGTTATTAGGATTGTTAATAGGATTTGTATTATCAATTTCGATTAATGGCTATAACAACCGCCAACAAACAGAAGAAAATGAAGCTATTGCTATTGGGACGGCATATCAACGAGCACAACTATTAAGTACTGATGACAGAGGAAAAGCCTCTCAGCTTATTCAACAATATTTGGAAGCTCGAATTGAGTTTTTTAAGTCAGGAATAAGTGACGAAAATAATCAATGGCGGATGACTTCTTTGGAGAAGCAAAGCCAGTTGTGGGAAATCGCAGTAAAAGAAGCAAGTCAAACACCGAACCCTATTGTGGCTTCTGTACTAAGTGCATTCAGTGACCTTTACCTTTCTCAACAAAAAACGATGGCAAGTTGGCGGCACCAAATTCCTAATGCGACATGGTTTTTACTGATCTTTTTTGCTATCTGTTCAAATATTCTTATTGGCTACAATATACGCGGAACAAAAGGGAAAAATTGGTTGATACTTATATTGCCATCATTAACCACGTTAGCGCTATTTATGATTGCTGAAATTGATGTTCCCGGAGAAGGTATGATCCACGTAACACCGGATGATTTAATTATGTTACAGGAATTTTTATTCAGAGATGGGGCTTGGCTGGGGAAGTAGGGTAACCGCAAAAAGACTCCCCAATCGCAAATTTGCGATGGGGAGTCTTGCCTTAGCGAACTATAATACCTAATAAAATTCCGATTGCGCCAAAGTCAGCGTCACTGAATGTAGTATTAGCAATACCAATATCCCCAAGGACAGGTAATAGGAATACAGGTAGGAAGGTAATCAGCAATCCTTGAGCAAATGCACCCAAGATAGCCCCACGACGACCCCCTGTTGCATTACCAAAAACACCTGCAGCAGCACCCACGAAGAAATGCGGTACAACGCCTGGAATAATAACCGTCATATTTAATGCGTACAGAACGAACATTCCCAAAACACCAGCAGCGAAACTACTTAAAAAACCGACTAACACCGCGTTTGGTGCATATGGGAAGACAACCGGGCAGTCTAGAGCAGGTTTTGCGTTAGGGACTAATTTGTCAGAGATACCTTTAAACGCAGGGACGATTTCTGCAATAACCATGCGCACACCTTGCAGAATAATATAGACACCGGCAGCAAATGTAATGGACTGCATCAATGAGAACATGAACCAATTCTTACCACCACTGACTTCACGAACGAAATCACCGCCTGCAAATAAGCATGTAATGATAAAAATAATGAACATGGTGAAAGAGATGGCTACAGGAGTATCTCTTAAAAACAGCAAGCTTTTCGGGACATTCATATCTTCTGTTGAATGTTCTTTGTTACCGAACTTGCTACCAATGAACCCAGCTAGAACATAAGAAATCGTTGAGAAATGGCCAATCGCAACGTCATCTGAACCCGTTACTTTTTTCATGTAAGGGTGGGCAATTGCAGGGAAAAATACCATACAAAAACCAACAATTAATGAACCAACAGTCACTAATAGGGTTCCTTCCATTCCTGCGGTAGCTAAGATAACCGCAATCATCATGGACATGAATAAAGTATGGTGCCCTGTAAGGAAAATAAATTTCCAGGGTGTTAAGCGAGCAATCAAGATATTGATTAGCATCGCAAAGAACATAATCATTGCCATTTCACGGCCGAAGCTTTTTTGTGCGATAGACACAATAGCTTCGTTATTTGGAACAACGCCGTTAATACCAAAGGCATGTTGGAAAATGGCTGAGAAATCGCCTAGCGAGCTGACGACTAAGCCTGCACCAGCACCTAAGATCACAAAACCCATGATGGTTTTGATGGTGCCTTTAATACATTCAGTTACTGGTTTTTTCTGTGCGATCAAACCAATAAGTGCGATTAAACCCACAAGAATGGCTGGCTCAGATAAAACATCCTGCATCAGAAAACGAAAAAATGACATAGTGCCTCCGCTTACATTGCACCAAGTTTTTGTAAAGCAACAGTCAGGCGCTCTTTCATTGCAACTTTATCAATCATATTTTCCAGAGCAACGATTTCACCACCAACTTGTTGAGCAACTAATTGTTCTGCAATGTCGCTTGTACCAACAAAGATATCGCTTACGGTGCCTTTTGCGGAACCTAAATCCACATGGTCAACATCTGCACTGACTTGCAGATCTTTTAAAATATTCTTAATGCTCATTTCCATCATTAAGCTTGTGCCCAAGCCATTTCCACAAACAACAGTGATTTTCATAATATTTACCTTAATATCTAATTATTCATATTTAGCGATGATTTTAAGAATGTCATCTACGTTTTCTGATTGCATGATGCTGTCAATATCTTCTTGATTATCAAAAAGTTCAGCTAATTTTGCGATGGCGCCGATATGGCTATTGCTATCGGTTGCTGCGAGTACAATTAATAATTTGATTGGGTCATTGCCTTCAGAACCAAATTCAACCCCTTGTTTAAGAACGGTTAAACCAAGAGATAATTGGTTTACGCCGTCTTCAGGGCGTGCGTGAGGCATGGCAATTCCTGGCCCTAATACATAATAAGGACCGATTTTTTCATGTGATTGAATTATTGCATCGACATATCTCGATTCAATAAAATTATTATTAATTAATGGGTTGCATGCGATTTTTATCGCTTCTCGCCAATTACTGGCTTTGTCGACGACCTGAATGACGTTAGGGGTCAGTAATGTCGTTAGCATCGGGTTGCTCCTGGTAGAGTGAAATTATTATCTTTGTAATGGTTGAATGAATAGTAGTGTTCTATGGTAGCGCTATCTAGTTGAATCTTTCATTTTCGTGATAGCGCTATCATTTTAAGAAAATATAGCGAACAAAAACGAAATGAGTACACTTGTCGGCTGATTAACAAATTCAACCTGTGGTAAGTTAATCTGGTCTGGTGATTTTTAGTGTTTCTTTAGATTTAAGAGAGCCATATTGGCTACTTTTAGCGCATTTAATCTAGAGCACGAAAAAAGCAAAAAGCACGCTTGATTCGAATGAAAATTGTCCATTGAAGATTAACAACCTTAGGGTTAATAATGAGTTTAGGCTAAGTAAAAGTATTACATGCAAAAAATACGAAAAAGAAAAAATACAGGGCGAGTCACGTTGCAGGATGTCGCAAAATTTGCAGGCGTTGGGTCCATGACGGTCTCTCGAGCTTTGCGTACACCTGAATTAGTATCCGACAAATTACGTGAAAAAATTAATGCTGCGGTTGAAGAACTTGGCTATATACCTAATTCCGCGGCAGGTATTTTGGCTTCTGGTCAAAGCCGCACTGTTGCTGTTTTAATTCCGTCTCTGCGTGATAATGCCAGTTCAGTTTTTCTGCAATCTTTACAAGAAGCGCTGAACAAAAATAGTTATCAAGTCGTTATTGGTAGCCATGATTACCAGCAAAAAAAAGAGTCTGAAGTTTTATCGACACTATTACAGAGTAACCCTGCGGCATTGATTATTTTTGGGGCAGTAAATTCAGAAAGTGTGTCTCATTATCTAAAGAATTTAGATATTCCAGTTGTCAGTGTTGCAGGGGAGTCGAATCATCCAGTCACGTTGAATATCAAGAGTAACGTTGGTGATGCGGTTAATTTTTTAACTAACTATATGTTACAAAAAGGGTATAAGAAAATAGGTTACATTGGCGCTCAAATGGACAGCAAAATGCAAAGCCAACAATTAAGTGGCTGGAACCGAGCGATGCTGACGTATAACCAAAGTGCAGATCAAAGTATTACAACTCCGTATGTTGCAACGATGGATTTTGGTCGTCAGGCAATTAGTGAGATGTTGACCCGCCAACCTGAGCTTGAAGCTGTGATTTGCAGCCATGAAATGATTGCGCTTGGCGTCATTTTTGAGTGCCAGAGACGTTTAATTCAGATACCTAAAATGTTAGCGATTGCTTGTGTTGAAGGTTCTTCAAATTGTGATCACATTCATCCATCACTGACTTCCGTGCGGATTGATTACAGTAAAATGGCTCGAGAAACAGCGAAAAGACTACAAAAATGGCTTGCAGATGTCGATTGTGATTTTGTTGAACGTAAAGAAGGGGTTGTTTTCCCCTATAAATTTGAAGCAAGACAAAGTGCGTAAAATTTAATTTATGACTATTCATCACATTTTATTGAATATCTTGCCTATTTTTAGTAAAGAATAGTGCGGTAACTCACTATTTTGTATAAATAACGGTAGTTTTTTTTTCTCTCGAAATAAGACTGTCGACTTGGTCACTACATCTTTTTTATTCTCTGTTAATGTATGAAAACTGCAAGTTAACGAATTCAGCTTAGCTAGAATTTTATTCAAAACTTGCACTATTTTGTCCTATTAGATATTCACAGGGGAAAACAATGAAATTACTAAAAACAATTATTTCCACCACAATTTTAGTTTCTTGCGGTGCGATGGCATCGATGACGGGCTCTGAAGTTTTAAAAGTACAGGATGGAGGAACGCCGAATAAAGTTTACACTTCAAACAAACCGACAATTAAAGTTGCAACGTATAACATTGGTAAAAATGAATTGGCATCAGATGTCAGTAATCTTGATGAGTTAAATAAGGCGATTGCGAAAATAGATGCGGATGTGATTGTTTTAACAGAAATTGATAATAAAACAGCCCGCAGTAAAAAAGTTCACCAGCTAGAAGAAATCGCTAAAGCCAATAAGATGGATTTTGCTTTTGGTAAGGCACTGGATTTTGATGGTGGAGAGTACGGTGTAGGAATTTTATCAAAATATAAAATTGATAAATCTAAAGTAATTAATTTGCCTTCGGGTGATGCTGAACAACGTGTTGTATTAATATCCCAAATATCAAAACCAGGTTTTGATGCACCAATTATAGTGATGGGAACGCACCTTGATTGGCAGAAAGATCCAACCATTCGCATTGGACAGGTTCGCCATATTTTAGATGCAAGTATTGGGGATACGGATACGGGATTTGATAATATTGCGGCATCAATAAAAATATTAGCAGGGGATTTTAATTCGACAGCGAATGAACAGCCTATTCAAGAAATTCGTTATATGTGGAACCCAGTTGAATTTAAAGGTATTGATTACCGTAGCTGGCCAGCGGTAAACCCAGCGATAGATATTGACCATATTTTTACATTTAAAGGCCAGGTTTGGGATGTGAAAAATATGGAAATCCCAACAGATAGCAAAGAGTTTCAATGGTCAAGTGTTAGCGACCACCTACCTATAATTGCTGAATTAGAGCTACAAGAGCAATAGAAGCTTAACAGAAAAATTATCGATAAAAGGCCTCATTTAGTTTGTAGGCCTTTTCAGCTGTAAATGCTAACTTAATTGGTTAGCAATTTTTTCCTTTCAACATACCGTTTTTCGGCTACTTCCAAATAAGACTCAACTGTTGAGTATATTTGCTGACTCTGTTCGGCTAATTGCTGCGATGCATCCAATGTTGCGCTTGTTTGCTGCTTAAATACGGTAAGAAAATCTTGAATGCTATCGAAATGACCTGCGACGTTAGCATAGTAAAATTGGTATACATAAGACTCCTGAGAGTGGCTTAGCTCTGTGTTGTTTTTGATGTTATTAGTTGCAAGTAATAGTAATTGAATATTTGTCATGGTTTACCCTTTTCTTTGGAAAACAATGCTACATGAGATAAAAAAAATATTTTGTCAAATTTGGCCGGATAATTTTATGTATTGGCTAAAAGAAGTAATTTTTACTAGGAATATTCTGTAATTTAGATTGGTGGGTTATATCAAAAATTGGATAAAAGAAGATATATAGGGAAGTTTAATGGTAAATTACTATATGGATATTGTTAAATATTCTTATGCATTTTGAGATTGATTATTGATGTTAACTGTTCAATATCATAATTTTAACATTTTATTAATTAACTTTTTGTTTGTTTTTGTTTTATTAATCAATTGGTTGTGTGGTATTGTGCTTAAGGTGGAAGCGATAACTCGGCTAATTTAGTTTGAAAAGAGAGATTAATGAACAATAGGTTAAAAATTAAGATGGCAAATGGCATAAATTAATGTGTTTTTTATATCAATTTGAATTTTAAGTATTTTTTATTTTTTAATGGTGAGATCTAGCAAGGATGGCTTATTTGAAAATAACGAATATATTCTAATTTAATTTTAATTTACGCTTATATTGAGTTTAAGTACTCACCAAGTGAGTTAATTAACATTTAGACATGACTATTATTAAATTGAATTGTTTTATTACATATTTGGGTTTATTTTTGTTAAGCTATGATGAACAATTAAGGCTTATTATTGTTTCTGTGTTTTGGTAAATGAAACTTCTCTAGTTAAAAAAATACAAATTGAAACAGTTAATGTTTCAAGTACTATTTATATTCTTAGTTTAATACTGGTATACTTACTCATATGATGTGTAAAATAAAGTATAAATACGAGCAGCCTTTATAAATTTAATTGTGTTTGTTTGCTCTGTTGGTGGTGGTTATCGGAGACAGTAATTAGAAAAAACAAGCTATCTAATAAGGTATTCTTATATAGATAAGGCTGGATATTATTAAAATAATTATTATTTACTTACAATTGGCTAATGATAACTACTTAAGTGTATTTTTGGGCGGGGCTATTAGGTCATCCTGGTCAATTGGCTTGTTATTGAATAAATGAGAGCTTAAGAATATGAATATTATAAAGTTGCTCACAATTTTATTGTTAACTGGGGGCTCTTTTATTTTAGGGGTGACATTGAACTATTCCCCTACACCAGATCTTGTGAAAATGGCAAAAAGTAGTGTTGAAGACTATTTATCTTTCCCTGAATCCGCTTCATTTAAAAATGTGAAATATAATTTTATTCGCCAAACTGCGGATAAGGGTGATTTAGGCTACGTTTGTGGTGAAGTGTTTCGAGTTAAGAATGCAAGATTAGAAGGGTATAAAAAATTCATTGTGAAAGCCTATAGTGATAAACAAGGGAAGGTATCCATGTCTATTCCAATGGTTGAGGGAGATTACGATTTAATGCCAAAAGAAATGGTTGATTCGTTATGGGCAAGATATTGTTTTTAAAACTGAGTGATAACGTATGCCTTTTATTAAATCAAACGCAATAGGTAATACGCATCCTAAATAAAGAAAGCCGTAAGCCGGCTTTCTTTAGTATAAATATGACTCAGCGTCATATTAACCTTTTAATTCTCTAGCACATTGTTGTAAATGCAAGAAAGAGGTAAATCTTGTATCGTGCCGAGTTTTATAAGCTTCATTGGCTTGATAGGTGAGGTCAATTGCACTAAATTGGTCCATGGCTTGTGCAACATCGTCACAGACTTTTCCTGCAACTGCGCCGAGGATAGCTGAACCGAGTAAGACAGGCTCACTGGCTTGTGTTGAAATCACAGGGACACCGCACGCATCCGCAAGTAATTGACGGATCAACGGGTGTTGGCCAGCACCTCCACTGACGACAATATTTTCAATAGCAGCACCGGATTTTGCTTGTGCTTCAATAATTTGTCGTAACCCATAGCCAATGCCACACACACCAGCAACATAGAAAGAAAGTAAATTTTCCATGCTGTTATCCATGGTTAGGCCTGCAATGACGGCTCTAGCATGAGGATCAGCAAAAGGTGCTCGATTTCCTAAAAACTCAGGGACAACATGTATTTTTTCAGCTAGCTCAACAGACTGCGATGGTGACGATGCTTTTTCTAATACTAAATCCGCTAACATAACAGGCAAGGGTTTACCTTGTTCTTTTGCAGTGAGTTTTGCTTGTGCTGAAGCGGGGTGCAAGGAAAGTAACTGGTCAATTGCAGCACCTGCCGCACTTTGGCCACCTTCATTTAGCCACATACCCGGCACCATTGCACTGAAATAAGGCCCCCACACACCGGGTATAAATACGGGTTCTTTGGTGGTCGTCATCGTACATGAAGATGTACCAAATACGTAGGCCATATTAGCGGTTGCATCGCCATTAACACCAACGGTACCAATGCCGCCAGCATGAGCATCTATCATACCTGCGGCGACAGGAGTTCCTGCTAGTAAGCCCATTTGCTGAGCTGCAGTTTCCGTCAAGCCGTCACCACAAGGCGTTCCTGGTTCGACAATAAGTTGCCCAATACGCGCGAAATTTTCATCTGCGAGTTCAGATAAACCAATTTGTTGAAAGTAATCTGCATCCCAGCGCTTTTCATGGGCTAGATATGTCCACTTACAGGTTACCGTACAGGTTGAACGAGCTAAAGAATTAGTCGATTTCCAAGTTAAAAAATCGGCTAAATCAAAAAATTGCCATGCATTATCATAGGATTGACGTAAATTTTCTTTTAGCCATAAAATCTTAGGTGTTTCCATTTCAGGCGAAATTTTACCACCAACATAGTTTAAAACTGGATGTTTTAATTGATTAATACGTTCAGCTTGCTCTGTTGCACGGTGATCCATCCACACAATAATATTACGTTCAGGGTCATTCGATGGGCTAACTGTAATTGGTTGTGTATCTGTTCCGATGACAACCAGTGAACAGGTTGCATCAAAGCCAATACCAGTCACTTGTTGTGGTTTTGCTTTTGATGATGCCATTGCGTGTTTGACACAATAACAAACCGCTTCCCAAATTTCGTTACTTGATTGCTCCGCGAAATTGGCGTTGTCACGAAATAGTGTAATATCATGTTTGGCAGACGCTAACATATTGCCAGACATATCAAAGACACCTGCGCGTGCACTGCCTGTGCCAACATCGATACCAATAACGACTTTATCGTTATCTTTTAATGGTGCATGTGAATTATTCATTTTCCCTCCAAGGTGCTAACTGCAATGAATTGCGGATGACAAGTTAGAGATCAACACTGTTAGGCACAATAACAAGGTCACGAATAGTGACATTACGTGGACGAGTTAACATAAATAATACCGCTTCAGCCACTTCAATCGGTTGCATTAAGCTACCATTTGCTAAGGCTTCTTCCATTTTTTCTTTTGGCCAATCATCAAGTAAAGCAGTAACCACAGGGCCGGGTAATACCGCACCAACACGCACACCATGCTCAGAGACTTGACGGCGCGTTGAATGGACGAAGGCTTGAACAGCAAATTTTGATGCGGTGTAAATCGGTTCCCAAATCACAGGAACAACACCTGCAATTGAACTGGTGAATAACACATCGCCTGATTTTTGAGCAATAAAATGAGGTAATACCGCGCGAACACAACGGAAAGCTGCATTAATATTTAAATTTAACACTTTATCCCATACATCAGGGTCACCTTCAGCAACGGGGCCGCCAATATAGGCGCCAGCGTTAGCATGGAAAATGTCTAAACCGCCTGCTTTTTGTAAAATGGCATCTAACATTCCATCAACTTGTTCCGGTTTCATTAAATCGATAACTAATGGAATTGCATTTTCACCTAATTCTTCAACAAGTTGGTTTAATCGCTCTTCTGCGCGGTCAATTAGAACGACTTTTGCACCTGCTTTGATCAGTGTGCGTGCACATTCAAGCCCAATACCAGAAGCAGCTCCGGTAATTGCCGCGACTTTGTTCTCAATAGAAATGGCCATAATTTACTCCAATCGGATATTTTAGCGAAATGTAAGAATGAAAAGCGCCTGAAATTAATGAAACAGCAATGAGTCACGGGGATGGATAGGTGGCTACATGCGATGGATTGATAGTATTTATTTTGCAGTATATCAACTCATGCATCATCAATTTCAATATTGCTCAATCGATGTAGCAGTATTGCGACTTTTCGACTTTGGTGTCAAGCTAGTAAAAAATGGAGATGAGAATCTGTGACAAAGATCAGACAAAATAAGAAAACAACGATCTATGACCTTGCCGAATTAGCAGGGGTTTCAGCTAGTGCAGTGAGTGCAATACTCAATGGTAATTGGCAAAAAAGGCGAATTAGCGCACAACTTGCTGAAAAAGTGATCCGCATCGCCGAAGAACAAAATTATGCAGTCAATAAGCAAGCCAGCTTATTGCGCAGTAATAAATCCAAAATAATCGGTATGTTAGTTCCGAAATATGACAACCGTTATTTTGGTTCTATTGTCGAACATTTTGAGGAAATGGCGCGTGAAAGAGGGTTATTTCCTATTATTACCTGTACGCGGCGTGACCCTGAATTAGAAATAGAAGCCGCACGCGCAATGATTTCTTATCAGGTTGATTGGTTGGTTTCAACAGGGGCAACCAATCCGGATAAAATCACTGAAATTTGCCAAGCTTCTGGTGTCTCAACCTTGAATTTAGACTTACCAGGCTTGTTGGCGCCTTCTGTTATTTCAGACAACTATCTTGGTGCAAAAAATTTAACACAACGTATTTTAAGCAAAAATAAATCTCAGACATCAACACATGAAGCTTTAATTTTTATTGGTGGTCGTGAACATGACCACAATACACGAGAACGTATTCGTGGGTTTATTGATGCACATAATGAAAAAGGTATCACAGTTCCACAAGAAAATATTTTGGCCTGTGGTTATGCACCGGAAAAAGCAGAAAAAGCACTTTCACGATTTTTTGAACAGAATAATGAGGAACCACAGAAAATAGTGAAATGTGGTTTATTTATCAATTCAACTATTTCATTAGAAGGGGTTATTGATTGGTTAGGTAAAAAAGGCTATATCGGTTCGCGTCAACCCCATTTAGGCTGTTTTGACTGGGACCCTTTTGTTGCACTATTAGGTAATGACATCGAAATGGTTAAACAGGACGTGCCAACGATGCTAAATCATATTTTTAAGTTGATAGATAATGAAAATAGCAAAGCACAGTTAATTGAAGTATTACCTGTGGGCGTGGTTAAAGAGTGATGCTAAGTAAGTGCCGCTTATCGTTGATGATAAATAAGCGGCAGAAGGTTATTATTTATTCAGTGTGGTAACCAATAATTGATGGCGTTGGTTATAGAATTTTGTATAAGTCATATACCCAGCCAGTATGGTTGAAAGGCTTGCGGTACCTAACAGCATAAAAGTCACCATAATCTGGTATTTAACCGCTTGTAATGGGTCAACTCCAGCAAAAATCAGACCAGACATCATACCCGGTAAGCTGACAATTCCTACTGTTTTGGCTGAATCCACCGTTGGGATCAATGATGCTCGGATACTGTCGCGAATAATAGCAGCAGAAGCAATTTTTGGGGTTGCCCCTAAACTTAACATTTCTTGAATTTGTTGTTGTTGGCTTGAAAACCGTTGGCCGAGGTTATTAAAGCATAATCCTACTGCAATCATGGCATTACCTGCAATCATTCCAGTGATAGGAATTACCTGCATAGGTGTAAATGCGATGGCGTTGGTTAATATTAAGATTAACAATGTAAGAAATGTACCGGAGGTAATGGCAATTAATGCAGTAACATAAATTTTATCAATATATTTGCTTCTTTTCTTAGCGTTCCACGCGGCATTGACGCAAATAAACATCACCAAGGCAATCGTGAGCAATTCGTGATCAACATTAAAAATATATTTTAGAATGTAGCCAGCGATCAATAGTTGAATAATCGCTCGGCAAGTACTCCAGATAATATCTTTTTCAAGGGATAGTTTTTCTTTATGACTAATAAAAATAGCCACAAGGACTAACAGAATAGAAAAGGTTAATGATTCATTGGAAATAGTTGGTTGGTGCACAGTGATATCCTATGATTCGTTGTGATGAACAGGAAGGGTAATAACTTCATTGGTATGAGCGATTTCATCTTGATCATGGGTTACCCATAACACGCCTATTTTTTTGTCACTCGTTAAGTGATGGATAAATTCATTCACTATAATTTTGTTTTCTTCATCTAGGGCACTGGTGATTTCATCTAACAGTAAGACTTGTGGGAGAAATTGTAAGTTTCTAATAAGAGAAATACGCTGTTTTTCTCCACCGGAGAGTTCGTTGATCCCTTTGTCTAAAATAGATTCATGCAGAGAAAACTGGTGTAAATCACTGATGATTTTGTCTTTATTAAGCGGCAACTTTCGAATTTGATAGGGAAAAACGAGGTTGTCATACACAGTTTGTCCAAACAAGGTGGGCGTTTGAGTGCAGTATGAAACTTGCTGGCGATAAGTTTCTGGTGAGATGGTGTTGATATCTTTCCCTTGAAACTTAATCGTTCCTTGGGTTGGTGAAATTAACGAGGCGATTATTTTTAATAAAGTACTTTTACCGCAGCCGGAAGGGCCTGTAATCAGTTTGAAGTCACCTGCCTGTAAGTTAATCTGCACATTATCAAGAATTGTTTTTTCCTCAATGCTATACCCAATATTATTAAGTTGTAGTAGTAAGTTACTTTCTTCCATATTATCAATAACCTATAAATTTTATATGCAGTATTTAGTGTAAATGATATTCATTTCAATATCTTACTAAATAACCCAGTGCTGGCATTGTTTAATATCAATTTAGATATAACTAATATTATGCGCCAGTTAACCGGAAATTTATAGGGAAATGAAAAATGTATTTTTGACGGAGCTGTTACAACATAGAGGGGTTTTTAGATGGTTTTTACAGTTAAAGATAAAGTACAAATATTCATTTAGATTATTATTTTGAACATATGTCCATTCGGAATTTAGTGAGGTATTTAATTTGAGAGATATCTCTTTTTTTTACATGAATAATATAGAACTTAATTGGCAATAATATTATATTAATAATACCAAGTAATTTAATCTTCGTTTAATATTTTGCTGTCTCTCTAAGACGGCACTATATTTATTTCATCTATATATTCAATATCACATCATGATGTTAAGGAATTAAAATGAAAAAATTTAGTGGCTATAACACCAACTTTTCACTTGATGACAAGGTCGCTTTAATTACCGGGGGAGCAGCAGGTATTGGGTTGGCGATTGCTCAACTGTATGTTGAAAAAGGGGCTAAAGTTGCCCTAATCGATAAGTCAGATAACGTGGTAACGACTGCGGAGAAATTAGGAAATTCAATTGGTATTCAATGCGATATCACAAATTCTACGGCGGTTTCTCAGATGGTAGAACATGTCATTGAACATTATGGTCGGCTAGATATTGTCGTTAATAGTGCAGGAATTGTAGCACTGGCTCCCGCTGAAAATTTAAGTGAATCCGATTGGGACTTAACCATGAACGTGAACTTAAAAGGGACTTTTTTGGTTTGCCAAGCTGCGGGTAATGTTATGATTAATAATGGAAAAGGAAAAATTATTAATATGGCATCTCAAGCGGGGGTGATTGCCTTAGACCAGCATGCGGCCTATTGTGCGAGTAAAGCGGCAATTATTGGTTTAACCCAAGTATTAGCACTGGAGTGGAGCCCGAAAGGCATACAAACTAACGCCATTTCACCAACCATTGTCATGACAGAATTAGGTAAAAAAGCGTGGGAAGGTGAAAAAGGAGATGAAATGAAAGGAAAAATCCCTGCAAGACGCTTTGCCGAACCTTCTGAAATTGCGGCATGCGCACTATTTTTGGCCAGCGATGCATCCGATATGATTACAGGTCATAATTTAGTGATTGATGGTGGCTACAGCATCCAATAATGATATTAAATCAATAATAAAAAAAGCGAGTATAATTAGATATTCGCTTTTTTATTGTTTCATGATTATTATTTAAATAAAAAATAAGCCAAATAACATAGGTATTATTTGGCTTGTAATAGGAAATTACAAAGTAGGATAACAGATATTAATTATTGCTATATCAATTAATCATTAGGTTTTAATAATGAAAGCGACATAGTAATAAGCTTTTCTACGGTGAAACCGAAATGTTTAAATAATTGGTCCGCAGGAGCCGACTCACCAAAGCTATTCATGCCCATAACTAATCCATCAATTCCTACGTATTTACGCCAGTAATCACTAATACTGGCTTCTATCGCAATGCGATGGCGAATGTGATTGGGTAAAACACGCTGCTGGTATTCTAAGGGTTGTTGGTCAAAGGTATCTGTTGACGGCATCGAAATGACATTCACATTAAAACCTTGTTCAGTCAGTTGTTTCCATGCTTCAACCGCTAACGTGACTTCAGAGCCTGTCGCAATTAATAGTAATTCAGGGGCTTCACTATTACCGCGTAAAATATATCCTCCTCGAGCAATATTGGTGAGCTGTTCGGGGGTGCGCGAATACTGTATTAAGTTTTGACGGGATAACACAAGTGCAGTTGGGTTTTGTTGATGAATGATAGCCTGCTGCCAAGCTACGGCAGTTTCTACTTGGCAGCAAGGGCGCCATACTGACAAATTAGGTGTTGCACGTAGTGAAACAAGTTGCTCAACAGGTTGGTGCGTTGGGCCATCTTCACCTAAGCCAATTGAATCATGGGTATAGATAAGCACTTGCGGTAATTTCATTAATGCGGCCATTCTCACGGCATTTTGTGCATATTCCGAGAACATCAAAAAGGTTGCAGTGTAAGGGCGGAAACCGCCATGTAATGCAATTCCATTTGCAATGGCGGTCATACCGAACTCTCTGACACCATAATGAATGTAGTTGCCAGCAGGTTGTTCATTAATCGGCAGTGAACCAGACCAATAGGTAAGGTTGCTTGGGGCTAAGTCTGCGGAACCCCCGATTAACTCAGGTAAAGCAGGGCCAATTATATTTAACGTATTTTGTGATGCTTTACGTGTAGCTATCGTTGCAGGGTTATCATTTAATTTTTGAATAAAGTTATCAATGATATCCGTAAATTTATCAGGGAGTTGATTAGATAATCGCTGAGTTAGCTGCTCAGCGAGTTCTGGGTATTGTTTTGTGTATTCTCGTAATGCTTGTTCCCAACGTAATTGTTGCTCAGCACCACGTTCTAGGGCATTCCAAGGTTCATATATGTCATCAGGGATCACAAAAGGAGGGTACTCCCAACCCAGTTGTTGGCGAGTCAGAGCTATTTCATCTTGTCCGAGTGGCGCACCATGAGAATCCGCTGTACCTGCTTTATTAGGAGAGCCATAACCAATTGTGGTTCTACAGATAATGAGTGTTGGTTTCGTCGTTTGTTGGTGAGCTTGTTCAATGGCCGCTTTGATTGCGGGCCTAGAATGGCCATCGACTTGGCGAATAACATGCCAGCCATAGGCTTCAAAACGCTTGGCTGTATTATCAGTAAACCAACCTTGCGTGTTACCATCAATAGAAATGCGGTTATCATCATAAAATGCAATGAGCTTATTGAGTTTTAACGTTCCCGCTAATGAGCACACTTCATGAGAAATCCCTTCCATTAAGCAGCCATCGCCTAAAAATGTGTAGGTATAGTGGTCGACAACAGGGAAACCAGAGCGATTAAATGTAGCAGCTAGGGTTTTTTCTGCGATTGCCATGCCAACCGCATTGGCGATGCCTTGCCCCAGCGGGCCAGTCGTGGTTTCAACGCCGGGGGTATAGCCTAATTCGGGATGGCCTGGTGTTTTGGAATGGAGCTGTCGGAACTGTTTTAAATCATCAATCGATAACTCATAGCCTGTTAAATGAAGCAAGCTATAGAGCAGCATTGAGGCATGGCCGTTTGACAATACAAAGCGGTCACGGTTGGGCCAATGCGGGTCTGCGGGGTTGTGCTGTAAATAATCTCGCCAAAGAACTTCAGCAATATCAGCCATTCCCATTGGAGCTCCGGGGTGGCCTGAATTGGCTTGTTGTACGGCATCTATTGAAAGAAATCGAATGGCATTGGCTAGTTTATTTTGTGGTTGAGTGGACATTACAAAGCTCCCAAAGTAAAAGCGCCTAAAGTAAAACTAACGTTCCCCATTTTCATACTCACTGATTCGAGCCACTTTTGGCGCCGAACGTCCTCCTTCATAATGGGAAGCCAACCATGTATCGATAATGCTTTTTGCTAATTCAGGGCCAATCACTCGTGCGCCGAAGGTAATAATTTGTGCGTCATTGCTTTTTTGAGCTCGCTCAGCGGAGTATGTGTCATGGCACAGTGCTGCACGAATTCCCGTGACCTTATTGGCAACAATCGACATACCAATTCCGGTACCACAAATTAAAATACCGCGCTGGTGTTTGCCTTGTACGATCGCAGTTGCAACCGCATGGGCAACATCAGGGTACATTTCGTCTGCAACCCCAGTGTTTAAGCAGTAATCAGTCACTTCAATGTTTAGTTCTGCTAAGTGAGCTTTAATCAAATCTTTCATTTCAAATGCAGCGTCATCCGCGCCAATAGCAATAGATAGCATGATAGAGATCCTTATTGTTGAACAAAAGTTCATAAACCAATCAAATGTACTATTTAGAAAATAGGATCTTATGAACAAATAATCAATAGCTGAACATATGTTTTTATTTTTATGATGATGAATTCTGTGATCTACAGCTTTAAATTTAATTATTTTTGCAAAAAAGGTGGGAAATAGTCGTTTTAAGGCGATTTTATGAGAATTTTTGCACTGAATCACACTTTGACACTCTCACTATGGGCAAGGATGAAGAAAAGGAGGTATGGTTAATTTGTATCTTCATTGAACTTATGTTCATTTTACAAACCGCCGAGGATAGAACTATGTGTGAACACTGTGATTCAAAAGCAACGATGAGCGCAGGCATTCCAGAAAAAATGAAAGCCGTGGTTGCTTATGCTCCAAAAGACTACCGTTTAGAAACTGTCGATGTCCCTAAAATTAGTGAAGAAGAAATTTTGGTTCGCGTAGAAGCTTGTGGCATCTGCGCGGGTGATGTGAAGGCTTTTGAAGGTGCCCCTAGTTTTTGGGGAGATGCAGAACAGCCCGCTTATATCAAAGCGCCAATGATCCCAGGGCACGAATTTATTGGCCATGTCGTAGGCTTTGGGTCAAAAGTGGAAGGTTTTGCATTAGGTGATCGTGTTATTTCTGAACAAATCGTACCTTGTTGGGAATGCCGTTTCTGTAAACGCGGCGAATACTGGATGTGTGAAAAACATGACCTGTATGGCTTCCAAAATAATGTGAATGGCGGTATGGCGCAATATATGAAGTTCACCAAAGAAGCCATTAACTACCATGTGCCGGTCGAGATGCCAATCGAAGACGCTATTTTGATTGAACCTTACGCCTGTTCTTTACATGCCGTACAGCGTGCCAATGTCAAATTGGGTGATGTCGTCGTGCTTTCTGGCGCGGGAACATTAGGCCTGGGCATGATTGGGGCAATTAAAAAATCCGGTGCTGGTAAGTTGGTCGTTCTGGATTTATTTGATAAGCGCCTTGAATTAGCGAAAGAATTTGGTGCTGATATCGTATTAAACCCGAAACATGATGATGTCGACAAAATTGTCAAAGAGATGACTGAAGGTTATGGCTGTGACATTTACATTGAAGCAACAGGGGCGCCCAAATCGGTTGAGCAAGGCCTGAAGATGATCCGTAAATTGGGTACATTTGTGGAGTTTTCTGTATTTAAAGACCCAGTGACAGTGGACTGGAGCATTATCAGTGACCGTAAAGAACTGGATTTATTAGGTTCTCACCTTGGTCCATATTGCTATCCACTCGTGATAGAAGGTATTGGTAACGGTGATTTCCCAACCAAAGGCGTGGTGACGGATATTTTACCTTTAGATAAGTTTGCGGAAGGTTTTTCAATGATGGCGAAAGGCGACCCGCACATTAAAGTGGTTCTCGACCCGAACCTGTAGAGCTGTCGTGGGTTGAAAAAAAGACGAAATTAAAAATATAACGATAAAAATTGGACCTGAATAAATGTCACCCTACCAAGGCTTGTTATTCAGGTCCTAACCCAGCGAACAAGCACTGAGGTCAATAATATGATAATCAATAAACTGTCTAAAGTAACGGGGTTTTCACCAAAGTTACTACTTGGCTATTTTGGCGTCCTGATCTTTATGATGGGGGAAGGCCTAGAACAAGGCTGGCTGTCACCTTTTATAATTAGCCGTGGAATGAGTATTGAAGAATCTTCATTACTATTTAGTGTGTATGGTTTTTTTGCTGCTGTGGCCGCGTGGTTATCCGGCGTATTAGCTGAAATTTATACCGCTCGTCGTGTGATGATTTTTGGTTTTGTGATGTTTGTGATTGGCTCGATTATTTTCTTATCTGTTGGCTTACCGAGTAACAGCCTGTCTATCATGATCCCAACCTATGCACTGCGTGGTTTTGGTTATCCCATGTTTGCCTACGGCTTCTTAGTTTGGGTGGCCTATGAGGCACCAATTAAAAAACTGGGCTCGGCTGTCGGGATCTTCTGGTTCGTTTATAGCGGCGGGCTGGGTGTTTTAGGGGTGATGTATTCGAGTTATGCGCTGCCAGTTTTAGGTGAAATGGCAACGTTATGGAGTGGACTGATTTTTGTCACTATCGGTGCATTTATTGCTATTGCACTTAACCGCAACAAAGCGGGAGATACACCAGAGGCACCGAAAGAAAAAGTATCGCTCAGCTATGTGTTTAAAGGGATCACCATTGCGTTTGAAAATCCAAAAATTGGTTTGGGGGGCATTGTTCGTACCATTAATACCTCGGCAGCATATGGTTTTGTGATCTTCATGCCAATGTTTCTTGCTGACTTTGGTTTTTCCCGCACAGAGTGGTTACATATCTACGCAGCACTTTGGACAGTGAACATCGCTTTTAATCTGATCTTTGGTGTTGTCAGTGACCGTATAGGTTGGCGCAATATTGTAATTTGGTTTGGTTGTGTCGGCTGTATGGTTTGTACCTTAATGTTTTACTACGTGCCTTATTATTTTGGGCACAGTTATACCCTGATGATGATCGCCGCTGGCTTATTTGGTGCGTGCCTCGCAGGATACGTACCACTGTCAGCCATCATGCCGAGTTTAGCGCCTGAAAATAAAGGAGCTGCCATGTCAGTCCTTAATTTAGGCGCGGGTTTAAGTACGTTTGTCGGACCTGCACTTGTTGGGCTCTTTATTAGTAGCGTAGGTGCGTTTGGCGTGATTTGGATTTTCTCGGGGCTCTATTTATTTAGTGCGATATTGATGAAATTTATTACTGTGCCGGAAGAATTACTTGAACAGTCGGCAAAGATGCAGCTAACACCAGAAAATAAGTAAAAGAGGGAATTATGAATAGAATCATTAATGAACCTGATCTTGTTGTTGAAGATGCGATTCAAGGTTATTTGAAAGCGCACCCTGAATATTTTGCGCAAACAGATAATGCGCGCGTTCTAAAATACCCAAAAGCACCAATACAAGGGAAAGTGGGCATTGTCACTGGTGGTGGTTCAGGTCATGAACCTGCGTTTTTAGGCTACGTGGGCGAAAACATGTTAGATGCGGTGGCGATTGGTGAAATTTTCTCCTCACCAACGGCTGGGGCATTTTTAGATGCGTTTAAAGCAGCCGATAGTGGTGCGGGGGTTGCCTGTTTATATGGTAATTACGCAGGCGATAACATGAACGTCAAGATGGCGATGAAAAAGGCAGAAAAAGCGGGTATGCAAGTCAAAGCCGTGGTCGCTACCGATGATGTCGCCTCAGCACCTGCCAGTGAAAAAGAAAAGCGTCGCGGCGTTGCGGGTGAAATTCTTATGTGGAAAGTGGGTTCTGCCGCAGCAAGTAAAGGCTATGATTTAGACGGTGTGATTAATGCGGCACAAAAAGCGATTAATAACTGCCACTCTATTGGTGTTGGGCTAACGTCTTGTACCATACCTGCGGTGGGTCATCCCAATTTTCATATTGAAGACGGGATGATGGAGCTCGGTATTGGTCATCATGGTGAACCAGGCATTGAAATTATGCCAATTCAATCCGCAGCGCAAATGGCAAAAACCATGTTAACGCCAATTTTAGATGATATGCAGGCAAAGCAAGGTGATGAAGTTGTCGTATTAGTTTCAGGGTTAGGTGCCACTCCCGTGATGGAGCTGTACATCTACTATGCAGAGGTTGAAAAACAACTCAGTGAGAAAGGTGTGCGTATTGTTCGTAACTATGTTGGTAACTACTTTACCTCATTAGAAATGATGGGGGTAACACTGACATTAATGAAAGTGGATGATGAATTGAAAACATTGATGGATGTTCCTGCGTATTCATTGGGTTTAACACAGGTCAAATAAGGAGACAACTATGCAAGTTATTTCAACGGGCAACGGTAAGGAAATTACCCTTGATTTAGTGAACATTATTGTTTCTAACCGTGAATACCTCAGCGAAATTGATGGTGCAATAGGGGATGGAGACCATGGCATCAATATGGCGAAAGGCTTCAACTTATGTGCTAAAGCAATTGCAGACCGTGAATTATCACTCAGTGAAGGGTTTGAAGAAATTTCTGATGCATTGATGGAAGGCATTGGTGGTTCAATGGGGCCACTTTATGGCAGCTTCTTTATGGGGATGTCAGACAGCATTTCAGGGAAAAATGCGTTATCGCAACAAGATTTCCTCGCTATGCTAAAAAATGGGTTATCTGAACTGCAAGACATCAGTAGCGCGACAGTGGGGGACAAGTGCTTAATGGATACATTGATCCCCGCAGTTAATGCCTTTGAAGAGGTAACAAAATCAGGAAAAAACTTTAAACAAGCGCTTGATGCGATGCAGGCCGCCGCCGTTGCAGGCCGTGATTCCACGGTAGATTTAGTGGCGAAGATTGGCCGTGCAAGTCGCCTTGGTGAACGCTCAAGGGGCGTGTTAGATGCAGGTGCGACTTCTTGCTGTTTATTATTGTGCCAATTAGCACAAAGCATTGAAAAACAGAGTGCATTAACCAATGCATAATTGTTTTATATAACTCTTATCGTGGATATATAGACAAAAACCATTGCTATATATCCACTCTCTTTTATAACTCACTTATTAATTGCCACTAGAAACGCTATACTAAAACCTTATCATCCTTGTTGCGATTAACACCAATAAAGAGGAAACCACTATCTTATGGATAGATCACAAACATCTTCCGACATCGAGCTACTGACTGAAATTGCGATAGCTTATTATCGTGATGAAATTACCCAGGAAGAGATCGCCAATAAGTTTGGTATATCGCGAATTAAGGTAGGGCGCTTACTTAAGCGAGCAAAAGAGGAAGGTATTGTTGAGATCAATGTTCGCTATCATCCTATTTTTAGCACTCAGCTAGAGCAACAGCTACTTTCTCGCTTTCCGATTTCCCGTGCGTTGATTGCCCTCGACCATCCTGATGAAGAAGAACAACGCTACCAAGTTGGCACACTAGTCGCTAATTATTTATCGACAACGTTACGAGACAACATGATAGTCACGGTCGGCCAAGGTCGCAATGTTGCAGTAGTGGCTGATAGCGGTGGGGCCGTCCCTGAAAAAGATTGCCGTTTTATTTGCGGAATTGGTGGAACGCACCGGCCAGGAGATTCCATCAATGCGGACCATATCAGCCGCCGCTTAGCGAAGAAATTTGGTGGAACCAGTGAAACGCTATACGCGCCTGCCTATGTTGAAAATAACGAATTAAAGCAATCTTTTATGAAAAACGGTACCATCAAGGAAACGCTCGATCGCGCCCGCAAAGCGGATATTGCCCTAATTGGTATTGGCGATATGAATGAAGACAGCTATATGGTCAAACTAGGTTGGTTTACACCGCGTGAAATTGTTGATGCGAGTTTAAATCAAGGGGTAATTGGTGATATCGCAGGTTATGATTTTTTTAATGCGCAAGGGCAACATGTTGATACAGTGATGAATGACAGAGTGATAGGCCTAAGCATAGACGAACTCAAGAAAATCCCTTGCGTAATAGCCATTGCTTCTGAATCCTCTAAGGCTATGGCCATTATGGGGGCACTGCGGACGGGAGCGATTGATATTATCGCAACGAGTGCGAGTAATGTAAGGACGATTTTAAAGATGTCCCAATAGCTCGTCATACTTCAAGCTGTCGCGTTGTTGACGACGTTCATTCGCATTAGTCACATACTTGTGTATGCTCCTAACGACTCATTCACTTGTCGCCTAGCGACAACTTGAATTATTTAGAGCTATTATTTGCCATACTTCAAGCTGTCGCGTTGTTGACGACGTTCATTCGCATTAGTCACATACTTGTGTATGCTTCTAACGACTCATTCACTTGTCGCCTAGCGTCAACTTGAATTATTTAGAGCTATTATTTGCCATACTTCAAGCTGTAGTGTTGTTGACTAGATTCATTTGTTTGTTACCTAGCTGTAATTAGAATCATTCATGCCATCTATTATAAAATGGGTTTACATAGCCTAATTAGTTGCCTTATTATTTTAGAATGTATTTGGGAGATGGCATTCCTCCTTTTTATAAAACCGCCCGCAGAGGGCTGATGATGCCTACGTTAACCTTTTCATTGAATAGGGTACGTAGGTATTATGTGCCCTGGATTTTGGGCATAAATGCGGCAATAGGAAACTTTCCTTTCATTTATCCCGCCAAACATCAAAGGAAGTTTCTATGTATGCCTCATTATTTGCAATTGCGATTGGTTCAGTGCTTGGCGGATGGCTAAGATGGTTTGTTAGCCTAAGACTCAATCACCTTTACCCAAACATTCCCCTTGGTACGGTTGCGGTCAACTTAATTGGCGGCTTTGTTATTGGTTTTGCCATTTCGTATTTTGCCAATGCAAATATTAGCCCTGCCTATAAATTATTCATTGTGACGGGTTTCTGTGGTGCATTTACCACCTTTTCGACCTTTTCACTCGAAGTGTTGTTGCTAATCCAAGAAGGTAAATTGGGCTTCGCCATTAGTACCATTGCCATCCACGTAATTGGGGCCTTAATATTTACCTTGCTTGGAATGTTATGCCATCATTGGTTAACACAGGCATAATTTATTTATTAGCTAACAAATGATGTGCAGTGGCTTCATCGGTCACTAAGCCTGTTACCCAACCGCCATTCATAACTGCTTGAATTGCTTGTGTTTTGTGTGCTCCGCCCGCAAATGCGATTACAGGCCTATTTGGGGAAGGGAACAGCGGAACACTGGTGTGTGTGTCATCCAAAGCTGTAGAAAGTCGCTCGCCGTTAGCTTGGATAAAATGCCCCAATAGCTCTGCGGTTACACCTTTTTCTAATAACATTTCCATTTGTTCATCGGTGACGAAACCTTCCGAATTGAGTGGGCAGCCTTTGCCGACTTCACCAATACCAATAAAGGTAATATCTGCATTCAGAGCCTTTTCCGTGACTTCCTTATACACGCGATGTTGGCACCACATTGCTTTATCTTCTGGGCTGTCGGCGTACAGTGGCGCAGGTAGAATATAGTGTCGGCATTGTAATTTTTCTGCAAAACGTAATGGAATATCATAGCGTGTTGCTGAGCTATCGCGGGCAATAGCGCCTATTAGTGAAACACATTGGTGCTGGGAGGTTTCTAGATAAGGAAGGGCATCAATAATACAGCGTAATGTTCTACCTGAACCAATACCAATAATTTGAGGCTTATCGGGTTCGATTAATTGTTCCATGAGCTCAGCACCGGCCACTGAAATCATATCGAGTGTAGCTTCTGTATCCAGTTGCCCTGACGGGACAACAAAGCAATGTGTTAGGTGATACTTTTGCTGAATTTCATTAGCGAGCTTTAAACATTCAGTAATCGGGTGCGTGATTTGCACCTGAACCATACCTTGTTCTTTTGCTAGAGAAATAAGGCGTTGAGCGACTTGTCTCGATAGCCCAAGTTCATGCGCAATTTCCTGTTGTGTTTTGCCTGCCACAAAATATAGCCATGCCGCACGTGCAGCTTGTTCCATTTTTTTTAATTCTTTCTGCATGGACATTCTCCTGCTGGTTTCGCTTATTGTAATTCTGGGCAATTGTTTATTAAAAGGGCAAAAGTCAATACTGTGAGCATTATCGCAGTAATTGTGATCAGATTGAAACTAAAATATAACAAACGGGCATATGCCCAAAAAAATAGCAATTATTTAATTTTAGGTTAAGGAGTCACAATGCTAAAGCAGAAATCAGTGTGGATGCACATCGGTGCTGGGTCATTTCATCGTGCTCACCAAGCGTGGTATTTGCACCGCTTGATTCAACAAGGGGATGATAGTTGGTCAATTGCCTTAGGGAATATTCGCAATGATGCGAATGCATTGCTTGATAACTTAACCAAGCAAAATGGGGAATATACCCTTGAAACAGTCTCACCTGAAGGTGAGCGTCATTATGAAAAAATTACTTCAGTGCGCAAAGTATTGCATTGGGATGATAATTTAAGCCAATTAGTGGAACAAGGCTGTGATAAAGCAACTCGTGTTATTGCTTTCACGGTCACAGAAGCAGGCTATTATTTAACCCCGCAGCATGAATTAGATGCAGAACAGCCAGACATTAAAGCCGATTTAACGGGCAAAATGCGCACGATCTACGGTGCGTTAACTCAAATTTTACGCGCACGTTTAGCGGCTCATGGTGAACCTGTCACTTTGTTAAACTGTGATAATTTGCGCCACAATGGCGAACGGTTTAGACACGGCTTTTTATCGTTTCTGCAATTAAAAGGTGAAACTGAGCTATACCAATGGGTGAAAGAAAATACGCGTTCGCCGAACACCATGGTTGATAGGATCACGCCTCGCCCAACGCCAGATGTTGCTGAACGTGTTAAACAGCAAACGGGTTGGGATGATAAAGCACCTATCATGGGAGAGGCATTCATTCAGTGGGTGATTGAAGATGACTTTATTAATGGACGTCCTGCATTAGAAAATGTCGATGTAGAAATGGTTGAGTCCGTTTTACCGTGGGAAGAAGCGAAAATTCGTATTCTGAATGCCAGCCACAGTTGCATTGCTTGGGCAGGAACCTTAATCGGTTTGAACTTTATTGATGAAAGCACCCGCCAACCTGCTATCAAACAAATGGCATGGAATTATGTGACACAGGATGTTATCCCGTCATTGTCACCAAGCCCCCTTGATTTAGAACAATACCGTGATGTAGTACTCGCGCGCTTTAGTAATCCGTATATTCAGGATACTAATCAACGTGTTGCTGCTGATGGTTTATCAAAAATTCCTGGTTTTATTACACCAACACTACAAGAATGCTATCAGCGTCAGCAGACTCCGGCAGCGACAGCTGTGCTGCCCGCTTTATTTTTCGTATTTCTACAGCGCTGGGCTCGTGGTGAATTACCTTATGAGTATCAGGATGGAGTGCTGGATGTCGCGCTATATCAAAAAATGATGAATAGCAGTGACGCATTGTCGCAATTTGTCTCCAGTGAAATGTTATTCGGTTCACTTGCTCATGCTACCGAATTCCATGAATTGATGAGCAACACCGTTGAAAAAGTTGAAAATTGGCTCAAGTCACCTCAACAACCTCTGTAAGGAGAAAGGCGATGTACCTCGGAATTGACTTAGGCACTTCAGAACTTAAGGCTGTATTAATTAATGCTCAGGGTGAAATTGTTGCCTCAAGCCATATGGCATTAACAGTACAAAGGCCATATTCTCAGTGGGCTGAGCAATCGCCAGATAGTTGGTGGGAAGCCACCAATGCGGTTGCCGCTACCTTGCGCCAAAAATCCCCAGAAGCATGGGCGGCGGTAAAAGCGATTGGCTTATCGGGCCAAATGCACGGTGCGGTATTATTAGACAGCCAGCACCAAGTACTTCGCGACTGTATTTTATGGAATGACACCCGCAGTGCGAAGGAATGTGAATGGTTAATGGAAAATCACCTTGAGTTTCTAACTATTGGCGCTAATTTAGTGATGCCAGGTTTCACAGCACCCAAATTATTGTGGGTTGCACGCCATGAGCCTGAAATATTCAAACAAGTTGCCAAGGTGTTGCTTCCTAAAGATTATTTACGTTGGAAAATGACTGGCCAATTTACCAGTGATATGTCTGACGCTTCAGGTACATTGTGGTTGGATGTGGCTAAGCGTGATTGGTCAGATGAATTATTAGCGGCAACCAATCTAACTCGTGAACAGATGCCAGCTTTAGTTGAAGGTGCTGAAAAAAGTGGTGTGTTACGGGCCGATTTAGCTTCGCAGTGGGGGTTAAGTGCCGATGTGATTATTGCTGGTGGAGGGGGTGACAATGCGGCCTCTGCGGTAGGCGTTGGCGCAATTAATGATGGCGATGCTCTGATTTCTTTGGGGACATCTGGCGTTATTTTTGTGGTTAATAATCAACTACAAGCAGCACCACATCAGGGGGTCCATGCTTTTGCCCATGCATTACCAAACCGCTGGCACCAAATGAGTGTGATGTTAAGTGCTGCCAATTGTTTGCGTTGGCTTTGCCAACTTCTTTCCACAACTGAAAACCAGCTAATGGATGAAGTGGGGCAATTGACCGATGACCAGAAAAAGTTAGCGCCAGTATTTTTGCCTTACCTTTCAGGGGAAAGAACGCCTCATAATGACCCTTACGCAATGGGTTCATTTTTTGCGTTAAAAAATGAAACAACGCGTGCTCAGCTTGGTTATGCGGTGATTGAAGGGGTGACCTTCGCTCTGGCGGATGGCATGCAGGTTTTAACGCAAACGGGAACGCAAATTAGTCGGTGTAGCTTAACGGGGGGAGGAGCACGTAGTCCTGTTTGGGCACAACTGATTGCTGATGTTATCGATATACCGATTGTGACCCACCCAGCGAGTTCATCGGGGGCTTTAGGTGCGGCCCGTTTAGCATGGCTGGCGGACGGTGGTAATACAGAAACCGTGTGCCAAAAACCAGAAGTGTTAAGTACCTATTTACCGCAGAAACAGTACCAAACTTGGTTAAATCAACGGCTTGATGTTTTCCGTTTATTATACCAACAGCAAAAACAAGCAAGGGAATTATTGCCACAATAGGCGAGTGTGGCGGTGTTTCCCTACACATCACCGCCACAGCTATCTCTTCGCGATTGATTAAAATAACAAAATTAAAATGAGGAAACTGCAATGGAACAGAAGCAGTATTGGCTTGGTCTACCTAAGCATTTGTTCTGGGGTTTTATTGCTATTGCTATTTTTATGAGTGGTGATGGCTTTGAAATGGCTTTTTTATCAAAACATATTACTGATTTAGGGTTTACACCGGCACAATCAGCGATGGTATTTACTGTCTATGGCTTAATGGCCGCTGTTGCGGCGTGGGCATCTGGTGTTGTGGCTGAAATTATCACCCCCCTAAAAGCCATGATGATCGGGTTCATTCTCTGGATTGTCATGCATGCATTGTTCATGGCGTTCGGTCTGGGCATGAAAAGCTATACCTTGATGCTACTATTTTACGGCATTCGTGGATTAGCTTATCCATTGTTTATTTATTCATTTATGATGATGTTGGTACAAGTCATTCCTCGAGCGCACCTTGCCGCCGCTACCGGTTGGTTTTGGGCGATGTATTCAGTCGGAATTGGTGTCATTGGTAGCTATTTACCTAGCTTTTCAATCCCAATGATGGGGGAGACGGGCACATTATGGATGGCAATTGGTTGGGTTGCACTTGGTGGTGCGATTGCATACTTTAGCCTACGTAATGTTCCAGTTGATCGCTCTAAAGTCAATTTACCGATGAAAGATAAAATGGCCGAGTTATCCCGAGCTGCGACTATTTTATTCACCAACAAAGATATCTTTATGGCGAGTTTAATCCGCATTATCAATACCATTTCGTTATTTGGTTTTGCGATTATCATGCCATTATTATTTGTTGATCGCTTAGGCTTTACTATTTCTGAATGGCTACAAATTTGGGCGGTATTCTTCTTTGTGACTATCTTCACCAATATTTTTTGGGGAATTGTTGGCGAGCATATTGGTTGGGTTCGCCAAGTTAGATGGTTTGGCTGTTTAGGTATGGCAATATCCAGCTTAATGTTTTACTACTTACCCGTTTATTTCGGTCATAATTTTGCCATAGCATTAATACCTGCCATTTTATTGGGTATCTTTGTGGCTGCTTTTGTTCCAATGACCGCGGTATTCCCGAGTATTGAGCCGCACCATAAAGGAGCAGCAGTCTCAATTTATAACCTTTCAGCAGGGTTAAGTAATTTTGCCGCACCTGCAATTGCCAGTTTAGTATTGCCTTTCTTTGATATTGTGGGCGTTGTGTGGGCCTATACAGGTTTGTATATCTTTGCAGGAATACTGACATTCTTTATTAAAGTGCCACAACCCGGTTTTGAAAATAATCGCAAAATAAAACCAGCGAAGGTGGTGACTGAACAACAAACCAGTCATTAATTTACTTTATCTAATATCATTAAACCCTGTAGATAGTGAATTATCTATGGGGTTTTTCTTTATTTAACCAAACTCTGTTATTGAGACAAACTAAATTGAAGATGAAGGGATATCGTCCTTTGCAACGGCAATATAAAGAGAAACGGTTTAAAAATAAAATAAAGTAGAATATTTCCTATAAATAGAAATATGAGTCATATTTATAAGGTGATTTTTCATCTTATTGCGATAATTATTGAAAATACAGCACTGGACAATAGAATATAATTTCATAGATTAAAAAATCAGCTACAGTCGATTTGTTTATAAATAATTACATAAATGACATAAAATATTAACTTCTAAACCTGCATTTAGAGAATATTAAGGTGCTTGCCCCCTTTCAATGTTATATCTGACTATTTAACTCACAGCTTACCTTTATTCCAAGCTGTTTAAATCCGGTTTTACTCTCTATACATCTGAATTTTCGGTGTTATGATGAATTTTGTTGCAAATTCGTATATTTGTAGCGAAATACTCTCTATATTGGTGTTTTATTGCGCCAAATAAAATTTATAATCCAATCTTAATTAAAATTAATAGTTTGTAATACTAAAAAATAATCTAATAAAAAAAGATAATTGCGGGGAAAAAGTTATGTCACAGATGTTAGCTCTGTTTCTGATAGTAGGGATATTATATATAGGGGATGCTATAGCCGTTAGAACTAAGGCTTGGATCCCATCTGTATTTGTATGCGCAGTGCTCTTCCTTTTAGGTTATTGGACTATTTTCCCGAAAGATATTGTGAGTATTGCCGGTATTCCTCAAGTGGTTGCGGTTACCTTGATGTATTTGTTAATTACAAATATGGGGACCTTATTATCGCTAAAAGAATTATTACGCCAATGGAAAACCATTCTTATCTCCTTAGCTGGGATTTTAGGCATCATTTTCTTAACCTTTATTGTTGGTATAACCTTATTTGATTTAAATACGGTATTAGTTGCAGTTCCTCCGTTGGTTGGTGGTATTGTTTCTTCGTTAATTATGTCAAAAGGTGCTGCGGAGGCAGGTCTTGTTGATCTTTCGGTTTTCGCAATTTTAATTTACGTCATGCAGGGGTTTGCAGGTTATCCATTAACTGCGGTGATGCTAAAAAAAGAAGGGCGCCGAGTTTTAGAAAAATATCGCAATGGCCAATGGCAAGAAACCTTACCGGTAGACGGGGCGAAAGAGGTCGAAGTTAAAACGGTGGTGTCTGAAGATGAAATGCCACGTATGTTTAAAAAAATTCCTAATCACTATAACACGAGCTATTTTAAATTCTTACGCTTAGCTGCGGTAGGCTATTTGGCTTATTTGGCCTCATCTTATGCAGCCCCTTATGTCAGCATTAGCCCATTTGTATTGTGCTTATTATTTGGTGTTATTGCTTCTTCATTGGGTTTCTTAGAAAGACAGCCGTTACAAAAAGCTAACGGCTTTGGGTTCGCAATTATGGCTTTAATGTTGTTTATTTTCGATACATTAAACCACGCGACCCCCGATATGTTATTACGCCTAGTTTATCCGATGGTGGTGTTAATTAGTGCAGCGGTTATTGGGATGTACCTTGCATCTTGGGTGGTTGGTAAAATATTAGGCGTTACCAAAGAAATGGCATTTGCTGTTGCGCTAACAGCGTTATATGGCTTTCCTGCTGACTACATTATTACTAATGAAGCAATCAACGCGTTAACGAAAGACGAAAAAGAACGCCAAGTATTAACTAGCCATATGTTAGGACCAATGTTAGTGGGTGGCTTTATTTCTGTGACCATGGTTTCTGTCGTATTAGCAGGTATTATGGTGGCTTATATTGTTCCGATTGCAGGGTAAAAATAATGGAAACAAGTACTTCAAGAATTCAGCGCCATTTAGAACAGTTGGCAGAATATACCGCAACGCCGGGTCAGGGTACTACGCGGATGAGTTACAGCGAACAAGATAAACAAGCGCGCGATTACCTAAAACAAGAAATGCGTACCTTAGGATTACAGGTTCGTGAGGATGCTATTGGCAATATTTATGGGCGCTTAGAAGGCCAGCAACCGGATTTGCCTACGGTCATTGTCGGTTCACATTTTGATTCGGTTCCTCACGGTGGGGCATTTGATGGTCCAGCTGGTATTGTCACCGGTTTGGATGTTGTGGCGCGTATTCGCGAACAAAATTTAACACCAAAATATCCCTTAGAAGTGATAGCGTTGGTTGAAGAAGAAGGTACCAGTTTTGGTCGTGGTTTGATGGCTTCGAGTGTAATAGCAGGGCTAATTGGCACCAAAGAATTATATCAGTTAAAGGATAGGCAAGGCGTGAGTGCTGCTGCACGCATGGCCGCGGCTGGGTTCAATGCAGACAACGCAGCGCAAGCGGTTCTTAATCCTAAAAATGTCAAAGCGTTCTTAGAGCTACATATCGAACAAGGCCCAGTGTTAGAACAGGCCAATGAAGATGTAGGGATCGTAGAAACTATCGTAGGCATCAGTCAGTTAGAAATTAAATTGACAGGTAAAGCAGGCCATGCAGGTACCACGCCGATGAATATGCGAGCCGATGCATTAGTGTGTGCTAGCCAAATTATTAGCCAAATCCCTGCACTAGCAACGGCCGCGGGGGGTAATACGGTGGCGACCGTAGGGCGGTTAGCGGTATTGCCGAATGGGGCTAATGTCATCCCAAGCGAAGTCACTTTTAGCGTTGATATTCGTTCCAAAAATGATATTGCGTTACGTAAGGTGATTGAGCAAGTTATTGAGTTAACGGAGCAAGTTAGCAATTCATTAGCTATTTCAAGCGATATTGTTCAGCCGTTATATGTTCAGCCAACGGAGCTCAATAGTGATATTCATCAACTGATGCAACAACATGCTAGTGATCAAAACTTACGTTTTCGTTCAATGGTTAGTGGTGCAGGGCATGACACTATGATTTTTGCAGGTATTACTCAAACAGGACTGATATTTGTGCCAAGTCGTAATGGATTAAGCCATCATCCAGATGAATGGACGGATTATGCACAAATTGCAAGAGGTGCAGATGTGATGTTTGCTACTGTTAAGTCATTAATAGAATGCTAATTAATAAATAAACCAGGTAAATTATCTGGTTGTGTAATAGGGTAAAAAGGTAGAAAAATGATCAACAAAACAATTACAGCCGCAATCAAAAAACACACACCTGAAATGATTGCTTTTCGTCGTGATCTACACGCTCACCCTGAACTACCGTTTGAAGAAATTCGTACAACAAAACGTATTGCCGAAGAATTAGACAAAATTGGAATAGCGTATCGATTAACCGAACCTACAGGTGTTATTGCTGAAATTAAAGGTGGTAAGCCAGGTAAAACGGTTGCTCTGCGTGCAGATATAGACGCATTACCCGTTTTGGAATTGAATGATTCATTAGAATATAAATCGACTATTGAAGGTAAAATGCATGCTTGTGGCCATGATGCGCATACGGCAATGCTATTAACCGCAGCCAAAGCGTTGTATGAGGTACGTGAAGAATTAGCCGGTAATGTGCGTTTAATTTTCCAACCAGCGGAAGAAATTGCTCAAGGCGCATTAGCCATGATCAAACAAGGCGCAATCGAAAATGTGGATAACGTTTTTGGTATGCATATTTGGACAACCACACCATCAGGAAAAGTGTCTTGTAATGTGGGAGGTTCTTTTGCTTCCGCTGATTTACTGAAAGTCACCTTTAAAGGCCGTGGTGGTCATGGTTCTATGCCAGAGGCCACTATTGACGCTGCGGTTGTTGCTTCTGCATTTGTCATGAATTTACAAGCGATTGTCTCCCGTGAAACGTCGTCTTTAGACTCAGCTGTGGTCACGATAGGTAAGATGGATGTCGGGACACGTTTCAATGTTATCGCTGAAAATGCAGTATTGGACGGCACGGTACGTTGTTTTGATATCGAAACTCGTAACCGTATCGAAGCTGCGATCCGTCGTTATGCAGAGCATACAGCGGCTATATATGGTGCGACTGCACATGTTGATTATATCTATGGGACACTACCTGTTATTAATGAGGAGCGCAGTGCGTTATTGGCTCAGTCAGTGATTTCTCAAGCTTTTGGTGAGCAAACCCTGATTAATGAAAGACCAACACCGGGCGGTGAAGACTTCAGCTTCTACATTGAAAATATCCCAGGGTGCTTTGCTTTATTAGGCACAGGAAATGCTGAAAAGGATACTCAGTGGGCACATCATCATGGCTGTTTTAATATTGATGAAGACACGATGGCCACAGGAGCTGAACTTCATGCGCAATATGCGTGGAGTTATTTACAGCAACAGGAATTTTAATTGAGTATGTTAATGCTATTAGGGCTAGTTATTTTGCCAATACCGGGGTTACCACTAGCCCTACTGCCTATTTATTTTGCCTATTAAGATTGGTTAAAACTGCGAATAGCGGCCTATTGTATGGCTGCTATTTGTCGTGATGAATAAAAATAGCTTCTCTTAAACGCTGTTGTTGTTCAAAACGTTGTTCTTGGTTGATTTGCTGATCATGAGATAGCTGCATTAGCATTTCATTCATATTATGAACTGAGCTTTCATCAATCAGTTGATTTATTTTTTCAACAATTTCATCATAGTAGGACATAAAGCAGGCTCCAATTAATATTCACTAAAGTTATCATAACGCTAAATCTAATGGGTCAGATAGGTTATTAATTCTGTTTATCGATCACCATAACTGCCATCGTATTGGGTTCTAAGGCTCGCATTATATGCGGCTCATCTCCGGGGTAGTGAATATAGTCCCCAACCTGTAACTCAACAGGATTATCCAATGGGCCGACTAACGCTCTGCCGGACATAATAATGATGTGCTCGCTGACACCATGCATATGCGGTTCTGAAATACGATCACGACCGGGCTGGGTAACCACAGTATAAATATCACGTCGCGAATCTGCAGGGGCTGATGAGAGCAAAAAGGCCAAATAATTCGCGTGTTCAGCACTGACTGGTATCGCCTCTCCATGACGGATCACCGTGACAGCCTCTTGTTTTTCTTCAATTAATCGCGCAAAAGGAATGTCTAAAGCCACACAAAGTGCCCATAAGGTTTCAATGCTAGGGTTACCACTACCAGATTCCAATTGAGAAAGTGTAGATTTAGCGATGCCCGCTTTGCGAGATAGCTCTGATAGGGATAGCCCGCTTTTTTGTCTTTCACGACTAAGGGCTTTCGAAATCAACTCAATGGGTGGGGAAGGTAGATTCAATGTTAATTTTCCTATTTAGATTGCACTTTATACTATCTATCGACATAATGAACGAATGTATTATATATCGAACGGTCTAGGGATGCTAACTTCAATAAGCTCAACATTAAATCATAGCACAGTGAAAAATATAGCTCTTGTCTGTTTTGCTGACTTAATTGTCGGCATTTCTTATGGAGCATTGGCGCTTTCGCAAGGGTTTGATTGGTGGGTGCCACTTACTTTATCTATTTTAGTGCTCGCAGGGGCGTCTGAATTTTTGTTTATTGGTGTTATTTTTGCAGGGGGGAGCCCACTTTCTGCTGCACTTGCGGGGTTGCTAGTCAATTCACGACATATCCCTTTTAGTTTTGCGACTAGCGAATTAACGGGCAAAGGAGTGAAGTCATTACTGGGCTACCATATTATGAACGATGAGAGTGTTGTATTTGGTTTAGCTCAAGAAACTGAATCAGAAAAACGCGCAGCTTTTTGGTTGTGTGGGATAGGTATTTTATTGTGTTGGCCTGTCGGTGTCGTGATAGGTGAGGTATTGGGCAGCTTTATTAGTGATACGCATATATATGGGATGGATGCGATGTTTCCTGCGATCATTTTAGCACTTTCATTGCCTGCGTTATCGGATAAACGCCTGAGGTTAACTGCCATTATTGGTGCAGTCATTGCGGTTGCAACCACACCAGTCTTACCCGCAGGGATCCCTGTATTACTGGCACTATTGAGTTTGGTTATTTATATAAGGAAATAATAATGACAAATAACCCATGGTTAATTATTAGCGGTATTTTGTTGTTGGCAGTTGGCACTTATTTAATGCGAGCCTCAGGCGCTTTGCTGCGCGGCCGAGTGGTACTTTCTGAAAATAATAAAATGTTATTTTCAGCAGCAGCCATTGTTATTTTATTCTCAGTGGCAGTGACATCGACATTATTTTCCGGTGATGAGATTTCTGATTGGCCTAAGATTGTAGGCGTGCTGGTGGCAGGGGTACTAACGTGGTTTAAAAAGCCTTTTATTATCATTGTGTTGTCAGCTGCGATTGTGACTGCGTTACTTAGGTTATTCTAAATAAGGTTATTCTAATTAGAGTTAATCTGAATAGCGCTTATTTATATATCTTATATAAGCCAGAGCAGATAAAAAAGTGACCCCGACTTGAAGAGAGTTGGGGTCACTGAAATTTACTCAGTGAGATCTTTTATTGTTTCAGAAGAGCCATTTTTTTGGACAGAGGCAATCCCTTTTAGCGCAGATTGCTTGGAAGCATACATTTCACTTTTAGCAATCACTTCATGATTTGCTGCTTTTAAAACGAAATAGTAAGGCTGAGCAACGTCTTTAGTGGATTTTTTTAATTCAAAATACCCCATGTTAAGCTCCTGATTTTCTATTGAAAGGATGACAAACAAAGTGTTAATAGGTAACTGATATTAACAATCTGCTTGAATTAAGGTTAGTCGCTATTAGGTGTTATTACTAGGGAGAAGGATTCAATTCGGATAAACTTTTTTTTAAAAAAAAAAGCCTCTGGGAAGCAGAGGCAATCGTAGGATATATAGAACTCTTTATTATCTGAATAAAATATCGGCTTTTTCTTGTAACAGCTATCTGGTTGTACTTATCGATATAAAAGGTTTTGCCGATAACTTCACTAATCCTCATTGATGCTAACTATTATTTTGCCGCTGGAGCACTAATTGGTTCTGGTATCGGCATGGTATTCATTGGTTTAAATTCAGGAACTTCCATCACTGTAACTTTGACAATATAGCGTTTGCCATCTTCGATTTTAGGGGCACTATTGGCCAGTTTTTTTACAGTTTCATTTGGTGTTGTCGTTTGTTCTGCAACGCTATATACCATATTGTGATGGTTACCCATGTGCTGACGAGGCATTTTTTGGTTTACACCATTTGCTGCTGCGGTAAAACCGACGGTTAATAATGCTAAAGCTAATAAACCTGTATTTAATTTTTTCATTTCAGTTTCCTCTGTATTGGTGATGAGCGAATCATTCACCAATTCATTTCGTCTCGCAATCGCTTTTACCTCCCCTGACGGAAGCTCCATAATTACTGCACTTTTTATTCAAGCTTGTTCCATAATTTTTATAAAACAGTGGGTTAGTAGACGATAATTTACATTTTTAGACCACTTGTGCTAATGCAAATTTCAGTGCTGGAGACATCAAAGGGGATAGTCTAGGATGGTAAGTTAGGTTCAACAAAACTCTAACAAAGTGAGTGTGTATGTCAGATAAAAAAATTCCTCTTTCGTTGCTCGACCTTGCGCCAATCATTCAGGGGTCGACAGCTAAAGAGGCCTTTGCTCATTCTCTTGATATTGCCCAACTAGCCGAAAAACTTGGTTATCATCGTTATTGGCTTGCGGAACACCATAATATGACAGGGATTGCAAGTGCGGCCACCTCGGTGCTAATAGGTTATCTTGCTGCAAATACGCGCACTTTGCGTTTAGGCTCTGGTGGCGTCATGTTACCGAATCATTCACCGTTGGTGATTGCAGAGCAATTTGGCACGCTAAATACACTTTACCCTGAACGTATCGATTTAGGTATAGGGCGTGCACCAGGAAGTGACCAACGGACGATGCAAGCTTTACGTCGCCATATGAATACGGATATCGATAATTTCCCGCAAGATGTAGCGCAAATTATTAATTGGTTTGATGCCATAAACCCAGATCCAGCCGTGCGTCCAGTGCCCGGCTTTGGTGAAAAAATTCCGGTTTGGTTGCTAGGGTCGAGTTTATACAGTGCAAGGTTAGCTGCGCAGATGGGGCTTCCTTTTGCTTTTGCCTCTCATTTTGCTCCTGATTTGCTATTACAAGCGTTGGAAGTTTATCGTGCTAATTTCCAGCCATCGCAGAGACTCTCTAAGCCGTATGCAATGGTTTGCATTAATATCATTGCCGCAGAGACTCAACGTGAAGCGGAATTTTTATTTACATCGATGCAGCAAGCCTTTGTCATGCTACGTCGTGGCCAACCCTCTCAACTTCCTGCACCAGTCGAAAGCATGGAAAATATCTGGTCACCTGCCGAGGAATTTGGTGTTCAACAAGCATTAGGAATGTCACTGGTAGGGGATAAAACCAAGGTACGTCATGGGTTGGAAACGATATTGAGGCAAACTCAAGCGGACGAAATTATGGTTAATGGCCAAATTTTTGATCATCAAGCTCGTTTGCACTCTTTTGAGTTAGCGATGCAGGTAATGAATGAAATTATGTAATGTATATAGCTGAGCGGTTAACACCAGTGCAAGGACGCATTTTTCAGACTTGATGCAAAAAAGAGATAACCCAGAAAAATCTGGGTCATTGACGGCTAGCAAGCTATTTGTGGTTGATGAGGCTCTAAGGGGGTAAACCGTGAGCAGCACGCGCTCTATCGCAGGCTTCGTTGTAAACACCATCCTGCCAAGATTGTTCGAACTCACGACACGGTGTGGGTCTTTGTGCATAAATCGAACAAGACACACACTCACCAATAGTGCCCTCTAAAGCCGTACAGCGGGTATTTTGTTTTTGATTGGTGCCATGCATACAACTCATAAATGGGGTAATTTGCTCAGTTAAATGTTGTGGTACAACACCACCGCCACTTTCTGCCTCAGCCCAATAAAAAGAGACACGAAAATAGGCACAACATGCACCGCAGCTTACACAAGGGTTTTCTGAAGAAGCAGTTTTTAGGATATGGACATTATTAGTCATATTAAAAAACCATAAATGATGTTGATAAAATACCCATAGGAAATGGGTTGACGCAACACAAGCAGGAAGCTCAAGAAAACGTTGCTCAGACTTTATTATCTTACGTAATTCCAGTTTATTGCAATATTATTCAGCACAAAAAACTGATTTTTTTAATGTTCACCAAGGTTAATAAAATTGACGTATTTGTGATAACCATAAAAAAACCTGCCAGTAGGCAGGTTCAGACTGCTGACAAACCTATTATGTTTGGCGGCAAGTCTGATAGGTTTTGAAAATAAATGAGGAAAATCAATTTATTGATTTTCGGCTGATAACACAAAGCGGGAAAAACCACGCTTTTATCCCGCTTTGTCAACAACCTCAACCTGCCAGAAGGCAGGTTTTTGTTTGAACTATGATGATAAATTAAACGTGTTTTAAATCTGCGTCATCATTTTGGTTGAATATCGCTTTATCGGTTTCACCCATCAATTGGCTAGTCACAGTACCTGCTGTCATTGAACCACTGACATTCAACGCAGTACGGCCCATATCAATTAATGGCTCAACTGAGATTAACAGAGCAACTAATGTGACAGGTAAGCCCATTGCGGGTAGTACAATTAACGCTGCGAAAGTTGCACCGCCACCAACACCAGCAACCCCAGCTGAACTGATAGTAACAATACCGACTAATGTCGCAATCCACAGAGGATCGAATGGGTTGATACCCATTGTTGGTGCCACCATTACTGCTAACATTGCAGGATAGATACCGGCACAACCATTTTGCCCAATCGTTGCACCAAAAGATGCAGAGAAGCTAGCAATGGACTCCGGGATACCGAAACGACGTGTTTGCGTTTCAATATTCAGTGGAATACTTGCTGCACTTGAACGACTAGTGAATGCAAAGGTCAACACTGGCCCAGCTTTTTTAAAGAACTTAATCGGGTTTAAGCCTGTTGTCGCAACTAAAATACCGTGTATGACAAACATAATGCCTAACGCAACATAGGACGCAATAACAAAAGTTCCTAAGTTGATGATGTCATGCAAGTTTGAACTTGCTACAACTTTAATCATCAGCGCCATCACACCATACGGCGTTAAACGCATTACTAAGCGAACTAGCTTCATTGCCCAAGCTTGCATAACATCAATCGCTGCTAAGGTTTTCTCACCGCGCTCTTTATCATCTTTAAACAATTGCAGTGCGGCAACGCCAAGGAAGGCAGCAAAAATAACGACACTAATAATCGATGTTGGGCTTGCTCCAGTTAAATCCGCAAATGGGTTTTTGGGAATAAATGATAAAATTAGCTGAGGTACGGTTAAGTCAGAGACTTTTCCAATATAATTGCTTTCTATCGCAGATAAACGAGCTGTTTCAGATTGACCTTGAACTAAACCTTCTGCAGTCAGGCCGAATACATTGGCAATTAAAATACCAACTAACGCAGCAATAGCTGTAGTAAATAACAAAGTGCCAATTGTTAAAAAGCTAATTTTACCCAGTGAAGAGGCTTTATGTAATCTCGCCACCGCACTTAGAATTGAAGCAAATACCAATGGCATAATCACCATTTGTAATAGCTGCACATACCCATTTCCGACAATATTAAACCACAGAATGGAGTCTTTTACCGTTTGATGGCCACTACCGTACACGAGGTGCAGTACTACCCCGTAAGCAACACCGAAAACCAGACCGACTAAAACTTTTTTAGATAGGCTCCAGCCTTTAGCCCCTAGTTTTGCCAACAGTATTAGTAGTGCTACAAAGCCGAGCACATTAATAATTAGAGGAATATTCATTCCGAACTCCAAATCATATTTTTATAAGGTGTGTTACTTGCCCTTTAATCCTTATTGGTTATAAGGATTTAGTTGCTTCAAACAACTGGTTATATGTTATCAGCTGATAAAACACATTTCTTATACCCAAAAGTAATAAGATAGTGCTATTCATACTTACATTATATGACAAAACTATAATTTATGTAGGGAAGTATATATCTATTTGATTATGAATATATTTTATAATCACATCAACGTGATGATAAAAATCGAATTGGTAACCTGCAGGTAATAAGCAGGCACAAACGGTCAAAATAATGGCAACAAAGCGTTCTCCACGTTGGCTATTTTTACCGCGGATCATGGGAAAACAAAAACGCTGGGGGAGTGGCCATAGTAACGGTACTCCCGAAGGAGTGAGCATATCGGCGACTAGATGGCTGATATAACCTAATAAAAAGGCTTGGATAATATCATTTGGAATTGCCCATTCAGTAGGTACCCATTGATAACAAGAAATCATCAATAGTGACCATGCAACTAGGCTATGAGTAAAACCTCGGTGCCCGCAAAGCTTGGAAATGGGTAATGAAAAAATCCGCAGTAATCGACCAGGAATTGAGGAAGGGTGGTCAATATCAGGCAATAATGCGCCTAATAAGGCTCCTGGAACCATGTGCAGCCAATCACCATGAGCAATCTCTGGGGTGATTTGAAGTTTATGAGCCATTATCAAAGAGGCGACGGAAAAAAGCAGATGCCCTTCAGCTGTCATGGTGGATAAAATACCATCTGTTTATCTATACAGTTGATTGGCAGTATAAAGTGTTTGAAAAGAATATGATAGTGCTAGAAAGGTAAAAAAACTCTTATTTATTAGCAAATAAGGAAAGGATTTTATAAATTTACATAATTCCCCTACCTAAGTTAGATAGGGGATAACACTTCTTAGACACACAAAGTATTCTTAACGTAAATGTTCAGCCTTTAAGTCATTCAGTGAGGCTAGCTTGATATCGGCTAAACCAAAGCGCGGATCATTAAAATGCTTGCTGTCAGGTACGACAATTGAACGCATTCTGGCCGCTTTTGCAGAAATCATACCGTTAAATGAATCTTCTAATGATGCGCAATTGACCGGTTTAGTCGATAACTCAGCTGCTGCTTTAAGATAAACTTCAGGGTGCGGTTTACTCAAGGGTAAATCAGCCGCAGAAATAACCGCAGAGAAATAATCACGGATATCCAGAAGGTTTAATACTTTTTCTAACATGTACAAAGGAGAAGCGGAAGCCAGTGCAATTTTTAAATCCATTGAACGGCAAAGCTCCATGGCATGTTGCACTCCCGGTAGAATAGGGCGTGTTTCTTCAACTAAGCCAACAACACGGTCAATGATGCGTTGTGTGGCTTCTTCTTGGCTGCATCCTTGCCAAGGGGAGGCGTGGTACCAAAGCTCCACCACATGGTCAATACGTAAACCTAAGGTATCAGGCAGGGTATCAGCAATTGAAACGTCGACACCCAATTGTGAAAAAATCTCAAGTTCAGCCTGTGCCCAAAAAGGTTCCGAGTCGATCAATAAACCATCCATATCAAAAATGACCGATTGGATGGGAAGATTATGGTACATGTCAAAACTCCATTCATGTCGTATCTATTAACGAAGGAGCAATGATACCAGTAAACTGGTGTCAAGCGTATTACTTGAAGTCAGCATTAAGCTAATATTGAGAAATTATCGGACAGTATGAAGTAAAAGCGTAATGGTAATTAACGACTACACTTTTTTGATTAGTCTGAAAGTCTAAATATAATTATCAATTATGAATTGAAATTTGGAGACGATGAATTTTTTCAGCTATGATTAGCGTTGAAAAATCATTGTAAAAATTTATCAAAAATAATAACGCTGAGGAAAAGCAGTAATGAATTACCATAATGCCAATTATGTCGCAATCGGCAAACGTATTCTGGGTTGGGTTGTTTTTCTGTTAGCATTAATTTCGACATTGGCGTCTTTAATTAAACTGGCTGGCATGAAGGGGCTTGCAGGTGAGGGGATCAATGCGGTCGCTAATGATTTTATTAAATTAATGGCGGAAATGGCCCGCCAAACTACGCCTTTCCTAAATTTCTTTTGGAATAACTCACCAGTACCTCAAGTTGCTAATGGGTTTTCTGGCAGCAATATCAGCTTTATCATCATTTTTATTTTTATTTTTGTTGGGCTCGCATTAAGTGCATCAGGTTTGCGCATGTACCGACAAATTAAGTTTATCCGTGAAAGTTTAGAAGACCACGTGATCATAGAAAAAGCAAAAGGCATCGATATATCGAAAGAAGAACTAGAAGCTAAAGTGACTATTCCACGTCACACTATTTTCACTCAATTTTTTCTTCTTTATTTTTGGCCAATTGTATTGGGGGTGGCACTGTATTTTCTTCTACGCTTCCTTAACTGGTAATTTTCGTCGTACTTCGAACCGTAGCTGTGTTGGCTTCTTTCGGCTATTTGGGTCACATACTTGTGTATGCTCCCCAAACTATCCTCAATTGCCGCCTTGCCACAGCTCGAACTATTTAGAAAATTAAATTTTCGTCATACTTCACGTTATGAGGGTGTTGGCTGCGTTTAGCTACTCGGGTCACATACTTGTGTATGCTTCTTGAGATATCTGCACTTGCCGCCTTGCCACGGCTCGAATTATTTAGAAAATTAAATAGTGTTGATACTTTATGTTCAAAAACAGGAGCTTATTTTTCGCTGAGTAGGCTATCAATAATTGTCTGCGCTTGGTGATAACTTTGTTCGTTACCAAATATGTGGGCTTGATTGAGTAAATAATATAACTGATAGATTGGTTGCCTATCTAAAAATCCATTTGGCAGTGGCCAAACACTTTGGTAGCCATCAATAATTTGGATCGGAAGTTCTTGATATAATGGCAACATCGCGATATCGCATTCCCTATCGCCCCAATAACAGGCAGGGTCATACAGTACCCCTTCAATATTTTGAGTGATAGCACAGTTTGCTGGCCATAAATCACCATGTAATAAAGAAGGTTGTGGTTGATGCCCAGCAAGTTTGTCTTTAACAATATCAACAATCTGCTGAATATCCGCAAAAACCATCCCCTTTTCTGAGGCCAGTTGTAATTGCAAGCCAATACGCTTTTCTGCAAAGAATGAGCTCCAGCGCTTTTCCCAACCATTAGGCTGAACAATCGTGCTGAGCATGGTATCAAAATCGAACCCGTAACTGGGTTGTTCTTCCCATTGATGTAAACGCGCTAATTGCTGACCAAAGTGCCAAGCATTGGTATTATCAAAGGGTTTAAGAGGGAAATATTCGAGGAGTAGGAAACTATGGTGCTTATTACTGCCAACCCCGTAAACCTTAGGAACGGTTATAGTTTGGCTTTTGGCGAGCATTTCAAGTTGTTCAGCTTCTTGTTTGAACAAAGGTAAAAACTCACGCCGATTTTGCTTAATGAACACGGTATGTTCGCCATAGTCAATTCTTAACGTATGGTGAATATCACCACCAGAGAGAATGACTTTGTTACGTAGCTCTGCTTCACCTAAGTGTTCACTTAATAAACGACACATTGCTTGCCACATGACTCACCTCGCTCTGCTTTGGTCTTCATTAACATAATACTATAGCGACAGTTTAGGAATTAACAGTGATAATTGTTTAAAAAGAAGAGGCTATCACGAAATTGTCGAACAATTATCAGGCAAGTAAACATAAATACCGTCTGTTTTAAAATTAACCTATTTCTATCTAAATGAGAATGTTCAGATAAATTAGTCTGCATTCAAGATCTAGACACCATTTGCGAGCGATTTCAGGTAAACTGCAAAAAATACTTTCATATTTAAGGGTGCTATGAACACGGATTTTCAAAAACCGCGCTGGTTAAGAGATTTATTGCGATTTATCCCACTGAAAAGCCAGTTTGTTCTATTTGGTAATGTGCGAGATCTACAAGCCAGTGAAATTGCCCCCACTGTAGTGACCCCCTTGCCCTTTAACCAAGCACTTTTTAATCACTTATTTCAGGCAGGGTATGCCTATGTGATTACCTATACGCCACTCCTTGGTTTCCAGTGTGTCGCTAATCCAACAGAAAATCCGCAAGGTAGCGCGGCTTTAATGCAAAACTTAGGTTTGCATATGGCTGATGATAAAGCCGCTGGTGGTATTGATATGCTGAATCATTTGTTGGAGAAATTTATTAACTATAAGCAGCAGCCGATTGCATTATGTATTGATTTCGCCTCTTGCTTGATTTCTCATCGCGATAACCTGACCCCAGCTGAGCACAGTTTATTTACTCGAGCTCTGGTAGTTTCTCATCAAGCTAAAGCGCGGCCTGCAGGGGAAAATAACCAACCGTTCTACAATTCTATTTTTTGGATTGTGGAGAAAGAAACCGATTTACCCGATTGGTTTTTAGTCAATAACCCTCGAGTGAGAGCCATTCCTGTGGCGAAGCCTGATAATCAAGTCCGTCGTGTGCTCACACCGATGTTGCTGGCTTCACTGGTCGATTTTAATAGTATTGAACAGGCTGATAAAGATAGCTTAGTTAATGATTTCATTGATGAAACCGAAGGGTTGTTGCTGCTAGATTTAACGGCAATAGTACAACTTGCACGGATTGAAAATGTGCCGGTGAAACGGATCAGTGATGCAGTTCGACGCTATAAAGTGGGTATAACAGAAGATCCATGGAAAAAAATCGATAAACAGAAAATACATAATGCACCACAAATAATTTCACGCCGAGTTAAAGGCCAGCAACACGCAGTGACTCATTTATTGGACATTATTAAACGTGCGATGACGGGAGTGGGTGGGCATAAAGGTGGCCGGCCACGGGGCGTTTTATTTCTAGCGGGGCCAACGGGGGTCGGGAAAACAGAACTGGCGAAAACGGTCACTCAATTGCTATTTGGTGACGAAAGCGCTTACATCCGCTTTGATATGTCTGAATTTAGTGCAGAACATGCAGACCAACGCTTAATTGGTGCTCCCCCTGGCTATGTGGGGTATGACTCTGGAGGCGAGCTGACGAATGCCATTCGTGAAAAGCCGTTTAGTGTAGTGCTGTTTGATGAAATAGAAAAAGCACACCCCCATTTAATGGATAAGTTTCTACAAATTATTGATGATGGAGTATTGACCTCTGGTCGTGGAGATCGCGTTTATTTTTCGGAGTCTTTGATCATTTTCACGTCAAATCTCGGTATTTATCGCTTGGATGCAAATGGTGAGCGAGTGGCGAACGTGCAACCCAGTGAGCCTTTTGAAACCGTGACACGCAACGTGAAAAGTGAAATTGAACGTCATTTTAAATTAGTGCTAAATAGACCTGAGTTACTCAATCGAATTGGGGAAAACATTATCGTTTTTGACTTCATTCGTCCTGATGTGGCACTGCAAATTTTTGAGCAAATGGTGGACAATATTCTTTCTGGTTTAGAAAAACAGTCGCTGACGATTACCATTTCCTCTCAAGCCAAAGAAACGCTAAAACAGTATTGCTTAGCCGATTTATCCAATGGGGGGCGTGGAATACGCAACCAATTGGAAAGCTACTTAATTAACCCATTATCTCGTGCAATTTTCGACCAAGATTTACAGCCTAATTCGGCCTATCAAATTGTCGAAATTACGACAGATGAAACCACGCAAATCACTTTAGCGGCGATGAGTAATTGATGTGGTGAATATTAGTATTTCACGAATTCATTTTCCAATTATGGCTCTAGGCCCCGGAAAACGCATTGGCATTTGGTTTCAAGGCTGCTCATTACGTTGTAAGGGCTGCCTTTCGCCTGACACATGGCAAGTGAAAGACAATGACATTACGGTGGAACAATTACTGGAGCAGATCACTGAGTGGCTACCGTTGGCGGATGGCATCACGATTTCAGGGGGAGAACCGTTTGAGCAACCAGAAGCCTTATCTGCATTAGTCAGTGGAATTAAACAGCGAACGAATGCGGATATTTTGGTCTATAGCGGTTATCAATGGGATGATATAGAAGTGCATGTTTCACAAATGGCTCCATATATCGATGCCTTGATCAGTGAGCCATTCAAGGTGGAGCTTTCGCAAACCCAAATGCTCAAAGGCAGTGATAACCAGAAATTACATATGTTGACGCCATTAGGAAAGGCTCGGTTTATTGCATATCAGCGTGCAACGACACCCGAGGATAAAGTGCTCGATTTAGCGTTTGACGAAACGGGACGACTATTTTTGGCTGGTGTTCCAGAACGTGACGATATGTTGCGCCTGCGTACCCTAATTGAACAGCAAGACCAGTCTTTGCAACAACTAAAAAAATAACAAATTGGATGAATGGATGACCATGATACGTTTTTGCCCACATTGCCAAACAGAACGACCATTAACTGAAATTTTCTGCGCGGGGCAAATTAAAACACCACAAGGAAGTAACCAACTTTGTGGCTGGGATTTAACCCTTGAGGGTATCCATGAAGCCGGCTGGCGTCCCACTGATGAACACAAGACCTCGATTGATAGTCTACCACTCAATATTGATGATAATAATCAAAATAACCAAACTATTGAGCAAAGGGTTTGTGTGAACGGGCATCCAATGGACGAGGGGGATTTTATCTGCCTCGAATGTGGAGAAGATGCCGCTGTTAAGTCAAGCAATACTGAGGAACACTCTCAACCATTTATAGGAAATTGGCGGCTTGATCGTCGCATTAACCAAGCCGATAGCCCACGGGAACGTTACTTAGCCACACATATAGAAAGTAAAAAAACTGGCGTGCTTACCTTATATCAAAAAGGTGAAGAACCCGATCCGACAATTTATCAAGTGCTTCAGCTGATCCCAACAGACCACGTGCCTGAATTTTATGAAACAGGCCGTTGGGAAAACCGTGCTTGGCATGTAACTGAATTACTGGAGGGTGGCTCACTCAGCCAATTTATTCAGCAAGGAGACTTTTGGCAACTCCATGAAATTCCTAAATTAGTTGAGGAAATGGGGCAAGCGATAGCGGCATTTACTGAGCATGGTTTACGCCATCGCAATTTGTGTCCTGCGAATTTATTGATCCGCAGCCGTGACCCTTTAGATATCGTGGTGATTGAATATGGCTCTGCGAGTTTGTCAGAGTTTGACCTTGATATCGTGACTCCCTTGGATATTTCCCGATATAGCGCACCAGAAACCTTAGCAGGTGGTGTGAGTGCCGCATCAGATTGGTGGAGTCTCGGGGTTATTCTATTAGAACAACTAACCCGAGGGGAGTGTTTCGCTCAAGTTCATGATAATGCATTCTTAATCCAAGTCATGACCAATGGTGTTGATTTGCCGGATGATTTAGCTCCTAACTTACAATTATTGCTACGTGGATTACTGTGTCGGGATCGTTTTCTACGTTGGCAATGGCCGCAAGTGTCCGCATGGTTAGAGGGGAAAGCCGTCCAAGCCCCACAAACTGCCGCAGTAGATTCTCAGACTCAGTATCATCAAGCCCAGTTTGCGGGACAACAATTTTCTCAACCCGATGCTTTTGCCATGGCCGCTGGAGAACAAGCAAATTGGGATGATGCAGTCCAATTCTTGTTGCGTGGGGAGTTAACGTCATGGCTCGCAAAATTTGACAATAGCCAGGAGCAGCTAAAGCAACTTCAGGGTTTTTTAGACAGCGAAAAATCGTTAGATGGATCTGAGCAGAGTGAAATTAATCAAGATATTAAGCTCACTCTAGCCTTGAAAATCCTAAACCCGAATATGCCATTTATCTATCGCGGTGAAATTATTACACCTGCATGGTTATTAGAACAACCTGCACTGGCCTATGCACTCATCAGTGAGCCATTAAATCAACACATTCAGTATATTGACCCACAACATTGGCTCGTACAGCTCTACCATCGCCAATGTTTAGTACGTCAACGCGCTGAACAATTGAATATATTACTCAATAAAGAAAGCTTGAAACTGTATTTATTGATCACATCAACAAGCCAGCTAGCTGCACGTTGGGAATTGCTGCATAGCCAATTTCCTGACTCACATAACGAAAGCCTACAAGGCTTACTAGATAGACAAAATCGACAAGAAATTGATTATATTTTATTGTTAAGTGCCGACCTTGGGCAGTTTATTGCATTGGATGTGTTAGTCGAGCAAGCCTTTGAATTAGCGAAACAAAACGATATCCACAATTTTGATAACGAAATAGCTAAAAGTCAGCTTTTATTGCCACGAGGGGAGCTATACCAGCTAATTAACCACCGAGTCAGTGATTTTAAACGTATCGGACTTCCTGAACTCGATGGTTGGGTGGATGACTTTTTATTAACGCGTCGTTTATCATTAGAAAAAATACTGGTGTTGCTGGCTATTCCATTCGAACATTGGCAAGTGCCAGAATCACAAAAATATGTTCTTGAAGTTCTAAGATTTTTTACACAAAAGCTCACGTCAGTGACACAACGTGGAAATTTAGTGCGCATGCGTCTAACGCAAAATACTGGGCGAGTTGATTTAATGGAATGCGATAGCCCCGTACGCCGCGCAAGTGCATTACTTGAACATTTATTGAACCGCAAAAAAAGCACGGTTACCATTGATAGTGATTTGCTATTACAACACCCAGGTGTTAATGGCCGATTACGGATCCTGCAATCAGATACACAATTATATCAACGGGATACCGGTATAGATGGCATGTATCTTGGGTTTCCATTCTTATTGTTGCACACACAGCCGAATCAAATAAAACCGCGAATAGCGCCCTTGTTTTTATGGCCAGTTTCATTGCGTACTTCTTTGGCTCAAAATAGTCCCATTCAGCTCAATTTCGACCATGAACGGGGGGCTATACGTCTGAATCCTGCGCTCGCAAGCTTTGCAGGTATACCTTCAGTGAATGAATGGCAAACAGTATTAGATAATTTATTATCTAAAACGGGTTTAACCATTGAAGATATGATGGAGACACTTTCGTCTTTATTACCGATACAAGGTACGGAACTGACGCCACTTCCTTCTATCACCGTGCAGATTGCAGAAAATAGCGCACAAATTTGCTGTTCAGCCGTACTTTTCCATACCTCGTTTATTGGTCAGGCGATGAGTGGCGATTTACAGCAAATTGCTGGGCTACCGATTTCTCAAACCGCGTTAGCAACAATGCTAAAAGTCGTGCCGCTCGACAGCAAGAATGAAACACAGTCAGATAATTTACTTAACCAATATGCGTTGTCATTGGCTGATCCTTCACAGGAACATGTTGTTCAAGCTGCTCAAGGCAACACGGGACTGTTGATTGAGGGGCCACCAGGGACAGGTAAAAGCCAAACAATCGTGAGCTTAATTGCAGATGCGATAGGGCGTCAGCAAACCGTTTTAGTTGTGTGCCAAAAACCGGCTGCGCTTGAGGTAGTTTATAAGCGATTGAAAGCGAATGGTTTAGGAGATAGAGCACTATATATCAGCCAAAGTCAAAGAGGGCGTGACATCATTTTGGCGGTGAGGGAGCAAATTGAGCAGCTTTGGGAACAAGAAAAAAGCCAGCTCGTTGAGCGGGATTGGGCAGGAGAGAGAATTCATCTTGTTAGTCGCGTTCAGTTATTTGAACAAAAATTAGACAGGTACTTTCACTCTCTCAATAATATCGATGAAAAGTTTCAAGTTTCTTATAAACAAGTATTAAGTCAATTGATTGAACTTGAAAAACTGCCTCATTTTGATATTGATGAGCAGCAAATTAAGCCATTATTAGCGCCACTTGATGGTCATACGATTGAGCAATTAACGGATGACTTGAAGTTACATGCACATACATGGTGGCAGTTGGATTATGACAATAATGCACTAAACGCCTTAGCGCACTTTACGGCAGATGACCCTCAATATTCATTGTTTAATCAATCTATTACGGCATTGGTTGAAACTGAAAACCAACGTGATGAAGCTTACCAAACACAATATCAGCAAATTACGTTGACTCAATTATCGACTCATGAGCAATGGTTAACACAACATGAAGCACAATTTAATCAGTTAACGACCGAACAATGGCAGGAGCTTTCCCGTTGGTTACCCCTATTTAGCGGTGAAACGGGAAATTCCATTATTCGCCAACTCGAGCAGTTGTATGAGCGCTTATTATCAATTAGTGAAGAAAATACGGACCCGTTATTATTCCCTGTATTTAGGGGGATTGATAATCACCATCTTGCCCAATTATCACGAGCATTGATGGAGACAATACAAGGTTCATGGGTACGTTTCTTGAATCCGTATTACTACCGCCGGCAAAATCAATTACAGTCATTTATGGCAAGCAGCGGCTTAGCGCCAACGACTGAGAAATACACTTCAGTGATTAAAACCATTGCCGTTGAGCAGCAATGGCGTTTACTTGCACAGGAATTACAGCCTTTATATCAACAGCTTGCTCTTGAACTCCAGTCGGATAACCAATGGCGTAATACATTACAAGTGCTGATCATGCAGCTAAAACGCGTGGCGGATATGACTGAGCTTCTCATTCAGTACCCTGAGCCTGTGCATTTTATAGACGCAATTATTCAGCAACAAAAAACAGGGTTTACTCATCAATGCCATGAAATCAGGGCGGCAATCGCTAAGTTACACGCAAGAACGGAAAGCTTAAGCCAATTAAGTAAGCTAGACAGTGTCTTTTCGTCAGAAACCGTTGAGCGGTTTAAACTGGCCGTGATAAACGGCGAGTCATATACCGCGGAACTAGTGCAAATAGAGCAGCAAAAAGAAAATGTATTGCGTTACCAATTATTTAGATCGGACACTCAACACTTTTCGCCGCAGCATTGGGGGCTCCTTGCGCTATTAAAACCAGCAATTAAGCAGCTTATTGCCACTGACGGTTTCACAACACAATGGCGAGATCAATTAGTCCAAACCGTTCACTACTATTTCTGTCTGTTCACTAAAATGCAGTTGACGGCAACATTACCTGCACTAAGTACCCATCAAGACCAGCTGATGTCAGACCTTGCCGAACTAGAAAATGCCCAAAGTCGGTTACAGCAATTCAATAAATTGGCACTGACGACCAATATTGATAGCAAAATGTTAGGAAACCGTCGTGAATGGGAGGAAATCACCCGCTTAGCAGGGCCAAGAGCTCGGCGATTAAGGGAGTTTATTCTCGAAGCTCGTGATATTGGGTTAATGCAACTACGACCCGTTTGGTTGATGACGCCGGATGTGGCGAGCCAAGTCCTTCCACTTGAAGGCGCTATGTTTGATAGCGTAATCTATGATGAAGCCTCACAGATGCCAATTGAATACGCATTATCGACGTTATTTAGAGCTAAACAGGCCATTATCAGTGGTGATGAAAAACAAATGCCGCCGTCAAAATTCTTTACCGGTAAGTTAGTTGAAGATGATATTGATGAAGAAGATGATGACCAACAAGAGTTAGCTGGAGAGCAATGGGATTACCGGCAAATCAGTGATTGCCCTGATTTGTTACATTTAGCTCGAACGGTATTACCTATCCATACACTGGATATTCATTACCGTTCTGCCTACCGAGAACTAATCAATTTCTCCAATTTTGCTTTTTATGAAAATAGGCTAAATATCCCAGCACAATTTTCAGCCAAAATGGTCAACGAAATTAAGCCATTACAGCTTATTCAAGTTAATGGTGTTTATGTTAACCAAAGTAATGAAGCTGAAGCTATCGCTATCGTGGAACATTTGGCCTCAATGTGGCAACGGCCTTTCGAACAACGGCCTTCTGTGGGTGTAGTCACGTTTAACCAAAAGCAAGCCACATTAATTAATCAAATAATTCAATTGCGTGCAGCACAGGATGAAGACTTTCTTCAGGCATATACGCAAGAAAACCAACGCACTCACGATGATGAAGATATGTCATTTTTTGTGAAAAATGTGGAAAATGTGCAAGGTGATGAGCGCGATGTGATTTTGTTTTCTACCACATTCGGTCGCAATGCACAGGGAACATTCAGGCGTAACTTTGGTGTACTTGGCCAAACCGGTGGAGAACGGCGTTTAAATGTCGCTATCACTCGTGCTCGCCAGCAAGTCGTGATTATGTCATCGATGCCAATAGATGAAATTTCTGATTTGTTAACAACTTACCGTAAGCCTGAAATTCCACGAGATTATTTACAAGGCTATCTGGCCTATGCGCTAAATGCATGTAACCCATTAATGCAAAAAGAAAATGAAAAATTGCTCCAGCGCATGTGTCATACGCAGTCAGCGGTTGGTAGTGAAACGCTCCCGCAAAATGCGTTTGTCGATTCAGTTATGGATTTTATTCGACAAAGTGGCTGGCAAGTGACCACCACAAGCCAAAATGGGGTATTCCATTTTGATGGCATTGTTGAAGAACAAAGCAATGGCCGTTTACTCATCGGTATAGAATGCGACATACCATCACACCCATTATTGAAAACTGCGCGTTCTAGGGAACTGTGGCGTAGCGCTGTTCTGACGCGTGTGGTACCTGCACACTATCGAGTGTCTATTATCGAATGGGTTCAAAATCGAGATTTGGCACAGCAACAACTGCATGACGCTATTTCTCAAGCGTTATTAACCTCATCCTCCTCTCAAATTGAGAGCCCAGAATCGCAAGAAGGTGCATTATGAGTTCATCAGTTCATCGTATAACTGTTAGGGAAATGAATGAAATTCAATGCCAGCGTCAGCTTGCGGTAGTTAAACGTCGATTTGAACAGTGGCAAGCACTGGCAAATAGTAGCCAATATCATCAGCCGCGTATTGCACAAATCACGCAAGCTTATGAGCAACTAATGCAAAATTCGGCTCAGCTTGCCACATTGTCATCACGCAATTTAAGCTTGTTGAATAGCCAATTGGTTGAGTTTATTGGGACACTGAATAACGAGGTAAAGGAAGTTCGTGAACAACAACTCGAAAAACAAGCGTTATTAGCCCGAACAAAAAAACACAGAGAGCATAATTTGGCTGAATTAATTGCATTGGTACGTGAAAAATTGCCAAATGAAGCTGACCTTTATGCACAATTAATCTCGGCAAGTGAACTAGATGAAAGTCAATCTAATAAACTGATTTTTAAAGCACTAGCTTTATTAAGTCCACAATCAACATCACTCACGCCATCGGCAGCGGCATTATTGAGCCAACTAAAAGCCCAATCTGAAGGTGTGAAGCAATTTTGGCAATCAGGCTTACCGCAAACGCCATTTGCCAAACAATGTGAACAGATCCTATTGATGATTGAAAAGCTGAAATTAGGAGGCTCATTTGATGATGCTCAAGATACTGAGCAACAACTGGCTGAACTTCGGGATCTTAAGGAAGGTACCCAACGCCATTTACGAGCCGACTCATTGATCATGACATTGGCAGAGCAATTGAAGTTAAGCCAACAACGTATCGAACTTATCGATAAAATTGAACAACGTTGTGATGAATTGGCCATTTTTCCGAGTAAAGAAAATGAATCTATAATTTCGAATGCATTAGCCAGTATGCAATCAAGTTCGATAGAAGCGTTAACCACATGGGTCGATAAACTAGGCCGTGCCGTGAGTTTAGCTGAGCAACAGGTTGTTGCCACTGCGCAAAGGAAAACGGTACTCGATGGATTAGGGAAACTCGGTTATCAAGTGCAAGACACTGACGTTAAAGCATGGTTGGATGATGGCAAAGTGGTCGTCACACATCCAGCAACACCGGGGTATGGGTTAGAATTAGGTGGAAAACAAACGCGTTTTCAAGCACGGACAGTGGCTTTTTCTGCAGAGCGAGATAATTCACGTGACCAGGATGTTGATGCCATTTGGTGCAATCAGCACCAACAATTGCAAGATATTATTGCTCAGACAGATGCGGAACTTGTTGTTGAGCAGGCATTACCGGCGGGAAGTGGGGAAATGAAAGTGCATGAAAACCAATCTGAAGCGCAACGTCGCAATATGGTGGTGAACCAGTTAAAAACCCGTAGCAAATAGCACATTAATGCAGCTAGCTAAAGTCATTAAAAAAGCTGAATTCGTTATGTGTGAATTCAGCTTTTTTGTTATATCTTCTAGTAATTATGCGGTATGCATACTTTGTGGGTTAGTTCGGCTTCTTTTACGTGCAAGCACTAATTTGCTATAAAGCAGGGCTATCACAAAATACACCGCCTGAGTAACAACGATAGTTGGCCCAGTTGTTGCGTTGATGTGGAAACTCAGGATAGTCCCAATAACACTCGATGTTACCGAAGCAATGATGGCGACAACCAACATTTTCCCAAAACTACGGCATAACACAAAAGCAATAATGCCTGGGGAAATTAGCATTGCAATCACCAAAATAATACCAACAGCTTGTAATGAAGCAACGATGGTGAGAGCGAGTAGTGATAGCAAACCATAGTGGATTAATTTCACAGGTAAGCCAATGACTCGTGCTTGGTTAGGGTCAAAGCAATACAGCATAAAGTCTTTACGCTTCAGTAAAATAATTGCGATGGTGATACCTGCAAACAGTAAAATCTGTTTAAATTCGCTATCTGTGATCCCTAAAATGTCACCAAATAGAATATGTGTAAGGTGCTGTTCAGTATCTATTTTAGCAAACATAACCAAGCCGATAGCAAACATGCCTGAGAAGACGATACCCATTACCGTATCTTCTTTTATCCGACTATTTTCCTTTAAATAACCTGTTGCCACAGCACAAAACAAGCCAGATGCAAATGCCCCTATCGCTAATGGAATACCGAGTAGGGAGGCTAAAATGATCCCTGGTAAAACGGCATGGGAAATTGCATCGCCCATCAATGACCAGCCTTTCAATACTAAAAAGCAAGAGAGGATAGCGCATACCGTTCCACTAACAATTGCCGTAATCAATGCTTTTTGCATAAAGGGAAATGCAAACGGAGCCATCAGTAAGTCAATGAAATCACTCATGAGATGCTCCTTGTTGGTGAGATTGGTGCAGTCGAGCAACTTCCTTTTTGGCTTTACGTTTTGAGGCAAAAATACCGTGCTTAGGCGCAAAGAAAAATGCCAGCAGGAAAATAATGGTCTGTAAGGTGACAATTAACCCGCCTGTAGCACCATTAAGGAAATAACTGATATAAGCGCCAACAGCACTGGTTACAGTACCAATGGTGACTGAAATAATGAGTAAGCGTTTAAATTGGTCAGTTAATAAATAGGCCGTTGCACCTGGTGTGACGACCATCGCAATCACAAGGATTGCGCCAACTGTTTGTAAGGCAGCAACAGTACAAGCACTTAATAATGTGAAGAAAATAATTTTTAGGCGTAGAGGATTCAAACCTATTGAGCGAGCGTGGCTTTCATCGAAAAAAACGGCTAATAAATCTTTCCATAAGCACAATAGGACAATAAATGAAACGCCGATAATAATTTCTACTTGTAATACGTCAGAATCTGCAATACCTAAAATATTACCAAAAATAATACTTTGTACATTAACAGATGTTGGATTCAATGAAACAATCAACAAACCTGCCGCGAAAAAAGTAGAAAAGATAAAGCCAATAACAGCATCTTCACGTAAACGAGTTAGATGCTTTACTAATGTCATGGCAAGTGCCGCAAGGATCCCGGTAAAAAAGGCGCCTGCCGCATAGGGTAAACCTAAAGCATAAGCACCCGCCACCCCAGGAACAACGGAGTGGGAGAGGGCATCTCCCATTAATGACCAGCCTTTCAACATTAAATACGCTGATAAGAACGCACAGACAGCACCAACAATGGCGCTGACCCAAATGGCTTTTATCATAAAATCATATTCAAAGGGCTGTAATAACATCTCAATCATTCGGAACCCTTAGCTTGGTTTTTTCGAACGGGGGCATCATGGTCATGACCATAGAATACAGCCGCTCTTTCATCATCGGTAATGACGGTGACAGAGCGTGGGTCATCATCGTCATGAAGCTCTTGACCAGACAGGTTAATATGACGCAATACGCCACCGAAGGCTTGTTGCAGGTTTCGTTGCGTAAATGTCGTTTCAGTAGGCCCACTCGCTAAAACAGTACGATTGATTAAGATAACATGGTCGCAGAACTCAGGCACACTGCCCAAGTTATGAGTTGAAACGAGAATGAGATGGCCTTCGTCACGCAAACTACGTAGCAGGTCAATAATGGCATTTTCGGTCTTAACATCAACCCCAGTGAAAGGTTCGTCAAGGAGTAAAACTTTACCTTCTTGTGCGAGCGCTCGAGCTAAAAAAACCCGTTTTTTCTGACCACCGGAGAGCTCGCCTATTTGGCGATGCTCAAGCCCTGCAAGGTCAACCCGTTCTAATGCCATTTTGACAGCATCTTTATCGGCTTGTTTAGGGATGCGAAAAAAACCCATTTTGCCATAACGGCCCATCATCACGACATCAGAAACGAGAACGGGAAAATTCCAGTCTACCTCTTCTGTTTGTGGGACGTACGCAATCACGTTTTCTTTAAGTGCGGTTTTTATCGGTTGATCATTTAATGTCACACTGCCAGAAGATGGGGTGACAAGCCCCATAATAGTTTTAAATAGCGTTGACTTGCCACTACCATTTACGCCAACTAAGGCACAAATAGAGCCACCAGAGATAGTAAAGCTTGCGTCATAGATAGCGGTGTGACCATTATTATATGTCACCGTCGCATCATCGACGATAAGATTCGGGTGTTCGAATTGACTTGAGTGATTCATATTACTGTGAAAATCCTTTCGCTATCGTGTCTACAGTCGTATTTAAAAGGTCAATATATGTTGGTACTGGGCCGTCAGCAGTTGAAAGTGAGTCTACATATAATACGCCACCGTATTTTGCCCCTGTTTCTTTACTGACTTGGCGAGCCGGTTTGTCAGAAATTGTACTTTCACTGAATACTACAGGGATGTTGTATTTACGGACAGTATCAATCACCTTTTTCACTTGTTGAGGAGAACCTTGCTCTTCCGCATTGATTGGCCATAAGTAGACTTCTTTAAAGCCGTAATCATTAGTTAAATAGCTAAATGCGCCTTCACTTGAGACTAACCAACGTTCATTTTCAGGGATACGATTTAAGCGTTCACGTAAAGGGGCATCAAGCTCAGCAATTTGCTGCGCATATTTTTTTGCATTGGCATTATATGTTTCAGCATTTTCAGGATCATATTTGACCAGAGCTTGACGAATATTTTCAATATAAATTTTAGCATTGGCAGGAGACATCCATGCATGTGGGTTCGGGTTGTCTTTATATTCACCTTCACGGATTGGCATTGGCTCAATTCCTTCAGTGACTACGACAGCAGGGACATTTTTAAAATTTTCAAAGAAACGTTGGAACCACACTTCCAAATTCATCCCGTTCCATAAGATTAAATCTGCATCATAGGCTTTCATAATATCTTTAGGTGTCGGTTGATAACCGTGAATTTCCGCTCCAGGCTTTGTTATAGACTCGACAATTGCCGCATCTCCAGCTACATTTTGAGCGATATCTTGAATAATAGTAAAAGTGGTTACGACTTTAAACTTTTTAGCAAAAGCAGGCTGACTAAAAAAAATGATTGCTACCAAAGCAAACATACTGGTTAGTAAAGGTGCAGATAATCGAGATACGTTCTTCTTCATAAAAGTTGACCCTGACATTATTGGTTTAGCGTTTTTTAACATACAGTTGTTAAGGTTTATAACAATTATATTTTATATCCCAACTGATAATGATTATCAATATCAGTTGAGAAAAATAAATATAAAAAGTGTGGAATAGCATTATTTGTCATTATAGGCTTCTAAGTCCCATGGTTATTTGTATGACTAAAACACGTCCTGAAGTAAAAGTTAAGTAAAAATTATTTTATTTTTCTTAGGATTAGTTATTCTGCCATCGGCTTTCACCGCAGAGGATTCGACAGTGAAAAAAATAATTGGCGGTACTTTTGTGTTACTGCTACTTGCAGGTTGTTCAAGCGAACCAGATAGGCCTGTAACGAAACAGCGAATGTTAGAGCCGACAGGGCCAATAACAGCACAAAATACGGCATTTCCAAGAACGCCCTTTGACGAATTTATTCGTGACTCTGCGGCTCGCTACAGTGTAGATGAAACTTTAATTAGGGCGATTATTGAGGTCGAATCCAACTTTAGGCCTGAAGTTGTCAGTAAATCCAATGCAATAGGTTTGATGCAAATTAAAGCTTCGACAGCAGGACGTGACGCCTATCGTTACCAAGGGAAATCGGGGGAGCCGAGTTCTCGTGACCTAAAAGATCCACAAAAAAATATCGATATTGGTACAGCTTATATTCGTATTTTAAGGGAACAGCACCTTGCTGGAATAAGCCATCCTCAGACATTATATTATGCAACGGTTGTTGCTTATGTGAATGGGGCAGGAGCGTTATTAAGAACGTTTGATAACGATAAAGGTCGGGCGATAGCGATGATTAATCGCTTATCACCGGAAGAGTTTTATCAACATGTACAAACAAAACACCCAGCACCACAAGCCCCACGCTATTTGTGGAAAGTTAAAAATGCTTACAATGCACTAGCGATGTCTTATTGATATTCCTTCATTAAATGTGGGAGCTGCGCGACAATTTCAACAATGCCGTTGATAACAAATTGCACTCCCATACAGATTAATAAGAACCCCATCACCCGCGCGATTGCATCAATACCGCTGTTTCCAAGCCACCTCATGATAGAAGTTGCGCCTCTTAAGCCAATCCAAACGATAAGACTGGCAATAAAAAAAGTAATCACGGGGGCAACTTTTAAAACCCATGGAGCGAAACTCACATTACCTTGTAATGATGCAGTGGAGCTGATGATCATCGCAATAGTACCCGGGCCTGCAGTACTTGGCATTGCAAGGGGAACAAAGGCAATACTCGGTGATTCTTGGCGTTTTTTGGGAACATTTGGGTCATCAAGCGCATTGGTAGTCTGGTCTTCCCCTACATCACTACTAGGGAATAGCATGCCAAAGCCAATAAATGCCACAATTAATCCACCTGCAATTCGAAGCCCTGGGATTGATATTCCAAATGTGTTCATGACTAATTGGCCAGCATAAAAAGCGATTGTCATGATTGCAAATACATAAATAGAGGCCAACAGCGATTGATGGTCACGCTGCTCTTTAGTCATATTAGCAGAAATGCTTAGCATGACCGCAATTGCAGTTAAAGGGTTGGCAAGAGGAAGTAATAGTACCAGGCCAATACCAACGGCTTGAAATAGCTCAAAAAAATTTGTCATGGAAGTTAGATTCAAGCTCCTGATTAATGTGAATAAAATACCTTATCCCAAATGATAGCAAAATTTCTTATAGATCTGTAGGTTAGCATTTATAACGAGTGAGGTATTTTATAGTAGGAGCCGGCTATAATACGGAGGAATAAGAGTTAATATTAACTATCATCTATTAGTTTGTAGATAATTGGAGTTGTTCACATTAACTGTGGATAACAATGGCCTTGTTCTGTGAGTAACTTGCTTTTTTTGTTAATTAACAAGTGGATGAGTTGTTGTGGTAAAAGTATTCAATTTTTATAGGCAAAAAAAAAACCTTTTTATAGGGGTATAAAAAGGTTAAGGGCATTTCGTAACAGGTTGTCTTTAAGTTGATATGGAATGTAGTATATCTGCTGCAATGTTATTTACTGATAATTTATGTAAATTCATTAAAAGAATTCAATGTAACAGACAACCAAAGAGTAAAAAAATATGTTAAACGGAATCAACCATTTAACTTTAGCTGTAACTGATTTAGATAAAAGTATTGGTTTTTATCAAGCACTACTGGGTATGAAGTTACATGCGAGTTGGAAAAATGGCGCCTATATTTCCTGTGGCGATTTATGGTTATGTTTATCATTAGATACAACTCGCCAATTTTCGTCCCCAGAAAAAACGGATTACACACACTATGCCTTTAACGTTGATACGAAAGACTTTCTTATCGTTGTTGATAGGCTAATGCAAGCGAATGTCATTGTCTGGAAAGAAAATAAAAGTGAAGGAGATTCTTTTTATTTTCTTGATCCTGACGGCCACAAATTAGAATTACATGTAGGCGGTTTATTACAACGCTTAAAGAGCTGCCAAGAAAAACCGTATGAAGAAATGAAATTTTATTAAAAAGAGTTATGGATTTCTTTACAAAGGATTTTTAGTTTTAAAAATAGCTTTACGCAGAGTTGTATATCCTATTTTCAGTTAATTTTGAGTAATAGGAAAAAGAATGAAAAAACTTATAGCGACATTAGCTGGAGCGTCTATGCTATTAGTTTTGGCAGCCGCCATGTTACTAATCGTTTTTCCTCAGCAGTGGAAGCAAAGTATTTATCCGAATATATCTCAAGTCTTACCGACATCACTCAGTGCTATTTTGCCGCAGAGTTTAGCCAGTAATGATATTTGTAATAGCTTAGAGGATAACCTGCAAAGTTTTGCTAACTATCTTAAAGTGAATCAGGATGTCGTTGATGTAAAAGGAATGAATAGTTTAGATGAACAACTGGCTAATATTCAAACCAGAATTGACTCTATGCCAAGTGATGTACGAAATTTAGTTTGCCAACAGGAGTACAGTAAATTAGAAGGTTTAAAAAGTGTGTTTTCATTAGGTTCCAGTAACTAATCATTTTTGCCGTTAATATTACACCTCTATATACTCTTCCACTCAAATTTATATATTCATTTATGTTATGCTAATAACACCATGTTGGCTTACGGGTAATGTAATGAATATATTTAAATTGCCATTATTGAATTGGTTAGTTGCTAATGGAATCGCGGTTTATTTTCTTTCCAGACAAGGTCTTTTAGACTGGACGTTTTCCGGTTGGATGGGAATTTTAGGTATATTAGTTGCGCTGGAGAGTGTGAGTTGGGTCGCGACGAGTCTTTATTATTTTTATAAACATAAAACATCACCAAATCCTACAGTTAAGGCAACGCATTTAGTCACTAATGGGCCTTATCGATTTTCACGTAATCCGATGTATTTAGCTTTTACATCAATGAGCTTGGCTTTAGCTTTTTTCTCGCACTCTTCTTATTTTTTGGTCGCAGGGCTAGTATTTTGGCTGATTACTGATTTATATACGATCCCACAAGAAGAACGTTTTTTATCTGCATCATTTAAAAATGAGTGGGAAGATTATAGTAAGCAAACGCGACGTTGGTTATAGATTAGTGGAAATGAGACGCTTTATCATTTAATCTGTTTTGTATACTGAAAAATTTATGCAAAATATGTTAAGGATAATAATGAACTATCAGGTTGCGCCATTTTGGATATATTCGGGTAAACTCGCGTGTTTTATAGTGATTAGCGTATTTTTTGCTTTTTTTTCGGTAAGTGGTTTTATGCTTTATTTATTTACCGTTGGGATTGTTTGGGCTGTCGTAGTCTCATTTAAAATTCATGGAATGAAAGAAAAAGGAATAATCTTAAAAAATAGCGATACTTCTGATTGGATGGTATATGTGAATGGTATTCCAGTCCAAGAAACAAGACAAACTCTGTCTAATCCCTGTTTTGCAACGATACAGCATGCGAAGTCATTCTTTAGTATTGCCTTTATTATTCGGGCATTAATTCAAATTATCTTTTGTGTCTATTTATTTTGGCAAATAGAGAAATTAGATAACATTTTTGTACTATTATTCGGGTTAATTGCCACGTCCTACATCATTTATTCATTATGGCAATCAATTCAATCGGTTATCATTCTTCAACAAAATAAGATAATCAGTGAAGAATTAATCGCACCTAGTGGATCCCGTTGGTATCGTGTGTTTTTCAAGCAAAAAGAGAAACTATTTCCTGCATTGGATAACTTATTCATCATTTAATCGGGAAGGTGTTGATTTTTCATATGAAGAAGAACAATTAGCGGTATTACGCTATCACCCTAAAATAGGTCTGTGTTATCATTAGTAGTTGAGTTACTCACGATGTAACGAAATAGGGCGTTTAAGTTGCCTGTATTTGTGTACATATCTTGCATAGTGAAGTGAGAAATCGTTAGTAACGTGTTGATTTATAACTTTGGAATAATCAAGCAAGTGATCTTTCGTGTGGGTCACCACTGCTGATAAGGATTTTTTAATGCCTGTTATTACTCTTCCTGATGGAAGTCAGCGTCAGTTTGACCATCCCGTTTCTGTGATGGATGTTGCTCGAGACATCGGAGCGGGTTTAGCTAAAGCCTGTATCGCGGGTCGAATTAATGGCGAACGCGTTGATGCATGTGAAATAATTGAACATGATGCAAACGTATCCATTATTACGAGCAAAGATGAAGACGGACTCGAAATTATTCGTCACTCTTGTGCTCACCTGTTAGGCCATGCAATCAAACAATTATGGCCAAACACTAAAATGGCGATTGGGCCGACTATCGATAATGGTTTTTACTATGATGTCGATTTAGACCACATGCTGACCCAGGAAGACTTGGAAAAGCTTGAAAAGCGCATGCTTGAGCTTGCCAAAACAGATTATGATGTGGTGAAAAAACGTGTTTCTTGGAGCGAAGCTCGTGAAACATTTGTGGTTAGAGGCGAAGACTATAAAGTTGAAATATTAGATCAAAATATTAGTCAAGATGACCACCCTGGTTTATATCATCACGAAGAATATGTTGATATGTGTCGCGGTCCACACGTACCGAATATGCGTTTTTGCCACCATTTTAAACTACAGAAAGTGGCTGGCGCATACTGGCGTGGTAACAGCGATAACAAAATGCTGCAACGTATTTACGGCACTGCATGGGCTGATAAAAAACAATTGGCAGCCTATTTATTACGTTTAGAAGAAGCAGCTAAACGTGACCACCGTAAAATTGGTAAACAGTTAGATTTATACCATATGCAAGAAGAAGCGCCGGGAATGGCATTCTGGCATAATGACGGTTGGACAATTTTCCGTGAACTGGAAACCTTCGTACGCACTAAACTGAAAGCTTATAATTATCAAGAAGTGAAAGGGCCATTTATGATGGACCGCGTATTATGGGAAAAAACAGGCCACTGGGATAACTATAAAGATGCCATGTTCACGACGTCATCTGAAAACCGTGAATATTGTGTAAAACCAATGAACTGCCCTGGTCACGTACAGATTTTTAACCAAGGTTTGAAATCATACCGTGACTTACCATTGCGTATGGCAGAATTTGGCAGCTGTCACCGTAATGAGCCATCAGGTGCATTGCACGGCTTAATGCGTGTGCGTGGCTTTACTCAGGATGATGCGCATATCTTCTGTACTGAAGAGCAAATCTTAAGTGAAGTCACTAGCTGTATTGAAATGATTTATGATGTTTACGCAACTTTCGGATTCGAAAAAATTGTTGTAAAACTATCAACCCGTCCTGAAAAACGTATCGGTACTGACGAGATGTGGGACAGAGCGGAAGAAGACTTAGCTAATGCCCTGAAATCAAAAGGTATTGAGTTTGAATACCAACCAGGTGAAGGCGCATTTTATGGCCCGAAAATCGAGTTTACACTGTATGACTGCCTTGACCGTGCATGGCAATGTGGTACTGTCCAGTTAGACTTCTTCTTACCGGGTCGTTTGACAGCTTCCTATGTAGGTGAAAACAACGAACGTATCGTTCCTGTTATGATCCACCGAGCAGTGTTAGGTTCACTAGAACGCTTCATTGGTATCTTAACAGAAGAGTATGCAGGCTTTTTCCCAACATGGTTAGCACCACAACAAGTGGTTGTAATGAACATTACTGATAGCCAAGCAGACTATGTTCAAGAATTAGTAAGCAAGCTGCAAAGTGTTGGCATTCGTGCGAAAGCGGACTTACGTAACGAGAAAATCGGCTTTAAGATCCGTGAGCACACACTGCGTCGCGTCCCTTACATGTTAGTATGTGGTGATAAAGAAGTTGAATCAGGTAAAGTCGCTGTTCGTACCCGTCGTGGTAAAGACTTAGGCAGCCTTGATGTCAACGAATTCATGACAAAACTGCTTGAAGAGATCCGCAGTCGTCAACTCAATCAGATGGAGGAATAAGGTATTAAAGGCGGAAAAAAACTCCCAACAGCGCGTCCAAATCGTATTAACGATGAAATTCGCGCAACAGAAATCCGTGTCACTGGTTTAGACGGTGAGCAACTTGGTGTTATGAGTGTGCGTGAAGCCCTCTTTAAAGCAGAAGAAGCTGGTGTTGACTTAGTCGAAATCAGCCCAAATGCTGAGCCACCAGTTTGTCGTATCATGGACTACGGTAAATATCTTTATGAGAAAAGCAAATCTCAAAAAGAACAAAAGAAAAAACAAAAAGTTGTTCAAGTGAAGGAAATTAAATTCCGTCCGGGAACAGACGAAGGCGACTACCAAGTTAAATTGCGTAGCCTAATTCGCTTTTTGGAAGATGGTGACAAAGCTAAAGTGACCCTGCGTTTTCGTGGTCGCGAAATGGCTCACCAACAGATTGGCTTGGAAGTGCTTAACCGCATCAAAACCGATCTGGATGAACTGGCATCTGTTGAATCATTCCCATCAAGGATTGAAGGACGCCAGATGATCATGGTATTGGCACCAAAGAAAAAATAATTAAGCCAGTATGGGTTATAGCAAGTAATTGCTAGAGTCTAGCAGCGCTCATTTTGGGCGCTGCTTCTCTGTTTTATCCGAGTTTTCTTTTTATTAATGATGAAAGTAACCTCATAGCAGTTAAGATACGGATGTATTTTACGTCTTGTTATTTGCTTCATTAATGGATAAAAATAATTATGTTAAAGCAATAATTGGCCTCAATAGCCAAGTTTTCAAACAGTTCAGTGTGATTTATTGCAAGATTTACTTGAGTAATCCGGCAAGAAGCATTAGAATCCGCGGTCGAATCACTTTGTCAGCGCATCGCGCATTGAAGACAAACACAGAATACCGTACACACGTCAGGTATTAACTATTGAGCGACGAGTGTATTTGCTTGAGAGAAGCAAATCTCTTTATCCAATTGGAGGAATGAAGTATTAAAGGCGGAAAAAGAATCCCAACAACACGTCCAAATCGTATTAATGATGAAATTCGTGTTCCAGAGGTCCGTTTAACAGGTTTAGACGGTGAACAGTTAGGCATTATGAGCGCACGCGAAGCGCTTGAAAAAGCTGAAGAAGCAGGTGTAGACCTAGTTGAAATCAGCCCAAATGCTGAACCGCCAGTTTGTCGTATTATGGATTACGGCAAATTCCTTTATGAGAAGAGCAAATCTCAAAAAGAGCAAAAAAAGAAACAAAAAGTTGTTCAGGTGAAGGAAATTAAATTCCGCCCTGGTACAGATGAAGGTGATTATCAGGTCAAACTACGCAACCTGACTCGCTTTCTGGAAGATGGTGATAAAGCTAAAGTTACACTGCGTTTCCGTGGTCGTGAAATGGCTCACCAGCAGATTGGTCTGGAAATGCTTAATCGCATCAAAGCTGATCTGGAAGAGCTGGCATCCGTGGAGTCTTTCCCTTCAAGAATTGAAGGGCGCCAGATGATCATGGTGCTGGCACCGAAGAAGAAATAATTAGGCCTGCAAGTAATATTCATTTATAGCAATATAGATGTTATTCGCCTAGTTAATTCGTAGTTAATCACAATGCGAAGTTGGAAATAAAAGAAATGCCAAAGATTAAAACTGTACGTGGCGCAGCAAAGCGCTTTAAAAAAACTGCAGGCGGTGGCTTTAAGCGTAAGCATGCAAACCTTCGTCATATCCTGACTAAAAAGTCAACTAAGCGTAAACGCCATTTACGTCCGAAAGGAATGGTATCTAAGGGCGATCTGGGTCTGGTAGTAGCCTGCCTGCCTTACGCATAAGTAAACAATTTAGTTAATTAAGATAAAAGACGATAGGAGATAGCTATGGCTCGCGCAAAACGTGGTGTAATCGCACGTGCACGTCACAAAAAAATTCTGAAGCAGGCGAAAGGTTACTATGGTGCACGTTCACGTGTTTACCGCGTAGCGTTTCAGGCGGTAATCAAAGCTGGTCAATACGCTTACCGTGACCGCCGTCAACGTAAACGTCAGTTCCGTCAACTGTGGATCGCACGTATCAACGCTGCGGCTCGTCAGAATGGCCTGTCTTACAGCCGTTTCATCAATGGCTTGAAAAAAGCTTCAATTGAAATCGACCGTAAGATTTTAGCAGACATCGCAGTTTTCGATAAAGCAGCATTCACTGCTTTAGTTGAAAAAGCGAAAGGCGCTTTAGCTTAATTGTTTGCTTGAAAAGAGGAGGGTAACTTCCTCTTTTCATTTATAGCTATTTGTGTTAGTACTTTAGATACAGTCAGTTATTGGGAATTTGTTATATGCATTCTGTAATTTTTCGTTTCTTTTTTTACTTTAGCACCTGAATATCGGGGGCTTTTGCGCGTAAATAGAAAGAAGAAATGAAAAGTTACGCTAAAGCCTCCTTAGGGAGGCTTTTTTGTTTCTAGTTTTAAATTAAGTACAGTAAAATCAGTTAAGTATTCATTCATTACCAAATAGAATGTGAAGCTTAATATATAGTGAATAACTAGCAAAAAGACCAAGTGGTCATAAAGGGGAAACAATGCCACATCTCGCTGAGTTGGTTGCACAGGCAAAAGCAGCCATTGAACAAGCCCAAGATGTTGCTACGTTGGAGTCAGTGCGTGTTGAATATTTAGGCAAGAGCGGCCATTTCACACTACAGATGAAAACGTTGCGTGATCTGCCTGCTGAAGAACGTCCAGCAGCAGGGGCTGTGATAAATGAAGCTAAAGTACAGGTTCAAGATGCACTGAACGCCCGTAAGGACGGGATGCAAGCTGAAATTCTTAATGCACGTCTAGTGTCAGAAAAAATTGATGTGTCATTACCAGGGCGTCGTATGGAAAATGGTGGGTTACACCCAGTAACCCGTACAATTCAGCGAATTGAAGAATTTTTTGGCGAATTGGGTTTCTCTGTTGAAACAGGTCCAGAAATCGAAGATGACTATCATAACTTTGATGCGCTAAATATACCTGCTCACCACCCCGCGCGTGCGGACCACGATACTTTTTGGTTCGATGCAAAACGCTTACTGCGTACGCAAACATCGGGTGTACAAATCCGTACAATGAATGGCCAACAACCACCGATTCGTATCATTGCCCCAGGTCGTGTATATCGTAATGACTACGACCAAACGCATACACCTATGTTCCATCAAACAGAAGGCCTGATTGTTGATAAAGATATCAGCTTTACCAATCTAAAAGGCACATTACATGATTTCTTGAATAACTTCTTTGAAGAAGAAGTCCAAGTACGTTTTCGCCCATCTTATTTCCCATTCACCGAACCTTCAGCAGAAGTTGACGTTATGGGTAAAAATGGTAAGTGGTTAGAAGTATTAGGTTGCGGAATGGTGCATCCAAATGTATTACGTAATGTAGGTATTGACCCAGAAGTCTATTCAGGCTTTGCATTTGGTATGGGAATGGAGCGCTTAACAATGTTGCGTTACGGTGTTTCTGACCTGCGTGCATTCTTCGAAAATGATCTTCGTTTCCTCAAACAGTTTAAATAAGGCGGGTCTATCTCATGAAATTCAGTGAACTATGGTTACGCGAATGGGTAAACCCGGCGATCAGTAGTGAAGCATTATCAGAACAAATCACGATGGCAGGTTTGGAAGTTGACGGTGTAGATGTGGTTGCTGGCCAATTTCACGGTGTTGTTGTCGGTGAAGTGGTTGAGTGTGGTCAACACCCAAATGCCGACAAACTGCGTGTCACAAAAGTTAACGTGGGTGGTGAGCGTTTACTAGATATCGTTTGTGGTGCACCAAACTGCCGTCAAGGCCTGAAAGTTGCCGTTGCAACTGTGGGTGCTCTATTACCTGGTGATTTTAAAATTAAAGCAGCAAAATTACGTGGTGAGCCTTCTGAAGGTATGCTGTGTTCTTATTCTGAGCTGGGTATTTCCGATGATCATAGCGGAATTATTGAATTGCCGCAGGATGCCACTATCGGTACCGATATTCGTGAATATCTAAAACTTGATGATAATGCGATTGAAATCAGCATTACACCTAACCGTGCAGATTGTTTAAGTATTCTTGGGGTTGCACGTGATGTCGCAGTTATTAATAAATTAGCGTTAAATGAACCAGTTATTAACGCAGTGTCTGTGACGACGAAAGACACATTCCCAATTCGAGTCGAAGCGCCAAATGCGTGCCCACGCTTTTTAGGGCGAGTGATCAAGAATATTGATGTTTCAGCTCCGACACCAATGTGGATGAAAGAAAAGCTACGTCGTGGTGGAGTCCGTTCTATTGACGCGGTTGTGGATATCACCAACTACGTTTTATTGGAATTGGGTCAACCTCAGCATGCCTACGATCTAGACCGTTTGGACGGTGCAATTGTTGCTCGTATGGCTAAAGAAGGGGAGAAACTGGTTCTTCTTGACGGTAGTGAAGCAACATTAAAATCAGACACTTTAGTGATTGCTGATGAATCTAAAGCACTCGGGATCGCGGGTATTTTTGGCGGTGAGCACTCAGGCGTTAACAACGAAACCAAAAATATTTTATTAGAGTGTGCATTTTTTGACCCGTTATCAATTACAGGCCGTGCGCGTAATTACGGTTTACATACCGATGCCTCTCACCGTTTTGAACGCGGTGTTGACCCACAATTACAGTTTAAAGCCATTGAACGTGCAACCTCACTGATCGTGGATATCTGCGGTGGTGAAGTGGGTGAAATCATTGATGTCACCAGTGAACAGCATTTACCGAAAGCAGCCAATATTAAGCTGACGCGCAATAAATTAGACCGTTTGATCGGCCACTTTATTGAAGATGAGTTAGTTACTGATATTTTGACGCGCTTAGGTTGCAAAGTCACTGTTTCTGCCAACACATGGGACGTGGTCGCACCGAGCTGGCGCTTCGATATGCAAATCGAAGAAGATTTAGTAGAAGAAGTTGCCCGGGTTTATGGTTATAACAGCATTCCAGATGTGCCACTGCGTGCCGACCTGATCATGACTAACCATAAAGAAGCTAACTTACCTTTAAAACGTATTAAAGCGATGTTAGTTGACCGTGGTTATCAAGAAGCAATTACGTATAGTTTTGTTGATCCTAAAGTTCAAGCTTTACTGCACCCACAACAAGACGCATTGATTTTACCTAACCCGATTTCTGTCGATATGTCAGCGATGCGTTTATCGCTGTTGACTGGTTTATTAGGAACGGTTGTCTATAATCAGAATCGTCAACAAAATAGAATTCGTTTATTTGAGACAGGTCTGCGCTTTATTCCTGATAATCAAGCAGAATATGGAATCCGTCAGGAACCAATGCTTGCCGGAGTGATTGCAGGTAATCGATTTGAAGAACATTGGTCATTAGATAAACAAGTTGTTGACTTCTTTGACTTAAAAGGTGATCTTGAAGCTGTTTTTGAATTGACTGGGAAACTAAATCAAATTACATTTAAATCTGAGGCACATCCTGCATTGCATCCAGGTCAAAGTGCTGGGATTTATCTGGAAAATGAACACATTGGCTTTATTGGTGTGGTCCACCCAGAATTAGAACGCAAACTCGATTTAAATGGTCGTACGGTGGTGTTTGAGGTTCGTAGTGATGCGATAGCACAACGTGTCATCCCTGAAGCTAAGGCGATTTCGCGCTATCCATCGAACCGCCGTGACATCGCTGTAGTCGTGCCAGAAGATGTGGCTGCTGCTGAAGTTTTAGCAGAGTGTAAAAAAGTTGGCATAAATCATATAGTTGGCATAAACTTATTTGATGTGTACTGTGGTGAAGGAATAGCAGATGGCTACAAGAGCCTTGCTATCAGTCTTGTCTTCCAAGATACCCAACGTACCATGGAAGAAGAAGAGATCACTGCTACCGTTGATCTGTGTATTGCTGCGTTAAAACAGCGATTCCAAGCCTCCTTGAGGGACTAAACCTATGGCGCTTACTAAAGCTGAAATGTCAGAAAATTTGTTTGAAAAACTGGGTGTTAGCAAACGTGATGCTAAAGACCTTGTCGAAACTTTCTTTGAAGAGGTTCGCCTTTCCTTAGAAAATGGTGAGCAAGTAAAATTATCTGGATTCGGTAACTTTGATTTACGTGATAAAAATCAACGTCCCGGACGTAACCCAAAAACTGGGGAAGATATTCCAATTACTGCCCGCCGTGTTGTTACTTTCCGCCCGGGCCAAAAATTAAAAAGCCGTGTAGAAAAAGCAACACCGAAAGAGTAATTATATCGTTTGATATGAAAAAAGACCGCCTAGGCGGTCTTTTATTTTTGGGTGCTTCAAAGTTATAGCTTAGTGTGAATTAATGCCTCAAGAAAGGTGACCATTCTATCGTTAAGTGATATTGAAAAAGGGATAGATTGTTCTGTTTGCAATCTTGGGGCTAGGCATATTGCAAGGCTTCTTGCATTCATATTTATTGCTGGGTTTTTAGCAATATCAGCCAAAAGAGAGGTAAGCATATTGAATAATGGTGGTGACGGTGTTACTTCGTCAAATCTATTTTTTACCTTGGCTAATATTTTTGTTTCTACTTCGTCTGTGATCCTACCTTTCTTCATAAGCGCGATAATATTTTGCTGATTTTGGTAAGCACTCTCTAAAGCTTGGTCAGGAGATTTGTTTAAGAAATAGGCAGAGAAATTTTGCTTGTCCATGATCCGTCCAAATAATTCTTTATAAGCCAAAGTTATGGTTGGTAGACTTATCTTATTATCTGCAATAAATTTCTGAGTAAGCGGCTTATTAGAGGATAAATATAGCAAAATGAAATGCATATCTTCTTTTTTACCGCAAAGCCTAAAAAGCCCTTTTGTTGACGAAAACTCAGGATGTAGCCTGATTGCCTTATCTAACACATTGAGCTGATGATGCATTTTTCGTTCGTCATCTGAAATGTTCTGTTGGGCATTAACTAAGCGTATATTTTTATTAAATTGCGAAGTTACGGTTGTTTTATCAAGCTCAATTTCTGACGGGCTTTTGGGCGGATACACCATATTACTTGTTAATTTGCTAATATTATTAATCGATTGAGCGGATTTACTGCTTATAATATTTGTGTCTTGTGGGCGATATAATGGGTTTTCACTAACTTTGAACCTTTGATGATGAATAAATAGTGTATGAGATAATATTTTATTACATACAGATTTTATTCGTTGCAAAAACGAATGAGGTTTAGGTTGTTGAGCAAAAAGGTTAGTTTGTAGTTTGGGGTGACGACTGTTTGTTGCAATCAATGTTGAGCTCATAAAGTTCCTTTAGTTTATCGTTGGTTAAGTTGCAAGGATCTTAAAGTGATAATTGTCGTATTACTTTCATAAATAGATATAATCGAGAAACCCATAACGCAGTTTTAAATATTATTAACCTAATGAATAATCACTTAATAAACCTGCAAAAAAAGCAGCACCGTTCTGATATTAGACTAATCATTGTGTTAATGATTTTTTTGGCTATCGTAGCTGTTATTGGGTTAAGTGTTGGGGAAATTCAACTATGGCCAAGCCAATGGAATAGTGAAAGTGCGCAGCTTTTTGTCTGGCAAATTCGCTTTCCTCGCACACTAGCGGTCATTATTATTGGCGCAGCTCTTGCAGTCACAGGGGCTATAATGCAAGCCTTATTTGAAAACCCTTTAGCAGAACCAGGTTTATTAGGGGTAAGTAATGGTGCGGGTGTTGCTGTGGTGCTGACTGTATTATTATCGTCAGGCGTGACACATTATTGGCTATTAAGTGTTAGCGCGATTATGGGGGCTTTATTGTTTACCACCATATTGCTTTATTTTGCTCGTCGTAAGAATCTGAATAATTCCAGTTTATTGCTTGTTGGGGTTGCACTTGGTGTGATTAGTGGGGCCTGTATGACATGGATGGTGTATATGAGCAGTAACCTTGATTTGCGGCAGTTACTGTATTGGATGATGGGGAGTTTTAGTGGGGTTGATTGGCGTCAAATTGGCCTTGTTATTGGTTGTTTACCTTTTTTAGTCTGGGTGCTCTTCCAAGGTAATATACTGAATTATCTTTCATTGGGAACAGTACAAGCTTATCAATTAGGAATCTCAGTCCATAAATGGCGCGTTATATTAATTATTATTAGTGGTGTATTAATTGGCCTCAGCGTCGCTATTGCGGGGGCGATTAGCTTTATTGGTTTGGTTATTCCTCATATATTGCGGTTAAGTGGTTTAACAGATAACCGAGTATTATTAGTTGGTTCTGCTGTAGCAGGAGCATTAGGGTTATTAATTGCAGATATACTGTCTCGGTTATTAATCGCCAATGCTGAAGTCCCTATTGGCGTTATTACTGCCACCTTAGGGGCACCGATATTTATTTTCTTGTTAATTCGTCACCAACAATGGCGGTAGAAGTGATGGATGACAAATTAATTATTGATATTAAAAATATAACTATCGATACACGATTGATTAATGTTTCAGCTCAAGTGCGGGCTGGAGAACAAATTCATCTATTGGGTGCGAATGGGGCGGGAAAAAGTACATTATTAGCTGCGATAAGCGGTTATTTACCTGTAGGTGGCGATATTTTAATTGATAGCCGAAGTATACAGCAATATCGTATCGCACAATTGAGCCAACAGCGTGCTTATCTTTCACAATTAGTTAGTGATGTTCCTATACTCAAAGTTTTTCAATATTTTGGTCTTTTTTCGCCTGATACCTTGTTTTCCAATGATATTTTTGATTGCTTATGTTCAGATTTTCAACTGACGTCATTATTAAGTAAGCCTATTAGCCAACTCTCGGGTGGAGAATGGCAGAGGGTTCGAATTACAGCCGCATTTTTGCAGGTTTGGGATAAACAGCAATGTAAGGGAAAATTCATATTATTGGATGAGCCGACCAATAATTTAGATATTATTCAGCAAGCGATGCTTGATAAATGGATTAAATATTTTTGTGATTGCTTAGGAACCGTTATAATGAGTGGTCATGACCTTAGTCATTCATATAAAAATGCATCTTGTATTTGGATGATGAAACAAGGACAGTTAGTCGCAATAGGGAAACCAGAGTGCATAATGACAGAAAATAATTTATCTGACATATTTATGTCTGAAATTAAGTTAAGTCACAGTACATCTCATCAAGTGTGGCAGGTTATAAATTTAGCGGGTAAGCAATAAGTTGTTTTTATCACACATTTTTACATGATAATCCCGCAATGTTTGCAGGTGTTGAGGTTCGGTTAAAGTATAATTAACTAGAATATTCTATTCACAATGAAAACTAGGCTATTAACAATATGAGCAATTTCTTACCATTTTCAAAACCAGCAATTGGTGATGAAGAGGTCAAGGCAGTAGAAAACGTTCTGCGTTCAGGCTGGATAACAACAGGCCCACAGAATCATCAGCTAGAAGACGATTTTTGTAAGCGCTATGGCTGTAAACATGCAATTGCATTGTCATCAGCTACTGCAGGCATGCATGTTGTATTAATGGCATTGGGTATTGGTCCTGGTGATGAAGTCATCACGCCTTCTCAAACATGGGTATCAACAATCAATATGATTGAGTTGCTCGGGGCAACACCGGTCATGATTGATGTTGATCGTGACACATTAATGATCCAACATGATGCCGTAGAAAAAGCGTTAACAGAAAAAACAAAGGCCATTATCCCAGTACACTATGCGGGAGCTCCTTGTGATCTTGACGCATTGCGTTTGATTGCTCAAAAAGCCGGTGTAGCATTAATCGAAGATGCGGCACATGCCGTGGGTACTCGTTATAAAGATGAGTGGATTGGCGAAAAGGGAACGTCTATTTTTTCTTTTCATGCCATCAAAAATGTCACCTGTGCGGAAGGGGGATTAGTCGCAACCGATGACGATGAACTTGCTCAGCGTGTACGTACACTCAAGTTTCACGGTCTAGGGGTTGACGCGTTTGATAGACAAATGCAAGGCCGTAAGCCGCAAGCCGAGGTTGTTGAGCCCGGTTTTAAATATAATTTATCGGACATTCACGCCGCGATTGCTGTGGTGCAGTTATCACGAGTTGAGCAATTAAATCAGCGTCGTGCGGAACTTACAGCTCGTTATCGTGAGTTGCTGAAAAATTCTCCTTTACAAATGTTGAGTGTCCCTAGTTACTCACATTTACATGCAAATCATTTATTTATGGTACGTGTCGATAAAGCAGCATGCGGCATTGATCGCGATACTTTCATGGAAAAATTGAAAGAGCATGATATTGGAACAGGGTTGCACTTTCGTGCCGCGCATACACAAAAATATTATCGCGAAAAATATCCTGAGTTAGTTTTACCTGAATCAACATGGAATAGCGCCACATTGTGTTCGTTACCTTTATTTCCCGATATGACTGATGCAGATGTTGAACGGGTCGTTAAAGCTGTAGAAGCAGTTCTTTTGGAGTCAAAATAGTGTCACACGCAGATGAATTTGATGAGATTAAAAAAGTCTCAGTGGTTATCCCTGTCTATAATGAAGAGCAGAGTTTACCGCAATTGCTAGAACGTACTATCAAGTCATGTAAACAATTAACTCAATCCTATGAATTAATTCTAGTTGATGATGGTAGTAGCGATCGTTCTGCACAAATGCTTACAGAAGCCGCAGAAAATCCAGATAACCACGTTATTGCAATTATTTTAAACCGTAACTATGGGCAGCATTCTGCTATTATGGCGGGTTTTAACCAAGCTGATGGCGACTTAGTGATTACTTTGGATGCGGATTTACAAAATCCACCAGAGGAAATCCCACGTTTAGTGCAAACAGCTATGCAAGGTTATGATGTAGTTGGTACGCGCCGTGCGAATCGCCAAGACTCTTGGTTTCGCAAAACAGCCTCTAAAATGATCAATGCGATGATCACCAAAGCGACAGGGCGTTCAATGGGAGATTACGGCTGTATGTTACGTGCATACCGCCGTCATATCATTCAAGCTATGTTGCAATGTCATGAAAGAAGTACATTTATTCCTATTTTGGCAAATACATTTGCACGTAGAACCATTGAAATTGATGTAGCGCATGCAGAACGCGAGTTTGGTGATTCTAAATACAGCTTTATGAAGCTGATTAATTTAATGTATGACTTATTAACATGCCTGACTACAGCGCCACTACGTTTATTGAGTGTTGTAGGAAGTATTATAGCTGCTGGCGGTTTTTTATTAGCGGTATTGTTAATTGCATTGCGTTTAATTTTTGGCGCAGAGTGGGCAGCAGATGGCGTATTCACTCTGTTTGCAGTACTCTTTATGTTTATTGGTGCACAATTTGTTGCCATGGGACTACTGGGCGAATACATCGGTAGGATCTACAATGATGTGCGCGCAAGACCTCGTTATTTTATTCAAAAAGTCGTTGGAGCAGATGCGAAATCCGACAAAAATCAGGAAGAAGACTAATGAAAGCTATTGTTTTTGCCTATCATGATATTGGCTGCGTAGGGCTAAAAGCGCTTGAAAAAGCAGGTTTTGATATCCAAGCAGTGTTTACACACACTGATGACCCAAATGAAAACCACTTTTACTCCTCAGTTGCGCGTTTAAGTGCTGACATGGAACTTCCTGTTTTTGCGCCTGAAAACGTTAATCATCCATTATGGATTGAACGTATTCGCGAAATGAAACCTGATGTGATTTTCTCTTTCTACTATCGCGATATGTTAAGTGAAGAGCTGTTAGCTATCGCGCCTAAAGGTGCGTTTAATCTACACGGCTCATTGCTACCAAAATATCGCGGTCGTGCTCCTATTAATTGGGCATTATTAAAAGGAGAAAGCGAAACAGGTGTGACCTTGCATAAAATGGTAGCTAAGGCTGACGCTGGCGATATCATTGCTCAAGAAAAAGTGGCGATTACCGATACAGACACTAGCCTGACTCTGCATGCGAAAGTACGTGAAGCGGCGGAAGTTTTATTGAATAAAACACTGCCATTAATTGAAGCTGGTAGCTACAAATCTGTTGCACAAGATGAAAGCCAAGCAACGTACTTTGGTCGTCGTACCGCTGAAGATGGTTTGATTAATTGGAATAATAGCGCAAAAGAAGTTAACTGCTTAATTCGTGCAGTAACTGAACCTTATCCAGGTGCGTTCACTTATTTAGGCGCACGTAAAATGGTTATCTGGCGCGCACGCGTTTTAGATGATAACCAAGGTAAAGCAGCTGGTACGGTACTTTCGAGTGATCCACTGCGTATTGCTTGCGGCCAAGGGGCTATCGAAGTGATTAGCGGCCAAAGCGAGACTGGTTTATATATGCAAGGTAGCCGCCTTGCTAACGAAATGGGTATCGTAACTGATGTCCGTGTTGGGGCAAAACCAACAGCACAAGTTAAGCGTCGCACACGTGTTCTTATTTTAGGTGTGAATGGGTTTATTGGTAACCATTTAACAGAGCGCCTATTAAAAGACGGTAACTACGATATTTATGGCATGGATATCGGTTCTTCTGCGATTGAGCGTTTTATTGGTAACCCACGCTTCCACTTCATTGAAGGTGACGTTAGCATCCATACAGAATGGATTGAATACCACATCAAAAAATGTGACGTTATTCTGCCTCTGGTTGCGATTGCAACGCCAATCGAATATACCCGTAATCCATTACGCGTTTTCGAATTAGACTTTGAAGAAAACTTGAAAGTTGTACGTTACTGCGTGAAATATAACAAACGTATCATCTTCCCATCGACGTCTGAAGTTTATGGTATGTGTGATGATAAAGAGTTTGATGAAGACGAGTCACGCTTAATCGTCGGCCCAATCAATAAACAACGTTGGATTTACTCAGTTTCTAAACAATTACTTGACCGAGTGATTTGGGCATACGGTGCGAAAGAAGGTTTAAAATTCACCTTATTCCGTCCATTCAACTGGATGGGACCTCGCTTAGATAGCTTGAATTCTGCACGTATTGGTAGTTCGCGTGCGATTACTCAGTTAATTCTAAACTTAGTTGAAGGTTCGCCAATTAAACTGGTTGACGGTGGTGCACAAAAACGTTGCTTTACAGATATTAAAGACGGTATCGAAGCGTTATTCCGTATTATCGAAAACAAAGATGGCAAATGTGATGGTCAGATCATCAATATCGGTAACCCAACTAACGAAGCGAGTATTCGTGAATTAGCAGAAATGTTGTTGGAAAGCTTCGAAAAACACCCTCAACGTGGGAAATTCCCTCCATTTGCAGGCTTCCGTGAAATCGAAAGCAGCAGCTATTATGGCCAAGGGTATCAAGATGTTGAACACCGTAAACCAAGTGTTGAAAATGCACGTCGTTTACTGGATTGGGTTCCAACTATCGATATGAAAGATACCATCGAAGAAACATTAGATTTCTTCTTACAAGGTGCAGTTGAAGAGTTAGGTAATAAAGACTAATGAAAAAAGTTGGCTTGAGAATTGATGTGGACACCTACCAAGGTACCTTGAAAGGGGTTCCACAGCTACTCAAAGTGCTCAAAGAGCATAATATTCAGGCCAGCTTTTTCTTCAGTGTAGGACCCGATAACATGGGGCGCCATTTATGGCGCCTTTTGCGTCCTAAATTTCTGTGGAAAATGCTTAGGTCGAACGCAGCATCCCTTTATGGGTTAGACATCTTATTAGCGGGCACAGCATGGCCGGGTAAAAAAATTGCTAAAGATTTAGGTTATTTGATGAAACAAACTTTGGATGCTGGTCATGAAGTAGGCTTGCATGCATGGGATCATCAAGGTTGGCAGGCTAAAGTTGCTAAATGGAGCAAACCACAATTGACCGAACAAGTTAAGTTAGGGGTGGATGCGCTGGAGCAAGCCATTGGGCATCGAGTGACGTGTTCTGCCGTTGCTGGTTGGCGAGGCGATGAGCGTGTGTTGGAAGTTAAACAAATGTTTAACTTTGACTACAACAGCGATTGTCGTGGTAAATACCCATTTAGGCCAATTTTAGCCGATGGCTCACTCGGGACGGTTCAAATCCCTGTCACATTGCCGACTTACGATGAAGTCGTAGGGACAGTCGTGAGTGATGATGCATTTAATGATTTTATTCTTCAAGCAATTAAAGAAGATCAAGGCGTTCCAGTTTATACTATCCATACAGAAGTGGAAGGAATGTCCAAATCGGAACAATTTTCACAATTATTGGAACGAATTACACAAGAAGAAATCCAATTCTGTACATTGAGTGAATTACTGCCAGACGATTTGAATTCATTGCCAAAAGGGCGTGTGGTGAGGGCACCATTCCCCGGACGTGAAGGCTGGCTAGGCTGCCAAGAAGAGGAATAAGCAACCTATGTTGAATAACCGAGCGAGCAAAGTAGGAGCCTCTCTGCTGGCTCTTTTTTTTATCCTAACCTATTTGTTGCCGTTGAATAGTCGTTTACTTTGGCAACCAGATGAAACGCGATACGCGGAAATTAGCCGTGAGATGTTACAGCGTGGAGATTGGATTGTTCCTTACATGCTGGATGTACGCTATTTTGAAAAACCAGTGGCAGGTTACTGGATAAATAATATTAGCCAAATGATCTTTGGTGAAACGAATTTTGCTGTTCGTTTTGGTTCGGTTTTTTGTATTCTTCTCAGTGCACTACTTGTCTATCGTATGGCAAAGATGATGTGGCGTAATAACCACGTTGCCTATGTTGCAAGCCTCATTTATATCTCGATGTTCTTAGTGTTTTCTATCGGGACCTACAGTGTACTCGACCCAATGTTGTCTTTATGGATAGCGGCAAGTATGTTTTGTTGCTTGTGGGCAATGAAATCGAGGGAAGTAAAATCCAAATTAGCGGCGTGGCTTTGTCTTGGGCTAGCTTGTGGCATGGCATTTATGACCAAAGGCTTTTTAGCCCTTGCTATTCCAGTGATTGTCATGCTGCCTATCACAATCTACCAAAAGCGGTTTCTTGAGTTACTCAAGTATGGGCCGCTTGCAATAATTTCTGCGGTTATTATTAGTTTGCCATGGGCTTTGGCAGTTGCAAAACAAGAGCCTGATTATTGGCATTATTTCTTTTGGATTGAACACATTAAGCGCTTCACGGCAGATGATGCTCAGCATATCGCACCGTTTTGGTATTATATTCCGATTATCATTCTTGGCGCTATTCCATGGGCAGGGTTGTTACCCGGTGCTATCATGAAAGGCTGGAAAGAGCGTAAATCTAGTCCTGATATGTTTTTCTTACTGTGCTGGTTTGTTGTTCCCGTCATCTTTTTCAGTATTTCTCGCGGTAAGCTACCAACGTATATGTTGCCATTTATGGCACCACTGGCATTGCTTATGGCGAAGTATGGGGTTGATTGCGTTCGTAGTGGTAAAATGAAGGCATTGAAAGCCAATGGGATTATTAATGTTGTATTAGGGATCGCAGCGGTTATAGCGGTAATTGTTGTTAGCACGGTGATCAAAAAGCCATTATACGAACCTGATGAATGGTCAAAAATGGTGTTAGGTGTCGTTGCCTTTTCTATTTGGGCGATTATCGGTTATCTATGCACGGTATTAAATGCAAAGTACTGGTTATGGGCAGCATCATGTTCTTTAGCGGTGAGTTTGTGTATTGGTAGTGCTCTGCCGAATAACACCATCGATTCTAAATTGCCTCAAAATTTTATTCATCAAAATCATGATTTACTGATGAATAGCAAATATTTGATGGCAAGTAATGTTGGGGTCGCAGCTGGCCTTGCTTGGGAAACTAAAAATTCCAATATCTATTTATACAATAGTAGTGGAGAGTTAAGTTATGGGTTGGAATACCCAGATAGCCAACATCGCTTAATAAAACCTGACCAGTTTGCACAATGGCTGACAAAAGCACGTAAAGAAGGGCAGGTAACAGTTGTCTTTTTATTAGGCCGTAAAGAAGGTTTACCAGATATTCCTAAGCCGGATGAAGTTATTAAAAATTCACGTATGGCGATTGTGGTTTATCATCAACAATGATTGCACAACTATTACTATTATTGCTGGTTAGCGTTTTAACCTGTATTGGGCAAGTGGCTCAAAAGCAAGCCGTCGTCAATTGGCAGAGTAATAAAACCAATAAAACAGCATCAGCCCTTCGATGGCTGGTGCTGGCGGTTTTCATGCTCGGGCTTGGCATGTTGTTTTGGTTGAAATTATTGGAAACCATGCCGCTGAGTATTGCGTATCCAATGCTAAGCATTAATTTTGTGTTAATTACGCTAATTGGCCAGTTTGTTTATAAAGAACAAACTGGGCTCAACCACTGGTTAGGGGTTGCTGCCATTATGTTTGGTATTTTGCTAATGAGTATCAGCGTATGAACAAGGGTTATTTATGGGTGATTGGCAGTGCGTTATTAGTCACAGTCGCTCAACTGAGCTTAAAAGCTGGGGTGGTTGAGCTACCCTCATTCACGCTTGGCTGGCATTGGCTGCAATTTGATTGGTTACTCGCTAATATTACTAGTTTAGGAATTATTTTTTTAGGGTTAGTTTGTTATGCGTTATCGATGTTATGTTGGCTATTAGCATTAAAATACATAGCATTGAATAAAGCTTATCCGCTTATTAGCTTAAGCTATGTTTTTGTTTATTTATTAGCAATTTTCTTACCTTGGTTTAATGAGCCTGCTACAGGGTTAAAGGCCATTGGTATCGGTTTTATTTTATTAGGTGTATGGCTAATTAGCCGACCTAATAAATCATCAAGTGATAGAACAGAATAATTTCTTAGTTGCTTATATTATAGTCTTCACGCACTATGATATAAGCAAGTTATCGTAATGGGATAGATAAATAAGGTGCTTTATGGTTATCAAAATACAACACCTACCACTATTACTGTGTTTAGTTTTAATTGGTTGTTCATCGACATCCGTTAAAAGAACGCCACCACCGCCGCTAAAAACACAGTTATCTGATCCAATTATGACGATAGCGCAATTAAAAGATCAACTCGAGCAGTGGTATGGTACGCCTTATCATTATGGCGGCATGAATCAAAATGGTGTCGATTGTTCCGGTTTTGTCTATCGCACATTTAATGATCGCTTTGCCATTCAGTTGCCTCGTACAACGGTGGATCAAACTCAATTAGGCACACGGATTGATAAATCAGATTTGATGCCAGGGGATTTGGTGTTCTTTAAAACAGGTTCTGGAGAGAATGGGTTGCATGTGGGTATTTACGATACCGATAATACATTCATTCATGCATCAACGAGTAAAGGGGTGATCCGTTCATCAATGGATAACGTCTATTGGCGAAAAGTGTTTTGGCAGGCAAGACGCATCTAAATTCGCTATTTTCCTCAGTGATTATGCTATCTTAAGGGCAAGTTTTGTTTTAAGGATAGCCTAATGTCAACAGTACGTTTACTCATCTCTGAATCCTACGACCCTTGGTTTAATCTTGCGGTTGAAGAAACTATTTTCCGACAAATGCCAACTGACCAACGTGTTATGTTTCTCTGGCGAAATGCTGATACGGTGGTTATAGGGCGTGCACAAAACCCGTGGAAAGAATGTAATACTCGGAGAATGGAAGAAGATAATGTTCGTTTAGCACGGCGTAGTAGTGGTGGTGGGGCTGTTTTTCATGATTTAGGTAACACCTGTTTTACGTTTATGGCAGGAAAGCCGGAATATGACAAAACAGTTTCAACACATATTATTGTCGATGGATTGGCACTTGTCGGTATTAACGCACAAATCTCTGGTCGTAATGATTTAGTCTTAGAGACTGAAAGTGGTCCGCGAAAAATATCGGGTTCTGCATATCGAGAAACGAAGGATAGAGGTTTTCACCACGGAACTTTGCTAATTAATGCAGATTTAAGTCGCTTAGCAAATTATCTGAATCCAGATCCGAAAAAATTACAGGCAAAAGGGATTACGTCAGTGCGTTCTCGTGTGGCTAATTTATCTGAGCTTGTTCCCAATATTTCTCATGAAATTGTTTGCGAAGGAATAATTAAAAGCTTTTTTAATTACTTCGGTGAAACGGTCGCTGCCGAATATATTTCCCCTGAAAAACTACCTGATTTGCCAAATTTCGCAGAAACCTTTGCAAAACAAAGTAGTTGGGAATGGAATTTTGGGCAAGCCCCAGCTTTTTCTCACTATTCAGATACCCGCTTTCCTTGGGGAGGAATTGAGTTTCATTTTGATATCGAAAAGGGTGTGATAAACCGCTGTCAGTTTTTTACGGATAGTCTAGACCCATCCCCTTTAGAGTGGTTGAGTGAGCAATTGACAGGTAAAGCGTATCAGGTAGAAACAGTACGTGCATTGAGCAAAGAGATGGTTGTGAAATGGCCGCAGCTGCAGGAACAGTTGGCTGATTTGGAAAACTGGTTAGTCCATGAATTAAGTTAAAAAAAGAGCCGACATAGTCGGCTCAGACTGCGGATAAACATTTATGTTTAGCTGCGGTCTAATAGGTTATTGAAAATAAAAGAGGAAAATCAAATTTTTGATTTTCGACTGATAACACAAAGCGAGAAAAATCACACTTTTATCTTGCTTTGCCAACAACCTTGAGCCGACATAGTCGGCTCAGACATAGACTTCAAAATTACAAATAACTAATAGGAAGGGATGTTCTAAAATAATTAGTTATGACAACTACAGGTCATAAAATTTTTGCATTCAGGTAATTCACCTGATTGGCGAAATTTTGCAGGCGTGGTATCAAAGTGCTTTTTAAAGATACGGGTAAATGTCGCCTGTGAACTAAAACCATATTGCAATGCAATGTCAAGAATAGGTAAGTTACCTTCACGTAATGATTTAGCTGCTTCTAATAAACGACGTTTACGGACGTATTCGCCAAGCGTGCAACCTTTCATTTCTTTGAAAACACGCTGTAAATGCCATTTTGAATAACCGCTTTTATCGGCAATTGTGTCGATTTTGATGCCTTCATTGCGTTGCAACTGACTTTCAAGCCATTTAACAATATCGTTGACTACACTTTCTGACATATTTACCTCCTACTCAAGTAGGCTATTGTTCATTAATAACTAATAATAACTCACGAAATTAGGGTCTATTCTTCCTGTTTTTCCGATATATCGATAGGCCAAACGTGCGGTTTTTAAATGAGAATAGCTATTAATACAATAGATGTTGATAAAATTAACATTTTAAACATTCATTATTGTATGTTTAAAAATGTTTTAATTCAAGTGATTATGTCATTTGTGTTGTTTTGTTAGGTGAGTTGAAGGCATTTTTTTTGTTATATTCAAAAAAATTGTTCAATCTATTCGAAATTATTAACCAAGTAAATAATTGAAAAATTATTGTTCCATTTGTAATCGTTTTTATATAACAATAAACAGGAAATTCCGAGGTAATTGTCATGGTGGGAAATGTCTGTAATGACAATATTTGCAGGGTTAATAACTAATATAAACTACAAGTAAAACGCTTTATGCGGATAATGGAGGATTATTCTCTTTCCATATCAAAAAGTGGCTTATGTCGCTGTCGTGAATTAATGAAGCAAGGGTTCTATGGTAAATTTCATCTCTAACTTAATCACAATATTTGCTTAAAAAGTATTCGGAAATTTACCATTAGAAGCCCAACAATTTTTTAATACTTTTTATTATAAGCGAGACATAGAAAGAATTTGTTTACTCCATTCTATTTGTTCTGGTGTACCTTCTATACGTTGCCCATACATTTGAATAAGTTGATTACCTTGATTATCAAAGACCTCTAAACTAGTTACAAACCCATCCTTAGTCGGTTTTCGAGTCACCCAGCATTCGGATATACCATTTTCAATGAAATGCAATTGAAAGTTATGACCAGAAATATTGAGCGAATTATTTTTTGTTAACTCTTTTATTTTGCCAGTAAAAATCTGAACACAGCCACGATTTCCGACAAAAAGCATCACCTCATTTTGTGCTTGGTATGCAAGAGAAAGCAGATCAGATAAGGCGGTGGTAGGAACTTGCCATGCTAATTCTTGGCTAACTGCGCGAAAAACTTGCTGGCGACTTAAATTATGTTTTTGTAAAATTCCAAAAAACTGGTGCACATTAGTCATATCTCGCCATTGTTGTTCTAGCTCAGTGGCTAATTCTCGACTAATTTCTTGTGTTGAGAATGGGAGAGTTTCTTTTGGTACAATGGTCATGTTATCAAGCGTAGCATAGCGTTCAACAATAGCCTGCCACTCAGCCATATCGGTTTTATTTGTAGCATAAACCTGATGCAATGCGTCCCCATGCTTATCAAAAAATTGCATACTATGGCGTAGCCCTGTTGAGGTTTCTTCAACCAGGGCAAAAGTGGAATCCCATTGTGCAAAAAACATGCGTAAATCGAGTGCGTTAGGATTTAAAAATAGCCCGCCATGGTGACTAAACCGCGGGTTACTATACTCACCGGTTTGAATACTGGTGGCATAGTTATTACGTGTTATTCCCTTCGCTTGGCCGATAGAGACTAAATTTTGCAAGATATCTGCTGCTTTTCCTGATAATCGAAGAACTTTCTCATTTCCTACACGGCAATGAACTAGTTGTGCTTCTGAAACCTGAAGTAAGGCAGCGATTTTGTGAGGGCATAAGTTAGAATGTGATTTTTGAATTTGTTGGTAATCATTGTAGAGGTTTGAGTTCACAAATTTTTCCTTGAAAAATTAAGATTGACGGGGGAAAGTCATCAACTGATTTGTTTTATTTTAAATGCTAGTCAAACCAGTTGATAACATGCGATTTTTAATGCGTTACCATGAGTAATTTACGTTAAGGTGGAAATTTCGACCTTCCTGAGGAACACCCATTGAAGAAACATATTGTTTATCGAATGCGTTCTTCATTGTTAGTGTTGAGCTGAGGCCTTTAATAAATTGGTCGGCTTGATAGTTGAGGTAAAAATCATGCAGGCTATAACCCGCGTGTTGAATAACCTCTTTGTGGTAGCGGTCTAAGCCTTTATCCGATTTATGGTGTGATAATTGGTATTTTACATTACCTTCAAATGCAGTTTTTCCCGTAAATTCACCGATCCAGCCGATATTGACTCCTGTTTCAAGTACGGGAGCATTGAAGCGAGCAACTAGGGTTTCAGGACGTATTGATGAAAGAGAGTAATGTGAGCCATCTTCGTTACCTTGGGTTAGGTTGTGACTGAGGTTAAGCTCAAACCATTGTGTTTTGTAATGGATAAAGCTATCAAATCCGCGAATAGTGGCAGAAGGTATATTTACAAAATAAAGTTCTTTCGGAAAATGCTCGGTTCTAAATTTTCTTATGTTAAATTCTTTTGGGTATTCTCCTTCAAGAGCAATGTGGTTTTTGGCTTTTGTATAGAAATAAGTTGAACCAAAATGTAGAGAGTCCCTCGCTATTAGCAGATCATCGAAACTAAGTTTTAACCCAACCTCTACAGTGTTATTGACTTCCGGTAGTAATTCCGGGGAAGGGCGGAAGTCTGATTTCATCCCGATGAAGGGGATCGTGAAATGATTTGAATTGTTATACAGCTCGCTCATGCGTGGGGTGCGGTAACTTTCCGAATAAGAAGAAAAAATATTTACCCAGTGTTGGGGAGTAGCACTGACAGCAAAACGTGACGACCAATTAGTATGAGCATTTTTAGCAATGTGCGCGCTATCTGTTTGATATTGTGTAAAACGAGTACCTGCTGAGAAAGTAATAGGTAAGTGTTGTAATGTCATGTCATTGACTAGCCAACCTGAGGTATTAGTCAATGACGCTGTCGGGTAGCTAATCGCATATTGGTTTGATTTTTGTTGTTGTGCGTAATACTCAACCCCACTTTGGATATGATGATTTGCCCAGCGATACATTGGAATGGTGAAGCTATTGGCGAATTTAGTTCCATAGGTGTATTGATTTCGCTTTTCTGTGCCGTACTCTTTTGGTTTTGTGGTGACCTTGACCTTGTCAGTTTGGTCTAGATATAAATCAGTATAGTAAATATCCCACTCAGCCTGCCAGTTAACGCTATTTTTAGGGGTAAAGTATTGGTTTATCGCGACATCAAATTGGCGGCTGTTTCTTTCATGTGGTGTATTTGGGTAACGCTCTTTGATTGTCGGTTTAGCGGGTTGTTTTACTCCTAAACTTTCATTGCGATAATCTTTTAACTGAATTGCAAAAAGGTAAGAAGGCGTCGCTGCCCATGTGGTTTTTAGTATCCAATTCTGAATATTTTCATGATTATCAATATGTGTAAAATCAGGTGAGCTAATCAAATTTTTCTTGCGCTGGCTGTAACTGATTAGGGTATCAATGGAGTTAAGACGACTGAATAGCGTACTTCCCATATAGTAGCTATGGTCATTGTGATCAATACCGCTAAAAACACGCCCACCTAGATTTTGGTTGGGCTTCAAAATATCAGTAGCATTTAATGTTTTGAAAGAGATTACCCCTGCCAAAGCGCCACCGCCATGGTGTATCGAAGAGGATCCTTTATGGATGTACACCTTTTTTACTAAAGTTGGGTCAATAAATGTTGCATCATATAGGCCGGAATTAAAGTCCTGAGTGATATTATCAACGGTGACTTTTACACCTCGGGAATCATAGCCCCGCATTTGAATACCCCGCCCATAAGTACTATTGGAACCAGAGACAAACACCCCAGATTGTCCTTTTAGTAAGTCAAGGGCGGATGTGGCAGCTTGCTGCTCGGGTGATTGTGCATCAATAACCTCAACATTCTCTGCAACAGCAATTTTTTCTAAGTCATAAGGCGTGGTAGAAACATGAATAATGTCCCGAGAATCCGTTTTTGACACTGCTTTTGCGGGTGATAAATTTTCAGCTAAGGCTGTGTTGCTAAACCCTGTCATTACAACGGTGGCTGCAATCGCGGAGAGTGATATTTTATGTTCTTGATGAGGTGATGTAGGCATTGATTTAAACAGCATAGGAAATCCTTTCCTTTGTTTTCAAAATTTGCTGGCTGCCTGGATAAAATCTCTGGGTGGCATGCAATGAGTGTTCGCGTAGTGTATTTATTTGTTAGAACTATTTATCACTGTAATGTTGTAGTGGATAGTCGGGCTGGGCTACAGGAAACCTAACGCATAAATTAGTTCGTAGTGAGAATTATTATCGTTAGTGTGGGGTGGGTCAAGATTTTTTTGGATTAAAATTCTATTTTATTTTGATTAATTAGATTATTATATCGATTTAATTATATTTAAATAATAATTATTTCTGCTATAAATATAAAAAAGCCCTTTAGTGAACGAAACTAAAGGGCTTGTAATAGAAGAATTTTGGAGTTATTGGGTTTATTTAAAGCGTGATTCAACAGCTTGAGCAAGAATTTCAATAAGTTGCTCGGTATCTTCCCAGCCAAGGCATGGGTCGGTAATTGATTGGCCATAAACCAAAGGTTGGTCAGAAACCACTTTTTGCGTGCCTTCAACCAAGAAGCTTTCTGCCATTACACCACTGATAGCAGTAGAACCATCTTTTATTTGTTCAGCGATATCTCGAGCAACTTCGAGTTGACGACGGTGAATTTTTTGGCAATTACCATGGCTGAAATCGACGACTAAATGCTCTGGTAATTCAAATTTACGTAGTTTGTCACAAGCTGCGGCTAAGTCACCGGCAGTGTAATTAGGTTGTTTACCCCCACGCATAATGATATGACCATGTGGGTTACCACTAGTTTGGTAAATGGTCATTTGCCCGTTTTTATCTGGTGATAAAAACATGTGCTGTGCCTTTGCAGCTCTTATTGCATCAATGGCAATATTAATATTACCATCTGTACCATTTTTGAAGCCAACAGGGCAAGACAATGCAGATGCCATTTCACGGTGAATTTGGCTTTCTGTTGTGCGAGCGCCTATTGCACCCCAACTAATCAGATCTGCAATATATTGCCCGGTGACCATATCAAGAAATTCGGTTGCCGTGGCTAACCCTAATTGGTTAACTTCAATTAATAATTTACGAGCTAACCGGATACCGGTATTAACTTGGCAAGAATTATCAAGGTTTGGGTCAGAAATTAACCCTTTCCAACCCACGACAGTACGTGGTTTCTCAAAGTAAGTTCGCATGACGATTTCTAAACGGTCTTGATGATGCTCTCTTAATGCGTTTAATTTTTTAGCGTATTCAATAGCAGCATCGATGTCATGAATCGAACAAGGGCCAACAATAACCAGTAAACGCGGATCTTGACCGGATAAAATTTGCTCTATGCGTTTACGTGACGCTGTCACGTTTTCGGCGACTTTTTGGGAAATAGGAAACTCATCAGCGAGAGTTTGCGGGGTAATTAAGCTATCCACTCTCGCAGTACGTAATTCATCAGTTTTGTGCATTTTCTTTCTCAAAGAACTTTAATAGGCGTATGCCCTATAAGTGATTAAGATCACAATAAACGAATGTGGCGTAATTTCAACCTTCAACTTAGCAGGAATGAATATTTTTTTTATTTGTATTCATCAAAAGATTCGTCTTTGTAAGCCCATGGTATCAATCACTTTTGCGGAAATTTCTTCAACAGAGTAGTTAGTTGTATTTAAGTAGTTGATTTTATTTTGTCTAAATAAAGCTTCAACTTCAGCTATCTCAATACGGCATTGCCTTATGGAGGCATAGCGGCTATTTTCACGGCGCTCTTCACGGATGGCTGCTAACCGTTCAGGGCTAATGGTTAAACCGAACAATTTATGCGTATATGGGCGTAATGCTGCAGGTAACTGTAAGTTATCCATATCGTCAGCCGTAAATGGGTAGTTTGCTGCTTGGATACCAAATTGCATCGCTAAATAGAGGCTTGTTGGTGTTTTACCACAACGTGAAACCCCTATCAGTATCACTTGGGCTTGGTCTAGGTTTCGTAACGAAATCCCATCGTCGTGAGCCAGTGTGTATTCAATGGCAGCGATACGTGCATCATATTGATTCATATTCTGCATAGATAAACCATGGGTTCGGTTAAGTTTGGGCTCAGGTTCTAGGCCGACTTCTTTTTGAATCGGGGCGACTAAGCTCTGGACGATATCTTGGCAGAACCCGGCACTTTGAGTAATGATTTGCTTTACTTCGGGGGAGATAATCGAATAGAAAACCAAAGGGCGCAACTGCGTTTCATGGAAGATAATATCAATTTTTTGTTTAATTTCTTGCGCGCGAGCTTCGCTTGTGACAAACGGCAGAGTATAAGAAATAAATGACAGAGGAAATTGAGAAAGTACGGCGTGTCCTAAAGTTTCAGCGGTGATCGCTGTTCCATCAGAAATAAAAAAAACAGTGCGTTGAACTTGGCTTGCCATATTATTCATTGCTCCTAATTCGGTCATCATTATTTGTCTCTTATTGTATTTATCACTGGATATTGGGAGATATTATCTTTGTTTAAAGTTTAAAAATTAGTTTATAGGGGGAACTATAGCCATTTTTTGAACGATTTATAGAACAAAAAAGTTTTCTTCAGTGATGGAACGATTCACCTGTCCATCTTCTCTTAGCGTCTGTGCTAGTCTATTTCACGAGGCGAATTTTCGCCAACGAGATTTTTTACGATTTGTACTCTGTCACTAAATTGCTATAAAAGGATCGCTTTCAATGTCCACAAATGGCCTCACTCCGTGTAATGTACTTTGGTATAACCAATTAGGGATGAATGATGTTGACCGTGTTGGGGGCAAAAATGCTTCTCTCGGTGAAATGATCACTAACTTATCTGATCTGGGAGTATCCGTACCTAACGGTTTCGCGACAACCGCACAGGCGTTTAATGATTTTCTGGAGCAGAGCGGTGTAAATCAGCGCATTTATAACCTGCTAGATGAAACGGATATTGATGATGTGAACCAACTGGCTGTAGCAGGTGCTCAGATCCGTCAATGGGTGATTGATACACCACTGACGAAGGAGTTGGAACAAGATATTCGTGATGCATTCGCGCAACTGTCAGAAGGTGAAGCGGAAGCTTCATTTGCTGTCCGTTCATCGGCAACTGCTGAGGATATGCCTGACGCTTCGTTTGCAGGGCAACAGGAAACATTCCTTAACGTTCAAGGGATAGACGCAGTCTTAGTTGCGATTAAACACGTTTTTGCTTCATTATTTAATGACCGTGCGATTTCATATCGCGTTCACCAAGGCTATGATCACCGCGGCGTAGCACTTTCTGCGGGTGTTCAACGCATGGTACGTTCAGATTTAGCCTCGTCGGGTGTCATGTTTACGATTGATACTGAATCAGGTTTCGACCAAGTTGTATTTATCACTTCTGCGTATGGTTTAGGTGAAATGGTGGTACAAGGCGCTGTGAACCCTGACGAGTTTTATGTCCATAAACCAACGTTAACCAATAACCGTCCTGCGATTGTACGTCGTACACTGGGCTCAAAAAAATTACAAATGGTGTATGCCAACAGTAAAGAGCACGGAAAACAAGTACAAATCGAAGATGTGCCAGAGGCTCTACGCAATCGTTTCTCTTTGGCTGATCACGAAGTTGAAGAGCTTGCACGCCAAGCTTTACAGATTGAAAAACACTACGGTCGCCCAATGGATATTGAATGGGCAAAAGACGGTCATAATGGACGTTTGTATATAGTTCAAGCCAGACCAGAAACTGTTCGTTCTAATCAACAAGTGATGGAGCGTTATCAATTAAAACAACAAGGACAAGTTTTAGTTGAAGGACGTGCAATTGGTCATCGAATTGGCTCAGGGGCTGTTAAAGTTATTCATAACTTGAGTGAAATGGATAGAATTCAGGTGGGAGATGTACTTGTTACCGATATGACCGACCCTGATTGGGAGCCTATAATGAAAAAAGCGGCTGCGATTGTTACCAATCGTGGTGGGCGCACCTGCCATGCTGCGATTATCGCTCGTGAGTTAGGGATTCCAGCCGTTGTCGGTTGCGGTGATGCGACTGACCGCTTGCAAGAAGGCCAAGAGGTGACTATTTCTTGTTCTGAAGGTGATACAGGCTTTGTATATGAAGGTAAACTAGCGTTTGAGATTCATAGCTCTGAAGTGAGTGATATGCCAAGCCTAGATGTCAAAATTATGATGAACGTGGGTAACCCTGACCGTGCATTTGATTTTGCTTGTTTACCTAATGAAGGCGTGGGCTTAGCTAGGCTTGAATTTATCATCAATCGTATGATTGGTGTTCACCCAAGAGCGTTGCTGGAATTTGATAAGCAATCTCCTGAGCTACAAGCAGAAATTCGCCAAATGATGGCAGGTTATGATGACCCGATTGAATTTTATGTCGGTAAATTAACCGAAGGAATTTCGACGTTAGCCGCAGCCTTCTGGCCAAAACGCGTTATTGTCCGTTTATCTGACTTCAAGTCAAACGAATATGCCAACTTAGTCGGTGGGGATATTTATGAACCTGAAGAAGAAAACCCAATGTTAGGTTTCCGTGGTGCAGGGCGCTATGTGTCTGATAGCTTCCGTGCCTGTTTTGCATTGGAATGTGAAGCGGTTAAACGTGTTCGTAATACCATGGGCCTAACAAATGTTGAAATCATGATCCCATTCGTTCGAACGGTTGCACAGGCGGAAGCCGTAGTTGCAGAATTGGCTAAACATGATTTGAAACGTGGTGAAAATGGCTTAAAAGTTATTATGATGTGCGAAATCCCATCAAATGCTTTACTGGCTGATCAATTCCTCGAACATTTTGACGGTTTCTCTATCGGTTCGAATGATATGACTCAGTTAACGTTAGGTCTTGATAGGGACTCGGGGGTTGTTTCTGAATTATTCGATGAACGAAACGATGCCGTGAAAGCGATGCTATCCATGGCAATACAGGCTGCGAAACGCCAAAATAAATATGTAGGCATTTGTGGGCAAGGGCCATCCGATCATCAAGATTTTGCTCAATGGTTGGTTGATGAAGGTATTGATAGTTTATCTTTAAACCCTGACACCGTCGTGCAAACATGGCTAACGATAGCTGAAAATCAATAACTATTTAGTTTTTTAATTATCAAGGCTGAATGTGAATAACATTCAGCCTTTGTGTTTACTTAATCAAAACTACCTATTATAGAAATTGATAAATTCTATAATAGGTAGTTTGATATTAAATAGTTTTGAATAAGTGGTTGTGTAATGCTTTTTAGGCATAAACAACCAATAAGTCTTATATAATTACCCTTATTATGTGTATTAAATTTAATAGGCAAATATATGCTAAATAAGAGTAACGCAAGTTAATTAATTATATAACGCTAAAGGAGTATCATAACGAATAATAATGACAAAAATTGATGTTAATCAATAATTATAAAGTGATGTTCTGATTATGACATGAATAGTATTCATATTAAATAAAGATAAAAAAAAAGCCTATCATGGGCTGACAGGCAAAGACTACACACAGCAATTCAGTTTTAATAAAGCAACGCCTAAAGGGGGAAGGGCGCGGCTTCTTAGATTCATATGATTCAATAATTGAATATTAAACTATTCATATTATACAATCATTAAGAACACTCTCAATATTAATATTACTCATTGTTACTTAAAGAGAATTAATTCAATAGATTTATGTTAACATAAATTAGACTAAATACTAACGTTAGAATGTTAAATATTGTTTCTAAATATTAATGGAGCTGGATTTATTAAGTTCGCAGGCATGTATAGCTTAAACATACCTGCGACTAATTGGCGGTATACTACTTTTTAATCGAAAACTCTTCCTCTAGAAACTTTTCAGTTTCTGTTAAGTCTTCATTCGGAACAGCGACTTCGTTCATCCAAGCTTTTAATAAGCTGTAAGAAACGGCTAATACAACCGGGCCGATAAACAAACCAATCATACCAAATGATAAAATTCCCCCAATAACACCAACAAGGATTAGAACCATGGGTAAGTCTGCGCCCATTTTAATTAGCCATGGGCGAAGAACGCCATCCATAGTAGCGACAACTGCAGCCCAAATGGCCAAGATGATCCCCCAGGTCGTATCTCCTGTCCAAAACAGCCATAACACGGAAGGGATCATGATTAACAAAGGCCCTAATTGAGCCACACAACAAATAAACAATAGAACAGTCAAGATTGCTGCATAACCGATGCCAGAAAGGGCGAGGCCAATACCACCGACGATGGCTTGAATTAGTGCAGTCACGACAACACCTAACGCAACGGCTCGAATAGATTGCGCTGCTAATACGACAGCTGCATCTCCACGGATCCCTGCCAGACGCACAGCAAAATGGCGGATACCAACCATGACTGATTCGCCTTTAAGATAGAGTAAACCACTAAACAGCAGCATTAACATTAAGTGAAAAACAAATCTTCCTGCGCTAATGGCTTGAGTGGCAAACCACCCTGCGGCTTGGCCAAAGTAGGGTTGAATTTTGGCCAGTAAAGCATTACCCCCACTGGCAACTAAGCTATGCCATGCGTAGTAAATTTTTTCACCTACCATCGGGATAGTATTTAGCCATTCTAAATCAGGCAGTGTTAGGCTTGATGGTGATTTAGCTAAATCAATAAGTGGAGTACTGTTTTCAATAATACTGCCAATTAGGATACCTAATGGGATAACGAATAATAGTAATATAAGAAGAACCATCACTAATGCAGCTAACCAGCGCTTGCGCCATAAGCGAGCTTCTAGTCTTAATAATAGTGGCCAAGTTGCAATTACCATCATTCCCGCCCATACAAAGCCAAGAATAAATGGATTAAGTACCCAAAAACAGGCTGCTATCATTAAAACGATGGATAATAGGCCGAAAATAAGTTTGGGAAGATCCAAGCGCTTTTGCGATTTTTCCATTAATGATTGATCCTTTACAAATGAAAATTCTGCGTGTGTAGCAAATTTTTAGGTGAAAATAACGTAATTATTTTTCACGGTTAAAAAAAACAATATTGTGATATGGTTCATGATGACAATGTCATCAGCAGCTGTGCTGTCTTTACAGGCTGTGAAGGTAACTCATCATAGACCTCAAACACTATTGTGCAACTTAAAATAAAGATAGTACATAACGAGTAATGCGAACACTAAACAACAAGAGTCATCGTTAATAATGATCCCGCGTATATCAGAAGCTCCTCATCTTAGTCATTTAGTTATTGAGTTCTTGCATGAGCTACAAGAACACGGTTTTACTGGGGATAACGGCACCAGCTATGCTGAGCGTTTATCCATGGCGACAGATAATAGTATTTACCAACTATTACCCCAAGCGGTTGTGTTTCCGCGTTCGAGTGCAGATGTACAAATAATCACTCGGCTTGCGGGGCAAGCGAAATTTCGTGAACTTAGCTTTACTCCTCGCGGAGGGGGAACGGGAACTAATGGGCAATCCTTAACCGAAGGGATTGTTGTGGATATGTCCCGTTATATGAATCGAATTTTAGAAATAAACCCAGAGCAAGGTTGGGTTAAGGTTGAGGCGGGGGTCATCAAAGACCAATTAAATCAATACCTCAAACCTTATGGCTATTTCTTTTCACCAGAGCTATCTACCAGTAACCGAGCAACGCTAGGTGGAATGATCAACACTGACGCATCAGGCCAAGGCTCATTAGTATATGGTAAAACCTCTGATCACGTGTTAGGCGTCAAAGCTATGGTCTTAGGGGGAGAATGCTTAGATACGCGTGCTATGCCTATTGAACTCGCCCAAACGATTGCGTCAGAAGATTCTACAGTAGGGCGCATTTATAAAACGGTGCTAGAACGCTGTTTAAAGCAACGCTCTTTAATTGAAGAAAAATTTCCCAAATTAAATCGTTTTCTGACAGGCTATGATTTACGTCATGTGTTTAATGATGAGTTAACAGAATTTGACCTTACTCGTATTCTCACTGGTTCAGAGGGCTCCCTTGCCTTTATCACTGAAGCAACATTGGATATTACACCACTCCCTAAAGTCCGTCGTTTAGTGAATGTGAAATATGACTCATTTGAGTCTGCACTGCGTAATGCTCCCTTTATGGTGCAAGCTAAAGCGCTATCAGTTGAAACTGTGGATTCAAAAGTGCTTAATCTGGCAAAAGAAGACATCGTTTGGCATTCCGTCAAAGCCTTAATTACGGATGTGCCAAACAAAGAGATGTTAGGGTTAAACATCGTTGAATTTAGTGGCGATGATGAAAATGAAATCAATCAATTGACTGAAAGCTTGTGCCAACGCTTAGATGAATTAATGGCGGATAATCAAGCTGGGGTGATTGGCTATCAAACTTGCCATGATCTTGAAGATATTACGCGTATTTATAACATGCGTAAAAAAGCCGTGGGGCTGTTGGGCAACAGTAAAGGTGCGGCGAAGCCAATTCCATTTGTTGAGGATACCTGCGTTCCTCCTGAGCATCTTGCTGATTATATAGTGGAATTCCGTGCGTTATTAGACAGTCATAAATTGAATTATGGTATGTTTGGTCATGTGGATGCCGGGGTATTACATGTTCGTCCAGCGCTTGATATGTGCGATCCACAGCAAGAAGTATTGATGAAACAAATTTCTGATGAAATTGTTGCGTTAACTGCTAAGTACGGTGGGTTGTTGTGGGGAGAGCACGGGAAAGGTTTCCGTGCGCAATATAGCCCTGAATTTTTTGGTGATGTGCTATACGGTGAGTTGCGTAATATCAAAGCGGCATTTGACCCTGATAACCGCTTGAATCCGGGCAAAATTTGCCCACCTGCGGGGCTGGATGCACCGATGAAGCAGGTTGATGGCATCAAACGAGGAACGTATGACCGACAAATACCCGTCCAAATGCGCCAAGAATTCCGTGGTGCAATGGAATGTAATGGTAATGGGCTGTGTTTCAATTTTGATGTGAAGAGCCCGATGTGCCCGTCGATGAAGGTGAGTGGCCAACGAATTCATTCTCCAAAAGGCCGGGCGACACTTGTCCGTGAGTGGCTAAGGCTATTAGCTGAACAAGGCGTTACACCAGAACACCTTGAAAAAGGCATTACGCAAGACCAACCGTCATTGCGTGGGCTGATAGAAAAAACACGTAACACTTGGCGTGCTAAACAAGGTGATTATGACTTTTCTCATGAAGTGAAGGCCTCAATGGCTGGTTGTCTTGCCTGTAAAGCTTGCTCAACGCAATGCCCAATTAAAATTGATGTCCCATCATTTAGAGCAAAATTTTTAGCGTTGTATCATGGGCGTTATTTGCGTCCTATTCGGGACCATATTGTTGCAAACGTTGAAGCAAGTGCGCCATTATTTTCCAAACTACCTGGCGTATTTAATTTCTTCTTGCGTCAACCAGTGGTGCAAAAATTGAGCCAGCACACCATTGGTATGGTCGATTTACCGTTATTTTCTCAACCAACGTTAAAACAAGAACTTTCAGGCCATGCTGCGGTTTCTCTCACGCTTGAACAACTTGAAAGTATGACTGCTTCACAGCGTGAAAACTATGTGCTGGTGGTTCAAGACCCTTTCACTAGTTATTACGATGCCAAAGTGGTGGCAGATTTTGTCCATTTAATTGAGAAATTAGGTCTTAAGCCTGTGTTGCTACCGTTCTCGCCGAATGGAAAAGCACAACACATCAAAGGCTTTTTAGCGAAGTTTGCTAAAACGGCTCGTAAGACGGCAGATTTTTTAAATCGAGTGGCAAGATTGCAGTTGCCAATGGTCGGTGTTGACCCCGCACTAGTACTTTGTTATCGCGATGAATATCATGAAATTTTAGGCAAAGATCACTGCCAATTTACGGTGATGTTAGCGCATGAATGGTTAATGACATTGCCTGAACCACACAATGTGCAAACCACATCGACCCAGCCGTGGTATTTTTTCGGTCATTGTACTGAATCTACGGCTTTACCTAATAGTGCGAATCAATGGGCGGTGTTATTTGCACGCTTTGGGCAAACATTAAATAATGTTAGTGTTGGCTGTTGTGGCATGGCTGGGACTTATGGGCACGAAGTGGCCAATCTTGAAAATTCAAAAGGAATATATAACTTATCGTGGAAGGAGGCGATGTCTTCTTTGCCAAAAGAACGTTGTTTAAGTTCAGGTTATTCCTGTCGTAGCCAAGTTAAACGCATGGAAAATGTATCGATAAAACATCCGATTCAAGCGCTGCTGGAGATAGTTTAATGATTTGGAAACGTCAATTTAATTTGCAGCAACTCGCTGAAATGTCAAAAACCTGCATGTTAGGGCATCTCGGTATTGAAATTACAGTAATTGGCGATGATTATTTAGAAGGGATAATGCCTGTTGATCATCGCACCAAACAGCCTTTTGGGTTATTGCATGGCGGTGCTTCTGTTGTATTAGCTGAATCCTTAGGTTCAATTGCGGGTTATATGTGCTCGGAAGGAGAACAAAAGGTGGTCGGGTTGGAAATCAATGCCAATCATGTTCGGGCGGCTCGCTCAGGGGTTGTTAAAGGCATATGTAAACCTATTCACTTAGGGCGTCGTCAGCAAGTATGGAATATTGAGATTTTCAATGAGCAAGGCAAATTGTGTTGTACTTCTCGCCTGACAACCGCTGTATTATTTGAATGATAACCACTTTAACTGTATGGGTTTTTTGGCTGGAGATAGGCCAGAAAACCCGATAAAACCCTTTACTTTGTATGGCTTTATGCCCATTCTTTCTATAAATTCATTTTTTATCAAGTTAATTAAGTTGTATAATAAATGCACCTTTATTAATTTGTGTCATTTAAGTGTATTATTTAGTACAAATTTAAATAAAAAACACAACTCTACTTATTTGTTGTTTATCAATTGGTTAGGCTTGTTTTCTTGTCGTTTTGTTTGCTTTTTGACCTGAGTGCGAGCAAAAAAAGTGCTAAAATAGCTATAACCTCTTAAAACAAATGGTTGAAGTCAATTAGCTAATCATTACCATAGGGTAGGCAGAGTTAATCTCCTGATAACAGGCTGAAAAGCCATAAGAAATGTGGGGTCAATATGACTGACGGTGTAGAGACATTTTCATTTGATGAAAACAATTGGCAGGGAGTTAGCCTGACACAAAGCGCTGCAAAACAAATCAAAAAATTGATGGTGCAAAACCCAAATACAAAAGGGCTTTCACTCGGCGTAAAACAGTCTGGCTGCGCAGGTTTCGGTTATGTGTTTGAAATGATCGAAAACCCAACAGACCAACACCTGTTATTTGAACTCGATGGTGCACACCTTTATGTGCCAAAAGAAGCAATGCCATTTATTGATGGTACAGTCGTTGATTTTGTCCAAGAAGGGCTGAATCAAATTTTCAAATTTAATAACCCGAAAGCCCAACATGCCTGTGGGTGTGGTGAAAGCTTCGGCGTTTAACATGTGAAGTCAGATTATGTCACAGAGCAATGTAGAAGTTGGCGATGATGTTCAAAGCTGGCTTGATGACCAGCGTTATAAAGAAGGCTTCTTTACCGAAGTCGCAACGGATGAAATGGCGAAAGGCATCAACGAAGATGTTATTCGCGCAATTTCAGCTAAACGTAATGAGCCTGAGTGGATGCTCCAATTCCGTCTTGATGCCTTTAATCACTGGAAAGGCATGGAAGAACCTCATTGGCTTAAAGCAAATTACCCAAATCTCGATTACCAAGACTACAGCTATTATTCTGCGCCATCTTGTGGCTCATGTGATGATACCTGTGGTTCGCAATCTGGTGCTACACAAGGCACTGGTGTGGCGGAAACCAATAATTATTTAACGGCTGAAGTTGAAGAAGCCTTTAACCAATTAGGTGTTCCTGTACGTGAAGGGAAGGCCGTTGCGGTTGACGCCATTTTTGACTCGGTCTCAGTATCTACAACTTACCGTGATGACTTAGCGAAACATGGTGTTATTTTTTGTTCGTTCAGTGAGGCTATTCAAGAGTACCCTGAACTGGTACAGAAATACCTCGGGTCAGTCGTTTCGAGCCATGATAACTTTTTTGCTGCATTAAATGCGGCAGTGGCTTCAGATGGTACCTTTGTGTATGTACCAAAAGGCGTACACTGCCCAATGGAGCTATCAACGTATTTTAGGATCAACGCAGCCAAAACCGGCCAGTTTGAGCGCACGATTTTAATTGCTGATGAAGGTAGTTATGTGAGCTATATCGAAGGGTGTTCCGCACCTGTTCGTGATAGTTATCAGCTCCATGCAGCGGTTGTTGAAGTTATTATTCATAAAGATGCCGAAGTTAAATATTCGACTGTCCAAAACTGGTTCTCCGGTGGAGATAGCGAAGCCGGTGGGATCCTAAACTTTGTTACTAAACGCGCATTGTGTGAAGGTGAAAATTCAAAAATGTCATGGACACAGTCAGAAACTGGCTCTGCCATCACATGGAAATACCCAAGCGTTATCCTTAAAGGGGACAACTCTGTCGGTGAATTTTACTCCGTTGCATTAACGAACGGTAATCAACAAGCGGATACCGGAACGAAAATGATCCATATCGGGAAAAACACTCGTTCAACGATCATTTCTAAGGGGATTTCTGCAGGTAAAAGCCAAAACAGTTATCGCGGTTTAGTGAAAATTCTACCGAGTGCACATAACGCTCGTAACTTTACCCAATGTGACTCTATGTTAATTGGTACCCAATGTGGTGCACATACATTCCCATATGTGGAAGTTAAGAATAATACGGCACAACTCGAACATGAAGCGACAACCTCACGTATTGGGGAAGACCAGTTATTTTACTGTTTACAACGTGGTATCAGCGAAGACGATGCAATTTCAATGATTGTAAATGGTTTCTGCAAAGATGTGTTCTCGGAGCTTCCATTGGAGTTTGCTGTAGAAGCACAAAAATTACTGGCGATCAGCTTAGAGCACAGCGTTGGCTGATCCTAACCGAGTTTATTTGCGCTAAAGCGCTAAAGGCATGTAAATATGTTAAGTGTTAAAGATTTACACGTGAGTGTAGAAGGTAATGAGATTTTAAAAGGGTTATCTCTGGAGGTAAAACCAGGGGAAGTTCACGCTATCATGGGACCAAATGGCTCTGGTAAAAGTACATTATCCGCCACACTTGCTGGCCGCGAAGAGTATGAAATTGATAGCGGTGAAGTGACGTTTAAAGGAAAAGACCTATTTGAACTAGATCCAGAAGAGCGTGCAGGGGAAGGCGTTTTCCTTGCATTCCAATACCCTGTTGAAATTCCAGGCGTCAGCAACCAATTTTTCTTACAAACGGCAGTGAATGCAGTTAGAGAATATCGCCAGCAAGAAGCATTAGATCGTTTCGATTTCCAAGATTTTATTGAAGACAAAATCAAATTATTAGAAATGCCAGAAGATTTACTTGCGCGTTCTGTCAACGTAGGTTTCTCCGGTGGCGAGAAAAAACGTAATGATATCTTGCAGATGGCGGCTTTAGAACCGCAATTGTGTATTCTCGATGAAACTGACTCTGGTTTAGATATCGACGCGCTGAAAATTGTGGCAAATGGTGTGAATTCATTACGTTCGCCTGAGCGTTCTTTTATCATCGTAACCCACTATCAGCGTATTTTAGATTATGTGAAGCCTGACTTTGTCCATGTGTTATATCAAGGGAAAATCATCAAATCAGGTGATTTCAGTTTAGCGAAAAAACTGGAGGAGCAGGGTTATGGCTGGCTTATTGACCAACAGTGAAAGAGCACAAAAACGTGCGGAAGTTGCGAAGCTTAACGAGCAAGCAATGTCACGTTTTTCTGAATTATTTGAACAACGACATGGTGCAAATTCTCAACATGCTAAAACCCATTGGGAAATAGCAAAACAAGTTGGTTTACCTGTGTTCCGTCATGAAGATTGGCACTATACTCCACTAAATACCGTACTTGAGACACAGTATCGTTTTAGTGATGATGATGTTGCACTAAACGAATGTGAAGCTTTGGCTTTGTCGATTGACGCATATCGCCTTGTTTTAATCGATGGGCGTTATAGTTCCACATTAAGCTCTATTGATATGGGGCCATTCCAAGTGGCTTTGCTTGATAATCAAGACTTGCTTCCTTCACCTGTAAATAGCGAGATTTTCTTGCATTTAACAGAAAGCTTGGCGGTACAACCGTTAGTCGTCCACCTTGCAGCAAATAAAATAGCAGAAAAGCCACTGTATTTGCTTAATATTTCAACAGGTGGTGGCGATAAACAGGCCACTAATATTAGCCAGTATCGGTATCATTTAACGTTAGATGCAAATAGTAAAGCCCAAGTTATTGAGCATTATGTCAGTTTGAATGAGCAAACACACATGACTGGCAGCCGTTTAACAGTTGAAGTCGGTGATAACGCAGACTTTAGTCACTTTAAGTTAAATGTTGAAAATGGCCAGGCTCAGCATTTTGCTCACAATGATATTGTTATTGGGCGCGATAGCCGTGTGAAAAGTACCAGTTTTTTACTTGGCGCATTATTAACACGAAACCATACCAGTGCTCGCCTTGACGGTGAAAATACTGAGTTTGAACTCAACAGTATACTGCTCCCTAAAGGCAATGAAATTGCAGATACTCGCACGTATTTAGAGCACAATAAAGGCTACTGCAATAGTCGTCAATTACACAAAGTGATTGCGATGGATAGCAGTAAAGCTGTCTTTAATGGCATGATCAAAGTCGCACCTAACGCATTAAAAACAGATGGCCAAATGACTAACAACACGTTGTTGTTAGGTGAAAAAGCAGAAATTGATACTAAACCTCAGCTTGAAATTTATGCAGATGACGTAAAGTGTGGTCACGGTGCAACGGTCGGTCGTATTGATGACGAACAACTGTTTTATCTACGCTCAAGAGGAATTGAAGGTAAAGCAGCAAAACATATGATTATTATCGCATTTGCTGCGGAACTTACAGAATCTATTGAATCGGAAGAGTTAAAACACGCTGTGATGGCAAACATCCGCCAGCGCTTAGCGGAGGTTTAATATCCATGCTATTCAATGTCGCTTCAGTAAGGCAGGATTTTCCTGCCTTATCACAGTCAGTCAATAATCATCCGTTGGTTTATTTAGATAGCGCCGCAAGTGCACAAAAGCCTTTGCAAGTTATTGAAAAAGAAAGTGAGTTTACGTTACATCAGTATGCTGCAGTTCACCGCGGCATACATACTCTCAGTGCAAATGCGACGACAATGATGGAGGAGGCTCGCCAAAAAGCCGCCGCTTTCATTCACGCAGCTTCAAATGAAGAAATCGTGTTTGTTAAAGGCACAACGGAAGGTATTAACCTTGTTGCAAATAGTTTTGGTCGAAAGTATTTCCATGAAGGGGACAATATTGTCATCACTGAAATGGAGCACCATGCGAATATTGTACCTTGGTATATGTTAGCGGAAGAAATTGGTTTTGAAATTCGAGTTATCCCAATTTCTGACGATGGTAGACTGCAATTAGATGTATTAAATGATGTCATTGATTCACGTACGCGATTATTGAGCTTTACACATATTTCTAATGTATTGGGAACAGTTAATCCAGTACAAGATATCATTAAACAAGCGCGAGCAATTGCGGCATCAAAAGGCGGAGAGATCGCAGTATTGGTCGATGGTGCGCAAGGTGCAATGCATCAGCAGGTTGATGTGCAAGCCTTAGACTGCGATTTCTATGTGTTTTCAGGGCATAAGCTATATGGCCCGACAGGTATTGGTATCCTTTATGGCAAAAAAGCTATTTTGGATATGATGCCACCATGGGAGGGCGGTGGGGCAATGATCCGCCAAGTCAGCCTGACCAAAGGGATCACTTTTGCCGATGCGCCATGGCGCTTTGAAGCGGGAACACCGAACGTTAGCGCAATTATTGGGTTAGGGGCGGCATTCGATTATTTAAATGCACTTAATTTACCTGATGCATTTGCTCATGAAGCTGAAGTAATGGCATATGCCTCTAAGAAATTGCAAGAGATACCATCAGTTATTTTATATGGCAATGACCAACGGGAAGGCGTTTTGGCGTTTAATCTAGGCCAGCACCACGCCTATGATGTGGGTTCTTTTCTCGATAGATATGGTATTGCTATCCGTACTGGTCATCACTGTGCTTTACCATTAATGGAACATTATCACGTTCCTGCTATGTGCCGTGCTTCTGTGGGGATATACACCACGAAAGAAGAAATCGATTCTTTATACAATGCGTTACAGCGCATTAAAAAATTGTTAGGCTAAGCACATAAGAAATATATGGTAAAGGAACTGAGCATGCCCGCATTACCCGATGAAAATAAGTTATTACGTAATTTCTCCCGCTGTCAAGACTGGGAGGAACGCTATCTCTATATGATAGAGCTAGGGGGACGTTTACCTGAACTCTCTGAGGTACAACGAGGCGATAATAATTTAATCGCAGGGTGCCAAAGCCAAGTGTGGATTGATATGCAAAAACAAGCAGACGGTACAATTACGTTTGCTGGTGACAGCGATGCAGCAATCGTTAAAGGGTTAGTTGCTATTGTGATTATCCTTTTTCAAGGCAAAACGGCGCAACAAATACTCGCACTCGATGTGAAGTCATTTTTTGAACAACTCGCATTGGAGCAACATTTAACACCTTCGCGAACTCAAGGTTTAAACGCGATGATCCGCACAATTTTATCGCGTGCGGCACAATTAGTATAATCCTACCGAGGGAGCGTTATGCTCCCTTGAGGTTGTTGACAAAGCGGGATAAAAGCGTGGTTTTTCCCGCTTTGTGTTATCAGCCGAAAATCAATAAATTGATTTTCCTCATTTATTTTCAAAACCTATCAGACTTGCTGCCAAACATAATAGGTTTGGCAGCAAGTCTGGAGGGAGTTTTATACTCCCTTACTTATATTTTACTTCTTGGTTATTATTTTTTATCCGACCAATCCATTCAGGTCATTGCATTTGACTATCATAAAAAGACTACCTCCTTATTAATACTTAATAAAAATATTTAATTAGTATTAAAGATATGAAGGATAGTTGCTATTATGAACAATAATCATTGAATTATTGTAAGAACACTATTTTCCTTGGAGTAGGTATGAAAAGAGTTTTGACGGTGGCAAGTTTATTTGTCATGAGCGCCTTATTGGCTCCAGCTCAAGCAAAAGAATATCCATTACCTGACAGTAACACTCGTCTTATCGGGGAAAATTACACGTATATCGTCCCCAATGATGGGAGACCATTGGAGGCCATTGCAAGTGAGCACCAAATCGGCCTACTCGGTATGCTTGAAGCAAACCCAGGAACAGACCCGTACCTTCCTGAAGCGGGTAAAGAACTCATCATTCCAGCGCAAATGTTGTTACCATCAACACCAAGAACGGGAATTGTGATTAATCTGGCGGAGTTGCGTTTATATTATTACCCTGCGAACAGTGAAGAAGTGATTGTTTATCCTATTGGTATCGGCCAGTTAGGTCGCGACACACCTGAAATGGTGACTTCAGTAAGTCAGTCAATTAAAGATCCTACATGGACACCAACGGCGAATATCCGCAAAAATTACGCGAAAGAAGGTATAACGCTTCCTGCGGTAGTCCCGGCAGGGCCTGAAAATCCAATGGGCTTGTATGCATTGCGACTCGCATATGGGCGTGGTGAATATCTCATTCATGGTACTAATGCAGATTTTGGTATTGGTATGCGAGTGAGCTCCGGTTGTATTCGTTTACGTCCTGATGATATTGAAGCATTATTTAAGACAGTACCAAAGGGGACTCGTGTCCAAGTTATTGAACAACCAGTGAAATACTCTAAAGAAGCGGATGGTAGCTATTACATTGAGGTACATCAGCCATTGTCACGGACAAGTAACGATGATCCACAAACCATGCCAATCAAACTGTCTGACGATTTCAAGCGTTTTCTAGAAAATGAAGGGATTGATAAGGCTTTAGTGGAAAAAGAGCTAGCAAGACGTTCTGGTATGCCTGTGCGTGTAAATAATGATCAGAGCAATGGTATCCCAGAAGATGAAACACAATACCAAGGTTTAGTACCTATTGAACCATTCTCGATTTCACAGCCAGAACCTATCTATGACGGTAAAGTTGGGGCCTTGCTACCTGCAAAATACCGCTCTTCTGTTGTAACTCAATAATCCTGACAAAATAATAAGGGCCTATTTTCATAGGCCCTCATAAATGCTACTAGCTTCAAAGAAGAATCTTTAAGACTAGATTATCGCCAAATCGAACTTATTTTTTGTAAGTACGAACTTGGTTATCCAGACGTTGATTAGCGCGTGCTGCTTCTTCTTGAGCTGTCTGTACGTCAGAACGCAGAGACTGAACGTCGTTGCTCAGTTGATCAACTTTACCATTCAGAGTTTGCACGTCTGAAGAGAGTTTTTGCACTTCAGTGCTGTTAGAACAACCCGCTAGTAATGCTGAAGCTAATACGATAGAGCCCAGTACAATTTTAGTACGAATCATTATTTTACCCTCTAGATTGATTTATCTTGAAAATATAAAAAAGCAAGTCACCAAACAATAGAGCTAAGCTTGTTATCTTAAAGCTTGCTATATCCCTTTAAAACAACCTAATGAAAATTAGGGTATGGCACTTACTATGTCTTATGCTAGTACTAAATATGAAGTTTTGCTAGAAATACTTTATATTTAGTACTAGGAAAAAGAAGAAAAATTTAAATTAAGATCAGTGAAGGTTGTTATTTGACCAATTTAAGTGGGTTTTATGATATTACACTTAAAATGCAATAAGATATTTACTAGAGAAAAGTAAATAAAGGGATAGTTACATCAAGGCAGCACTAAATGTTAAATCTAAATAAAAAGGCCGATAGCTAAAATAATCACTATCGGCCTTTTAGAAGACAATTAAAGACTAATTAAAGTACGTGAACTGAAGATGTATTGGTTGTTCCGCTTTGTACTAATGCGCCAGAAACCATGACAACTGCATCACCAGAAACGGCTAAGCCACTTTCTAGAGCTGCGCGTTTACCTTCACGATAAAAGTCATCTGTAGATGTAAAACCACCAACTATCATTGGGATCACACCTTTAACTAACAGTAACTGACGAGCAGTCTCTTCATTGGTAGTTAACGCTAAGATTGGTGCAGTAGGGAAATATTTACGTACAGACTTAGCCGATTTACCGCCATAAGTTGCAACAACGATTAATGGAACATCTAATTTTTCAGACATTTCCACCGCACCACGACATACAGCCTCTGTGACACGTAAGCGTTGGCTTGGTTTTTGGTTATCGATGCGAGTTTGCATTACACGATCTGTACGCTCACAGATAGTTGCCATAATGGTAACAGCTTCTACTGGGTATTTACCTTTAGCACTTTCACCAGACAACATAACCGCATCAGTGCCATCTAAAATAGCATTGGCAACGTCACCCGCTTCTGCGCGAGTAGGGCGTGGGTTTTTGATCATTGAATCAAGCATCTGGGTTGCTGTTATCACGACTTTACGTGCTGCAACACATTTTTCAATCATCATTTTTTGTGCAAAAATAACTTCTTCAACTGGGATTTCAACGCCTAAATCACCACGAGCGACCATGATGCCGTCAGAGGCTTCCAAAATCTCATCAAAGTTATTTAAACCTTCTTGGTTTTCAATTTTAGAAATAATTTGGATGTTTTCGCCACCGTGTTTTTTCAGGTGAGCTCGAATTTCTTCAACATCTGAGCGCTTACGAATGAATGAAGCAGCAACAAAATCAACACGTTGTTGGCAACCAAATACTAAGTCTTCTTTATCTTTTTCAGCTAATGCTGGAAGGCCAATTGAAACGCCTGGCAGATTAACCCCTTTTTTCTCACCGAGGTCACCGTTATTTAAAACTTCACAAACAACTTCAGTTGCAGTGACATTAGTCACTTTCATGCCAATTAAGCCATCATCAACTAATACGGTATTGCCAACTTTTAAATCTGAAGTTAAACCTGCATAGGTCACCGCAACTTTATCTTTATTACCTACCACAGAGGTATCAGTAGTAAATGTAAAAGTTTGGCCAGCAACGAGAGAAACGTCGTTACCACCTTCCAATTTCATGGTGCGGATTTCAGGGCCTTTAGTATCTAGCAAAATAGCGGCTTGCTTACCTGTTTTTGCACAAACAGCGCGAAGGTTTTTGATACGTTGACCGTGTTCTTCGTAGTCACCGTGAGAGAAATTGAGGCGCATGACGTTCATGCCAGCATCAAGGAGTTGGGTCAGTTTTTCTTCTGATTCGGTTTTTGGACCGATAGTACAAACAATTTTGGTTTTTTTCATGGCAGTCTATCTAATGTTATAAAGGAAATCGGTATTGCCGCCGATGCTTAGTACATTTAATAAGTCGTGCGCATGGTGAACTTTGTTGCGCAACTCATTTATAAGAATAGGCGACAGTCTGGTGTTTAATGCATTTTTACACTTAAATTTGTCACATTTTGATTCTTATTATAGTGTAGATGACAAATTCAATTAAAGCTAACGTATTGATTTACTACTGTTGAAACCTTTCAGCCAGTGTGAGTATTATAGACAACAAAAAACTGTGAGACAAATCAAATTTTACTAAATTAAAAGAAGAAAGCGTTCAGATCAAAAATTCAGTTGATATTAGGTCTCTTAATTTGTTGCGCAACAAAATAAGGGAATAATAATAGACAATCAAGAGAAATTTTAACGAGTAGGTGGGTAAATTAAATGGTGCGTCCGAGTAGACTCGAACTACCGACCCCCACCATGTCAAGGTGGTGCTCTAACCAACTGAGCTACGGACGCACTGAAAGACTTGATTTGTGTTAATTTGAAATGGTGCGTCCGAGTAGACTCGAACTACCGACCCCCACCATGTCAAGGTGGTGCTCTAACCAACTGAGCTACGGACGCACTGAAAATTAACATTGTGTTCACTAGAAATGGTGCGTCCGAGTAGACTCGAACTACCGACCCCCACCATGTCAAGGTGGTGCTCTAACCAACTGAGCTACGGACGCATCTAAAAGTTATCTAGGTGACAACGGGGATGAATATTAACGTTATGAAGTTCATCTGGCAAGGGGAAAATGTATTTTCGTGATAGTTTGGTCGTATTTAAAACTATCTGGTGCGAAATACATCTTCTCCCATAATAAAAAGCTTAAAAAACCGTCGATTAGCGAGCTGAGCGAAGTAAAACAACATCCTCTGTTTGCTTATGGATCCACATAATTCGTGTTGCCATTCCTATTGCAGCCGCACTCAACCCAATAATAAAGCCAATCCAGAAGCCTTTAGGCCCCATCGCCGGTGCGATGATATCCGTTAACGCTAAGATATAACCGGAAGGTAAGCCAAGTAGCCAATATGCAGTGAAGGTAATAAAGAAAATAGAACGTGTATCTTTATAACCACGTAAAATTCCCGCACCAATAACTTGCACAGAGTCTGATAGCTGATAAATAGCGGCATACAACATTAAACTACTGGCTAAAACAACCACCTCAGGGTTTTTGTTATACATCATCGCAATCGGCTCACGGAAGGCGGCAGTGAGTATAGCCGTAAAACAAGCGACCATTAAGCCAACAGCAATGCCAGTATAAGATGAAACTTTAGCAGCCTCAGTTGATTTCAGTCCTAAGTTGTAACCAACACGAATGGTTGCAGCTATTCCTAATGATAATGGGAACATAAACATGACGGAGCTGAAATTCAACGCAACTTGGTGACCTGCTACTGCGACAACACCTAATGGAGCAACTAGCAGTGCAACGACAGCAAATAAAGTGACTTCAAAGAAAAGTGCCAGACCAATTGGCGTACCTAACACAATAATTCGCTTTAAGATTAATGGATTTGGCGATGTGAAAGAGAGTGTAGGGCGAATATCACGCTGCGCAGTAGCGCGTTTCACATACCATCTCATCATCAGACACATAGCCCAATACACTGATGCAGTGGCGACACCGCAACCAACACCACCTAAAGCAGGGGCACCAAAGTGACCATAAATAAAGATATAGTTAATAGGAATATTGATCATTAAGCCAAGAAAACCAATCACCATCCCCGGTTTGGTTTTTGAAAGACCTTCACATTGGCTACGATATACTTGATAAAATAAATAGCCTGGCGCACCCCACATAATAGCATGTAAAAAACGGACAGATTTATCCGCCAATTCTTTATCAATATGGGGCATATTGCTAATAATCAGCTGACTATTATAAAGAAGGCACATAATAGCTAAGGCTAAAAGTAGTGCTAACCACAGGCCTTGTTGAATTTGGTCACCAATTAAGTTACGACGACCTGACCCATTCATTTGTGCAACGATTGGGGTTAATGCCATTAAAATTCCTTGGCCAAAAAGAATAGCTGGCAGCCAGATGGAAAAACCAACTGCAACTGCGGACATCTCAATTTCACTAACGCTTCCAGCCATAACCGTATCCACAAACCCCATCGCAGTTTGTGAAAATTGAGCTAAAACGATAGGAATACCAAGTGCCAACAAGCTACGCGCTTCTGTAAAATATTTCTGCACGCATACACCTTTGTAATAAAAGCAAGTAAGAGGAAAAAAATTAGAAAAATAAATGGGTTACTAAAAACCCCTTGATTACTAAAAACCGCTCATTCTATCCCGTTTCTAAATAGATTCCAATAATGATATGGTAACAAACTATAAAAGAGCATTTTCAAACCTAATATATTACTGAATATAAGGTTTATTATCGTGTTGTTTACCACTCGAATAGGATAGATCTCTAAAAATTCTGATGTAAACTGAGTCTATTAATCCACTACACTGAGAATCATTATGTTTACAGGCATTGTTCAAGCGACCGCTCCTATCATTGAAATTACAGAAAGAGCCAACTTTCGAACTCATGTAATGAAGTTTACCCCAGAATTGCTGAAAGGCTTAGAAACAGGGGCTTCCGTTGCGCATAATGGTTGTTGTTTGACGGTAACAAAAATTGATGGCGAAAGAGTCAGTTTTGATCTAATTAAAGAAACCCTGAGATTAACTAATTTGGGGGAATTGCAAGAAGGTGATGTTGTTAATATCGAACGTGCCGCAAAATACGGTGACGAAATTGGTGGGCATGTTGTTTCTGGTCATATTATGACAACCGCTGAAATTAGCAAAATTTTCACATCTGAAGATAACCACCAAATTTGGTTGTCAATTCATAATAAACCATTAATGAAATATATTTTGCATAAAGGCTTTGTAGCGATTGATGGTATTAGCTTAACGGTCGGTGACGTGATCAATAATCGGTTTTGTGTACATCTCATTCCTGAAACATTAGAGAGAACGACATTAGGTAAAAAACGTTTGGGTGATAAAATAAATATTGAGATAGACCCACAAACTCAGGCAATTGTTGATACTGTCGAGCGTGTTTTAAATCAAAAAGAACAAGAAAAATTATTACAACAAGCAGAAGAGTTGGCTGATGTAGCGAAAACAGAGTAAATAGGCATCCGAAGTAATAACGGTGTTATGTGCTTTAAAGATCAATAGCGGCATAGATAGTCAGGTAGGCTATAGCAATAGTGGTTTATGCTATAGCCTGAATGAAACATGCTTAGACTTTGTTTATTGAATGTAGGTTATGGAGTTCTATTAAATAAAGATGATTAAAATTCTCAAAAATGACAACTCGCTCTAGCTTTCATTATTAATAGATCATTTTTCACTGAAATTGACAGAAAAGCTGGCGTTATCACGTTCAATTGCTTCAACTAATCGCCTGAAATGAGGGCTATTTTTATGCATCTCTAATGCCTGAGTGTCTTCCCATTCCTCGAAAACAATGTAACCATTCTCTTTAGCCATAAGATCATATTGAATGCATCCTTTCTCTCGGCGGCTTAGTTTTGCTAAGTCACGAACGATTTCTTTCGTTAAATACCCATCCGTCCTTTCTGTAGTAATTTGGGCATACACAACAATACTCATTCCGTTCTCCTTATGTATTAAGAACTATCTTAATGGGTACTTAGTTTTTGTATTGTAAAAAAGCGAATAACTCGATTTTAAAAATGCCGACGGCGTCATAGTAAAGTATCTTTTAAAATCACGGTAAAAGTGGGATTGATCATAATAGCCTGTTTCAAACCAACGGTAGGTATCTTGTTCTACTACCATACTTTTTAAAACATGTTCTAAGCGACAATTGATCTGGTACCTTTTTGGCGTAATACCGTATTCTTTTAGAAACTCTTTTTGAATGACACGGACATGTAAACCTGTCTCTTCGGCAATTTCTGTAATTTTTTTAGTTGGGTTACGATATAGCAACTCTAAGATTTCATCTATGAAATGAGGTTTTTTCTTGGCTTTTGTCTTATTAAAACACTCTAACAGCTCTCTAAATGAAGAATTAGCTAAAGCTTCAAACCAGCGGTCTTCCCATATGCCACTTAGTGCGATGGGTTTATCCGTATAATTGAGTGTACTTTCAGGTAGTAAAAAACGTAAGGCATCATGACGAATACGTAATACCATGACTTTAGAATGATTGGGGCTAGCCGTAAATGTATTGACCCTAGGAATAATAAGTTGGTATGAGTCTGCGACTGAGTCGCTCTCAGTTGTCATGCAAAAAGCATCTGATGAAACCCAGATTTCAGCACCAGTTCCAGGGAAAATTTTGATTGCCTCTGTAAACTCTTTGATTATCAAAATAGAACTAACAAAGGATTTTAATTCATCTGGTGGATAATACTGTTTTAACATCATTCTTGAGCACTCATTATTTAATGTCACAATGATAACGTTTTTTAACAAGAAAAATAACCAAGAAATATCTATATCTTAGTAGATGACAAAATAAAAGCCTTATTTTTTAGTGAAATCCGCTTTGAATAAAGAAAATTGATGAGAAATATTAGGGTTTGCGCGTTAAGAATAATGGGTTATATAGCAAAATACTTAATAAGTATTACCGTATCCTCACAAGTGCTATACACTGAAGAAAGGTTTTCTTGAATTCACTAGAATAAAAACCATGCCGATAAGACTCGGCATGATTGATTCAGTAAACTACACTTTATGAATTCGCTTGGCAATCGACTTGCTTAACAGCTTGATTATTTTTGCTGGCACAACGTTGCATAAAATAGCCAATGGCCATTGGGATAATTGTGACTGCCATAACTCCGGTTGTTGCCAACAATGGGTCGAAGGTCAAGGTAGAAACAAGTAGGCTTGCTAAAAAACATAACCCTAATTGTAAGGCATTTTGTAAGGCAGCTGCTTTACCGCTCGCACTAGGAAATGTATTTAGTGCTTTAGATACTGCAATTGGGTAAGAGGCTCCATTCATTGCTGCCATAAAGCAGAATGGGATCAAGATCATGGTTAATGATGGTGTGGTATAGATAGCCATGATGAATAAAATGGACATGCTTACCGCGTAACCAAGAAGTAACAATGGAAATATTGTTTCTGCTCGGATTTTTGCTAATAAAATACGGCAGCCATATCCACCAATAATGAAGGCTAACGTTTGTGGAATATAACTCAAGCCAATATCAGCAGGATTGAAGCCCATATTGCGTAAAATAAAGGGAGAACCTGTTAGCCAAGCGAAGAAGCCCGCACTACAGGATGCATAAACTAGTACGTTGCCGCTGAAAACAGGGGAACTGAGTAAGTTTGAGAAAGAAATCTTAGCTTGTGGTTGGCTGTCATCAGTTATTGTTTTAACTGAAACATTTTTCAAAAAGAGCGTTGGCAATAAAAGTAATATGCCCACCGCCATTAGGATCAGGAAAATTGCTTCCCATGTTTGGTGCTCAAGAACCCATGCACCTAATAATGGTGCTAAAGCAGGGGATAGCGCGACTAGCGGCATAATAGAAGCAAAAACTTTTTGAGTATTTGCTTCATCATAGCGGTCGATAACTAGTGCTTGCCATAAAACAGCCGCAGAGCAGACTCCAACCGCCTGTAAAAAACGAAGTGTTAATAGCTGTGTTGCGGTTTCTACCCAATAAATAGCTAAGCTACTTAAAATGAAAATAGTTAAGCCCACAATGAGAACAGGCTTACGGCCAAGTTTGTCTGATAATGGCCCCCATAATAGCTGAGCAAAGGCAAAACCAGCTAAAAAGATACTGAGAGAAGCACTGATCGCGCCTTCGGATGTATGCAGGGTGTCTTGCATAGCACCAAATGCAGGTAAATACATATCAATGGCTAAAAACCCCAGCATGCTAAGTCCTGCAAGGTACACCATAAATCCAGGGGAATTTTTTTTCACAGTATTCGACATAATTATTACTTATCTGATATTTAAAAAAATGTTAATGATAACGCCATTGTATAGGCTATTTTTTTAGGTTGTGAAACGGTAATATTTGGATCTTGCTATCAAAATTTTTGAAAGGAGAGGTTATGTGGTCTGCGCATGCACTCGAAGTGATTGATGCAGTTGCTCGAACTGGAAGTTTTAGTGGTGCTGCTGAAGAATTGCACCGTGTACCTTCTGCAATCAGCTATACCGTTAAGCAAGTTGAAGAATGGCTTGCGGTTCCTCTATTTGAGCGCCGACATCGTGATGTTGTGCTAACAGAAGCTGGGGCAATATTTATTAAGGAGAGCCGTTCTGTTATCAAAAAAATGACAGATACTCGTCACCAGTGTCAGCAGGTTGCGAATGGCTGGCGTGGTCAATTTAGTATTGCTGTTGATTGTATTGTCAAACCACAACGAACAGAACAGCTAATTCTTGATTTTTATCGTCATTTTCCTGATATCGAACTCTTTATTCATCCAGAAGTGTTTAATGGGGTGTGGGATGCACTTGCTGATGGGCGCGTAGATGTTGCGATTGGTGCGACTCGAGCATCTCCAATTGGAGAAAGGTATAGTTTCCGTGATATGGGTTTTATGTCGTGGATGTGTGTTGCAAGCCCGGAGCACCCATTAACCAGAATAGGTGAAAAACTGACCGATGATCAAATGAGAGAGTACCCTAGTTTGTGCCTTGAAGATACCTCACGTAACCTACCCAAACGTGATACTTGGGCTCTTGATAACCAGCGCCGGCTTGTTGTACCGTACTGGGAAAATGGCTTAGCTTGTTTAGTTAACGGGTTATGTGTTGGGATGGTACCTGAGCATCGAGCGGCTCCGCTTTGCGAAAAAGGCCAATTAGTTGAACTATCATTAGCGCAGCCTTTTCCACCCAGTCCTTGCTGTTTAACTTGGGTGGAAAATAATACATCACCAGCGCTCAGCTGGTTGTTAGATTACCTTGGCGATAACGAAACGCTTAACGCAGAGTGGCTTTCAACCTAGTTATTCGTACTACCGACGGTAATCGATAAATGGACCATCCGCAACAGAACGACGTTCTACAAGGCGAGGGTGGACTTCGATTGTTTGAGCATCTTCGCGCTTATTGACGATACGATCGAGCAGCATTGTGAAGGCCATTTGGCCTAAACGCTCTTTGGGTTGGTGGATTGTGGTCAATGCCGGTGTAAAATAGCGTGCATTTCGCACATTATCATAGCCAATGATTGAAATGTCTTGTGGAACACGTAATCCCATTTCATCAGCGGCACAAATTGCTCCCATTGCCATGATATCACCACCACAAAATACAGCGGTAGGGCGCTGCTTATGGCTTAAAATTTGCGTCATTGCTTTATAGCCAGACTCAGGTTCGAAATCCCCCTGAACTATCCATTCTTCTTTTAGTGTAATCTTGGCCTCTTCCATTGCTTTTTTGAAGCCAGTTAAACGCCCAATACCTGTATTTCTTTCAAGTGAACCGGGGATCACACCAATATCGCGGTGCCCACGGTCAATTAAATAGCGGCCTGCTAGGTATCCACCATGGAACGAGTTATCAATAATACTATCGGTAAAATCGCCACGGGAAGTTCCCCAGTCCATCACTACCATTGGGATATTGCGGTAATCTTCTAGCATACCAATTAAGGTGTCAGGGTACTCGGAACACATCACAAGTAAGCCATCAACACGCTTTTGTGCTAGCATCTGTAAATACGCTTTTTGTTTTCCCAAATTGTTATGAGAATTACATAGAATCAGCGTATAGCCTTTTTCATAACAGCTATTTTCAACAGATTCGATCACCTCAGCGAAGTAAGGCGCTTCACTGGAAGTTGCTAACAACCCAATCGACTTTGTATGGTTAACTTTTAAACTACGGGCAACCGCACTTGGCGAATAATTGAGCTCTTTAATTGCAGCCCAAACCGCAGCCTTAGTGTCATCAGCTACAAAGCGCGTTTTATTAATTACATGGGATACGGTTGTGGTGGATACGCCAGCGCGCTTCGCCACATCTTTAATCGTTGCCATGGGGAAAAAAAACTCCTGACCAATAACCGGTCTCTATAAGAATTCTTGTTAAAAAATTACCTGCATATTGATGCATTGAGCCTTTGCTGGCAATAATTTAGCGATTTGTTGTCGATTTTGTCTGATCTAGCGCAAAAACGAAAGAAATAATTGATGTTATAACATGTGATATAGACACTAGTTTTACTTTTTTGGATATGTATACTTAATAACCTTTATTATTTCATGGTTATTTATTAATTCAATTACATTAGAATGAGAGGAACTCATGGATACAGATGTTAAATATGGATTGCTTGCTGCGCTGGGCTCATTAGCATTAATTATATTTCTCGCTGCGCATATTTTCTGATTTTATTTCAGCCTTGAGTAGGGTGAATTTAAAAGGGCGAGTATATCTCGCCCTTGCTGTATCTGAACTTAGCAACATGCAGAAATTGTTATGCTAAATTTTCTTCCACAAATTTCCAGTTAACCAGTGCCCAGAAGTTTTCTAAATATTTAGGGCGAGCGTTACGGTAATCGATATAGTAAGCGTGCTCCCAAATATCAACAGTTAACACGGGCTTATCATTACCAGAAATAGGTGTTGCTGCGTTAGATGTATTTACTATAGCAAGGCTACCATCCGCTTTTTTCACCAGCCAGGTCCAACCTGCACCAAAGTTTTTGGTTGCTGCATCAGTAAATTGAGCTTTAAATTCAGCGAAAGAACCGAATGATTTATTGATTGCATCAGCAACTTTACCTGTTGGTTCACCACCTGCATTTGGCGCTAAGCAATTCCAATAGAAAGTGTGGTTCCAAACTTGTGCTGCGTTGTTAAAAACTCCGGCTTCAGAAGTTTTGATAATTTCTTCTAAAGATTTTCCTTCAAAGTCAGTGCCTTTGATTAGGTTATTTAAGTTAACAACGTACGTGTTATGGTGCTTACCATAGTGATATTCTAAGGTTTCAGTAGAGATATAAGGTTCTAAAGCATCTTTTGCATACGGTAAAGCGGGTAGTTCAAATGACATTTCGTACTCCTTGATTGCTTTTATATCAAAATACTTAGGGTGTTTGCTCTTAAAATGAGCGAAATAGTCGGTTACTGCTTATCATTAGAGTTTCGCCTATTGGCGATATGATATTTAATATATTAATGATAACACGTTAAACCTTACAAAGGTAAAGGTAATAGCGTTACACAGATGTTAACAAATAAATTGGGGAATTACACATATAAATCATGTGGATATTGCGAATGGATAACCAAAATTTATAAAATATTCATTTTTAACTAGAAATAGCTGCTTGTTTGACTTAGGTAAAGAGAAGATAGAAAAGATGCCTTTTTGCTTTTTGGAATGCTATAGTAATGCCCCTATAAAACTGGCATATTGTATGAAACAATTCAGTTTCTTATTATACCAGTCAATGTATTCTGTTAAGTTGCGGTAGACTCTCAGTTACTGGCTGACTGCAAACCTGCATCTTTGTTTTAAGGAAGTTAAAAATGACAACTATTGAAAGAATTGAGCGCCAAATTAAAGAAAACCCAATTTTATTATATATGAAAGGCTCTCCTAAACTTCCGAGCTGTGGTTTTTCTGCTCAAGCAGTACAAGCTCTGTCTTCTTGTGGTGAGCGTTTTGCCTATGTTGATATCTTACAAAACCCAGATATTCGCGCTGAATTGCCAAAATACGCAAACTGGCCGACTTTTCCACAATTATGGGTGGATGGTGAGCTAGTTGGTGGCTGTGATATCATCATGGAAATGTTCCAGCGTGGTGAGCTCCAGTCTCTAATCAAAGAAACTGCGGATAAATATCGTTCTGCAGATGAAGCTAGCACAGACTAAATTAAGCCATAAATTAAAGATATAAAAACCGTATTTGACGAAAGCATTTTTGCTTTACATCAAATACGGTTTTTTCTGTCATGGTGATTGACTAAAAAATTATTGACTGTCTTCAATAATTGGCCACCCACCCAATTTTTTCCACTTATTAACGATTTCACAAAATAGCAAAGCCGTGCGATTCGTATCATACAGTGCACCATGAGCTTGTTTGCCATCGAATGGGATACCCGCAGAAACACAAGCTTTTGCCAGAATTGTTTGACCAAATACAAGGCCACTGAGTGCCGCAGTATCGAAGGTTGCAAATGGATGGAAAGGATTACGTTTTAAACCTGCTCGTTCGGCCGCATTCATCACAAAGCTGTGATCAAAATTAGCATTATGGGCGACAATAATTGCGCGATTACAATCTGTGTTTTTCATGCCTTTGCGAATGACTTTAAATATCGCATGAAGGGCGTCATATTCGCTAACAGCACCGCGTAGAGGGTTTGTTGGATCAATTCCTGTGAAGGCAAGAGCGGACGGTTCAAGGTTCGCCCCTTCAAAAGGTTCTACATGAAAATGTAATGTTTCATCCATGGAGAGCCAGCCGTCTTTATCCATTTTTAAGGTGATGGCAGCAATTTCTAACAGGCCGTCAGTTTTTGCATTAAACCCACCTGTTTCAACATCAATAACGACAGGATAGTATCCCCTGAAGCGGTTCACTAGGGCATTTGGATTGTTTTTTTCAGACATTAGGACTTTCGATTTTAGTTTTCTGGTTGGGTTACATTATGCCAAAACCAGTAAAAATTTGCAGGTAAACGGTGATAAAAGTTTAGATGCTAAGTTAGGCACCTAAACCTCTAAATTATATCGCGAATTAATGGCCTAAGCCTTTACTTGCGCTTTTGTTTTCGATAAGTTCAATTTTATAGCCATCTGGATCTTCCACAAATGCAATCACAGTGCTTCCACCCTTAACAGGGCCCGCTTCACGTGTGACGTTTCCACCAGCGTTACGGATATCATCGCACGTTTTTGCAACATCATCGACGCCTAAGGCGATATGACCATATGCATTGCCCATATCGTATTGGTCAACACCCCAGTTATAGGTCAACTCTATTACGGCGCCTTCACTTTCATCGCTGTAACCAACAAATGCGAGAGAGTATTTATACTCTGTGTTTTCACTCGTTCTTAATAAGCGCATGCCTAACACTTTAGTGTAAAAATCAATAGAACGCTGCATATCAGTAACACGTAACATAGTATGGAGTAAGCGCATTTTTAAACCTCTTAGAATCAGCCTGAATCGATTTACCTATTAATATAACGTGCTTAAATTAATAAATACAATGATTACAGTTTGTTTTTTGAACAAATAATGGTAATACTCATTTTTAGGAGTATATCACAGATTTATGGTGATTTTTTCTTTTGAAGGGGAAACTTATGGCCGAACAACTTGAATTTTTTGAGATCCCCAGCCCTTGCCGTGGTATTTGTCAAAGTAATGAACAAGGTTATTGTCGAGGTTGTTACCGCACTCGTGATGAACGCTTTAATTGGCTAAAATTTTCTGATACTGAAAAACGAAATGTACTTCGTTTATGTCGCCAACGCTATTTAAGAATATTAAATAAAAAACCAGATCAAGAAAAAGTCATCGATACGCAACAACAACTCTTTTAATCCTCAGTTTCTTAAATTTCATTAGAAATAAAAAAATGTTTTAATTTTAATGTGAATTAATTCAATTGAAATTAATGATAAGCTATTTATTTCTTGGTTTATATTTCAATGAAATTTTATTTATTAAAAATTGGTATAGGTTAAATCAAAATGACTGTAATTAACATGATTTTAAGATTAACTATATTTACTTGTTTTTTAAAGATTTATTTGTCATTGTTTTTTTTATTGTTATTCATGACTACTATAAGAGGTAAAATAGATAGATCAAAAAGGAGAGTGCGGCTATTCTTATTAATAAGATAATTGATAGGTTATCTTATTAATCCTAGGTTGAGATAATGGATTAGTTTACGAAGTATTAATGGGAGTTATACCGCATAATAAATCAGCCATTATAACTAGAAATAGGTATTTAATAGCTAATGTATAAATAAAAAGTTGTAAATATAAAAGGAAATTAATATATAATTCAAAAATAATATGAAGACGGTATGTTTTTTAGACATTATAATTATATAAAGGAGGGTAAATTGGAATCACAAATTGGGACAGAATTATCACGTGTTGTTCGCATGTGGAGAGCATTAATCGACTATCGTTTGAAGCCTCTTAAACTTACACAGACACATTGGGTTACATTGCATAATATAAGTCAACTACCACCTGAACAATCTCAAATACAGTTAGCGAAAGCGATTGGTATTGAACAGCCTTCATTAGTAAGAACTCTTGATCAGTTAGAGGAAAAAAAGCTTATTTCTAGGCATATTTGCACAAATGATAGGAGAGCTAAAAGAATAAAATTAACTGAAGAATCTGAACCTTTTATTAAAACTGTAGATCAAGTTATAAATAATACGCGGCTAGAAATATTGAACAACATTAGCCAAGATGAGCTTTATCAGTTGTCACAATTACTTCTGAAGCTTGAAAAGAATATTTTAAGACTACAAAATGATTCTTGATGTAAAAATAATATGACTAGCTAATAAATGATATGCTAATTATTAAATTCGCAATTAAAATAATTGGATTATGCAATTTTTATAGGGTGATAATAGAATGAATAATTATACTCGGTTATTGTTCTTGTTGAATGATTGCTGTGAAATATAATTAAATTTGTAAATTGTATGTCTCGACGTTGCTTTTGTCTTTTTAATTTTTAGTTAGCTAATTCATTGGTGTGTATTAATTAATAACAAACAATTGATTAGAGGGGATAAGCTAAAATAAGTTTATTGGTTTGAAAGCAAGGCATTTATGTGTAAACAAGGAATTACATTATTTAAAAGCCATGCATGATAAATATAAAATATGATTATAAAACATAAAGTTATTATATTATTCAGTAATATTTTTATAAGAAATGCTCACCGGCAATAGCCGGTGAGCATACCTAATTTAGTAACCGTAAGATTATCGAGGAGATACAGTAACGGTATTTCCGCTATTCGCAATCATAACGCGTTGACCATTACGGAAAGTGTTTGGGTCTTGTTTTTGAACTACAACAATGTTTTTGCCGCTATCGAGGCGGATTTCTAATTGAACACCTTGGCTTCTATTTAATGCGCCTTGGGCTTCTTGGCCTGCTAAGCCACCAGCGATAGCACCCGCAGCAGTTGCTAATGTGTTACCTGTCCCACCACCGATAGTGTTACCTAATAACCCACCAAGTACTGCACCACCAATGGCACCAATTACGTTGCCGTCTTCACCAGCTTGAATAGTCACAGGGCGAGCATTCAGAACAGTACCATAAGTCACAGTCTGTACCTGTTTCGCATCCTTGGCTGAAATAGTATCACCAGAAAGCGTACTGGTATTGACACAGCCTGATAAAGCTGCAACTGCTACAACACCTACAAAAACTTTCTTAAGCATAAGAACTCCTATGAGATTTGCTGTCTGTGGCACTAACATAGCATCGTATATTTGTTTTCACCATAAACACAACAAGTATCAAAATAATGGTATTAAAAAGCGATGGTTAGATTACCGATATTGATTTAAATAGAGTGTAAACACTAGGTAAAATATCTCAAATTCGCGATTATTTCATTCAATAAGGCACTCTTTGTTAAATATTCATATAGGGTAGTCAGCTTATGAGCATCTTTTCGCACCAGTTGCCAAACAGAAATAAGGTGTTAAAACTTTAGCTGAGGTACAGAACCGTAATGCCGAGCTGATAAATGTATTATGTACCATTATATTGGAAATGAAAATTTCAGGTATTACAAAACGTCTTTTTTACTTGGGTTGTCTAGCAATTTTGAGTTTTAAAGCATTTATTTATTATTCCTGCGAAGCGCGCCGAGAAATTGCATCGAATTGTTGACAAAATTTGTCATCAAAGCACAATCTTTTGTAGTCGAGCGTTGTAAAGTTAATGTGCACTCTGAAGGAACAAGAATAATGATGAAATCAGGTCGTTACATAGGGGTTATGTCAGGAACTAGCCTAGATGGTGTTGATGTCGTTCTTGCTGCAATTAGTGACAAATTTGTCGCAGAGCAATCCAGTTTGAGTGTTGCATTTCCTATTGAATTAAAAAAAAGAATTTTAGATATATGCCAAGGACAAGTAACAACGTTATCAGAGGTTGGTAAAATTGATAGAGAGCTAGGCTCTTTATATGCAAATGCAATAAACCAGCTTCTTATTCAAACAGGGCTAACATCCGAAGATATCATTGCCATTGGTTGCCATGGTCAAACTGTTTGGCATGAGCCTGATGGTGAGCAGCCTTTTACTATGCAATTAGGTGATAACAACCGTATTGCGGCTTTAACGGGGATCACGACAGTAGGTGATTTTCGACGAAGAGATATGGCTTATGGGGGGCAGGGAGCACCTTTAGTTCCTGCATTTCACTTAGCTGTTTTAGGGCATTCTACAGAAAAACGAATTGTACTGAATATTGGTGGAATAGCTAATGTGACAGCTTTGTTACCTGGTGCTTATGTCAAAGGTTATGACACTGGACCTGGCAATATGTTAATGGATACCTGGAGCTGGCGTATTAAGCAAAAGGCATTTGATAAAGATGGTGAATGGGCCAGTCGTGGTCAAGTTGACCATGCATTACTAAAAGCGATGCTAAGTGACCCATACTTTAGGCGTTCATCACCGAAAAGTACGGGGCGAGAGTATTTCAACACACAATGGTTAGAACAGCATTTGGCTGACTTTCCTTCAATTTCAGTTGATGATGTGCAAGCAACGCTGTGCGAATTGACAGCAGCCTCTATTGCGGAGCAAGTGTTACTATGTGGCGGTTGTGAGCGTTTGATAGTCTGCGGTGGTGGAGCAAAGAATACCTTTCTAATGCAACGGATGGCTGCCTTACTGCCTGGGATTGAAGTGGCGCCAAGTGATAAATTTGGACTAAGTGGGGATGACATGGAAGCCTTGGCATTTGCATGGTTAGCTGCTCGAACCATTTCTGGGCTTTCAGGAAATTTGGCTTCTGTAACTGGAGCAAGCCAAGAAACTGTGCTTGGGGCGATATACCCTAAAAATAGCAATAAAAAATAATTGTGGTTAAGGATATAAAAATGAACGAACTAGGTGAGATTGATCTCGCAGCAGTACGTCGAGAATACACAAAAGGTGGGTTAAGGCGCCATGATTTAACACCAAACCCATTAACCCTTTTCGAACTATGGATGAAGCAGGCATGTGAAGCTCGTTTGAGTGACCCAACAGCCATGTGTGTTGCTACAGTGGATGAAACCGGGCAACCCTACCAGCGTATCGTACTATTAAAGCATTTTGATGATAAAGGCCTTGTATTTTATACCAATTTAGGTAGCCGAAAAGCGCAGCATTTAGAAAAAAATAATAAAATTAGCCTGCATTTTCCATGGTATCCATTAGAGCGCCAAGTCAATTTCATAGGCGTTGCCGAACGTTTAAACCCTATTGAAGTAATTAAATATTTTCATAGTCGGCCAAAAGATAGCCAAATTGCAGCATGGGCATCAGCGCAATCTTCTAAAATTTCTGCACGTGGTATTTTAGAAGGGAAATTTTTAGAACTAAAACAAAAGTTTAAGAATGGTGACGTCCCACTGCCTAGTTTTTGGGGGGGATATCGAGTGGTATTTGATAGTGTTGAATTTTGGCAAGGTGGTGCACACCGTTTGCATGACCGTTTTTTATACCAGCGAGAAGAGAGTGGCTGGAAAATTGACAGATTAGCCCCTTAGGATCATGTTTTTTAGCTGGCACTTAATTGATATGCGCTTTATGCTATAGCCTCATTTAAGAAAACTGACAAATTACACTGGTGAGTTTTGACAAACCTCTCAAACTTACTGGTCATTTAAACCAAAATAGATAGACAAAATACAACAGATGGAGTCATTGATGTCTAGCAATAACCTGATTAAACAATTGCAAGAGCGGGGCCTCGTTGCCCAGGTAACGGATGAGGATGCGTTAGCAGAGAGACTGGCGCAGGGCCCTATCTCTCTCTATTGTGGCTTCGATCCTACCGCTGATAGCTTGCATTTGGGACATCTGGTTCCTTTGCTGTGTTTAAAACGATTCCAACTAGCCGGGCACAAGCCTGTGGCGTTGGTCGGTGGTGCAACGGGTCTTATTGGAGACCCAAGTTTTAAAGCTACTGAGCGTAAATTAAACACCACAGAAACCGTTCAAGAGTGGGTAGAGAAAATTCGTAACCAAGTTTCACCATTTTTAAGTTTTGATTGCGGTGATAACAGTGCACGCCTAGCTAACAACTATGATTGGTTTGGCAAAATGGATGTACTGACTTTCTTACGTGATATTGGTAAACATTTTTCTGTTAACCAAATGATTAACCGTGAGTCAGTTAAACAACGCTTAAATCGTGATGACGTTGGTATCTCTTTTACTGAGTTTGCTTATAATCTTTTACAAGGTTATGACTTTGCAAATATGAACAAAGAGATGGGCGTGGAACTGCAAATTGGTGGTTCTGACCAATGGGGTAACATCACTTCTGGTATCGATTTAACTCGTCGCCTACACCAAAACCAAGTATTTGGCATGACGGTACCTCTGATTACTAAAGCTGACGGCACAAAATTCGGTAAAACTGAGGGTGGTGCAGTTTGGTTAGACTCCAAGAAAACTAGCCAATATAAATTCTACCAGTTCTGGATCAACACGGCAGATGCTGATGTTTATCGCTTCTTAAAATTCTTCACATTCATGGAAATTGATGAAATTAATGCACTGGAAGAAGAAGATAAAAACAGCGGTAAAGCGCCTCGGGCTCAATATGTATTGGCAGAATTAGTCACTAAACTGGTACATGGCGAAGAAGGGCTAGCTGCTGCAAAACGTATTACTGAAAGCTTATTCTCTGGTGCCGTATCTGATTTAACTGAAGCTGATTTTGAACAATTAGCTCAAGATGGTATTCCTTGTATTACCTTAGAAGCAGGCGCTGATTTACAACAAGCTTTAGTGGATTCAGAGTTAACGCCTTCTCGTGGGCAAGCAAGAACGGCAATTAGTTCTAACGCGGTATCTATTAATGGCCAGAAACAAACAGAGCCAATGTATGTCTTCTCTGATGCAGACCGCCTGTTTGGGCGTTATACATTGATCCGTCGTGGTAAGAAAAACGACTGTTTAATTAATTGGAAATAGCTCTGACTAACCTTTGTAATACCAGCCCGGAACCTTCCGGGCTATACTCGCCATAATTCAAATTGTATCGGTGTTGACTGCGCTAGGTTCTCCGAATTGCATGCGGGTGTATGCCCTCGATTCATTTTCCTATGTCACTTATATATGACTTGAATTATTTGGAGTGTATTCATATTTGCAATGGGTAATCACTGATTTCTCTTCATTCGACATAACAATTTTTTGGGTTCTCAATGAAAAGCGTATTATCAATTCAATCCCATGTTGTTTTCGGCCATGCAGGAAACAGTGCTGCTGCATTTCCTATGTGCCGAATGGGCGTAGATGTGTGGCCACTCAATACCGTACAATTTTCGAATCATACACAATACTCACAATGGACTGGAAGTGTCTTTCCAGCGCAGCACTTAACCGACATCGTTGATGGTTTAGCTAAAATCTATAAATTAGAAATTTGTGATGCTGTATTAAGTGGCTATATTGGGTCTGCAGAGCAAGGAAATGATATTCTTGCTATCGTGCAAAGAGTAAAAGCAGTAAACCCTCAAGCCCTGTATTTTTGTGACCCAGTAATGGGACATCCTGAAAAAGGTTGTATTGTTGCTCCTGGAGTTGCTGAATTCCTTTGTGAGCGCGCACTGGCTGCTAGTGATGTTATTGCACCAAATTTATTAGAACTAGAAACCTTAACGGGTAGAACCATTAAAAATGTCGAAGAGGCTACGCAAGCTGCACGTGAATTGTGCCACAAAGGGCCTAAAATAGTTCTTGTTAAACATTTAAGTCGGGCTGGGTATCGCGCAGATCGTTTTGAAATGATCCTTGTAACAACAGAGCATAGTTGGCATGTTAGCCGTCCACTTGTTGATTTTGGTGAAAAACAACCTGTTGGTGTTGGTGATTTGACCAGTGGTTTAATGTTGGTTAACTTATTGAAAGGTGAGCCTTTAGATAAGGGATTAGAACACGTTGCAGCTGCAGTATATGAAGTGATGATAAAAACCAAAGAAATGGGAGAATACGAATTACAACTCGTTGCTGCTCAAGACAAAATGGTTAATCCAGAACATAATTTCTGTGCAACACAATTAGATTAAATTGATTTGTATTATCAAAGATAGCGCTCTACTGAAAGAGCGCTATTTTACAGATTAGATTAGGCCTTCCGCTTTTAATGCGTCCTGAACATTAGGGCGTTTGGCGATTTTAGCACTGTAATCTTGCAGGTGGGTTAAGCTAGTCAAATCAAGCCCAACGTGTTTTGCCCAATTACTAACCGTAAATAAATAGGCATCAGCGACACTAAAAGTATCCCCAGCAAAGAAAGCTTGTTTGGCGAGCACGCTATCAACATACTTAAACTTATTAAACAATACGTTACGGACAGTATCTTTATACTCTTCTGGTGTTCCTGGAGTGAATAAAGGTGAGAAAGTTTTATGTAGTTCTGTTGAAATAAAATTTAAAGCTTCTAATTGGTGATAACGCTTCATTGAGCCTGGAAGTGCTATCAGGTTACGATCCGGCTTTTGATCCGCAATATATTGAACAATAACAGCACCTTCAGTGAGTTGTTCGCCATTATCTAGCACTAAGGTTGGTACCTGTCCTTTTGGGTTTATTGCTAAAAAGTCTTCACCTTTCTCAGTCTTTTTTTCTTTTATATTCACTCGCTCAATACTGAAATCTAAACCAGTTTCACGCAGAATGATATGGGGAGAAAGTGAGCAAGCACCGGGAGCGTAATATAATTTCATCATAAAACTCCTAAATTGTTGGATTGGCATTCATATAGCAAATAAACACATATCATTTAAGTATATCATTACTTTTTGTTAACGAATTGCCATCAGGTGCGAGTTAAAAAATAAAACTTAAAATCGGATGGAAAATATCGTTAATATTAATAGGTAGTGTAAACCCAGCGCTTAAAACTATAAAAAATAAAAATGCATAAGTCTAAGATAGTTACCTTATGTAGGGGATAACTATTTTGTTAAACTCATCGCCTTGTCTTATGAAAGAAAACAAACCAAATAATAAAAAATTAGGTGAGCGAATAAATGACCAGTTTGTGTCAAAAATTGAATGTGTTAGGGAAATTAGACCAAATTTTAATGGCTCATCAGCCGAATAATAGCCATGGCATTAAACGGTTTCTATTAGAGTTTTGGTTTTTCGGTTTAATTAATGCTCGTTCTTGTTTATTCGCAGGTTTTTTCTTTCTGGCGCTATTTTTGGTACCAGCTAAAGGGCTAATTGGTATCCCTCGCTATGACTTGTTATTGATTTTTGCAGTTGCCTTTCAAGCCTTGTTAGTGTGGTCAAAACTGGAAACCTGGGATGAGTTAAAGGCTATTTGTGTTTTCCATTTAGTTGGTTTTATGATGGAGTTGTTTAAAACGTCAGCAACGATTGGATCATGGCAATATCCAGATGAAGCTTACACTAAGCTTTGGGGGGTTCCTTTATTTACTGGATTTATGTATGCCGCTGTAGGGAGCTATATCATTCAATCTTGGCGATTTTTTAAAGTAAGAATTGAACACTATCCACCCTATTGGATGGCAACATTAGTTGCATTAGCTATTTATATTAATTTTTTTAGTCATCATTATATTGATGATTATCGCTGGTATTTAGCTGCATTTATTATGGGGTTGTATGCCCGTAGTGTGGTTTTTTATACTCCGCTAGATAAAGAGCGAAAAATGCCATTATTGCTCGCATTTATGCTAATTGGCTTTTTTATTTGGTTGGCTGAGAATTTTGGGACATTTTTTGGTGTTTGGCAATATCCAAACCAGATTGGAGCTTGGTCAATGGTACATGCAGGTAAGTGGGGGGCATGGTCACTGTTGGTGATTGTTACATTTACGATAGTCGTTCACCTTAAACATATTAAGGCTAATGTCACGATATCACGTTAAATAACGAGTTTAATTCATTGTCTGTGAGGAATTTTACCCACAGACAATGGAGAAGCCATTATAAGTCTTGCCGCCAAGCATCAATCGACAGGGGCTCACCAAAGTGGCTTTCAATTAGTCGTCGGGTAACGTCATGAAGAGGGGCAGCTAAAACTTCTGCTGTATTACCACGTTCGACAACTTCACCTTTATCCATCACAAGCATTTTATCACTGACGTGTTTCATCATCCCTAAGTGCTGGGTAACATAGATAAATGCAATATCTTGTTTTGCTTGCAAATCTAGCATTAAGTTGATGATCTGTGACCGCATGGACATGTCTAACGAAGCTAGCGCTTCATCCGCAATGATAATTTCGGGTTGTAGAATAAGCGCTCTTGCCAGTGCAATACGCTGTTTTTGCCCCGATGCTAACATATGTGGGTAATATTCAGCGTGGTCAGCAAGTAACCCGACTTGGCGAAGTGTTTGAATAATGCGCCTTTCACGTTCTATGCCAGTTAAGTCAGTGTTTAATTTCAAAGGGAGTTCAAGCGTTTGACCAATACGCTGCCTTGGATTTAGGGACGTACTTGGGTCTTGGAAAATCATGCGAATACGCTGGCAACGGTAGCTATAATCGCCAAAATTAAGGGGTTGTCCGTGTATAAAAATATCGCCGCTGGTGGGTTCTACAACGCCGGATAACATTCGCGCAAGCGTTGATTTTCCTGAGCCATTGGCACCAATAATGGCTAATGTTTGGCCTGCCTGTAAGTTAAAGCTAACAGGCTTAACAGCTTGTAATTCGTGCCGATGAAATAGACCCTCACGAAAACGGAAAGTTTTGGTGAGATTACGGACTTCAAGTAAAGTTTCCATTTAAGATTGTTCCTCGGTGTTTAGCGGGTAATGGCAAGCAACGAGGTGGCCTTTAATATTACGTAGTTGAGGCGCGTTGATGCAAGTACGTTGTGCATAAGGGCAACGGGGGCCAAGGCGGCAACCAATAGGCAAATGTTCAAGAGACGGAATTGCACCGGGTAACGTATTTAACCGCCCTTTGTGGGGAAGAGGGCTTTCAAAATCTGGGATTGAACGGATTAATGCTTGGGTATAAGGGTGGCGTGGCCGCTGTAGGATATCTTCTGGTGTTGCGCTCTCAACCGTTTGCCCACAATAGAGTACGTTGATGCGGTCAACAAGTTTTGACATCATTTCCATATCATGGCTAATGAGCAAAATTCCCATATTATTGTTTTGGTTTAATTTATCTAGTAGACGGAAAATTTGCGCTTGAGTGGTAGACTCCATCGCATTGGTGGGTTCGTCGGCGATTAATAACCGTGGTTGGTTAGCTATCGCAATTGCAATCATGACTTTTTGACATTCACCATCGGTGAGTTCATAAGGGTAACTGCGCATGATATCTTTATGATCTTTTATCCCCACACGGTGTAACAGTTCTATTGCACGGCGTTTACGCCAATTAAAACGTTGCCACCAGCGGCCTTTATATGTCCATCCAGGAATCGATTGGATAAGCTGTTTGCCTATATCAGCGGCTGGGTCGAGGCAAGATTGTGGCTCTTGAAATATCATGGAGATGTTATGGCCAATTAACTTGCGACGTTTACGTGGGCTGAGTTTTAGTAAGTCAATGTCTTGAAAGCGAAAACGGTCGGCTTTCACACGAATGTTGTCTTTCGTTACGCCACAGATAGCTTTTGCAATAAGGCTTTTTCCAGAACCTGATTCGCCGACTAAACCTCGGATTTCCCCTTCAGATAATGTCATTGATACGCGATCAACAGCTTTGACTGGGCCATTGGCAGTCATAAATTCGATAGTTAAATTGCGGATGTCTAGCAGTGGCATTATTCAACTCCCGCATTGATGGCACGGTGTAGCCCATCACCTAAAAGGTTAACGAAAAGCACGCTTATCATGATAGCAACACCGGGTAAGATAACCGTCCAGGGAGCAACGTAGATAAGCTCTAAAGTATCTCCTAGCATGGCACCCCATTCAGAAGATGGAAGTTGTGCACCTAAATCAAGAAAACCTAAAGCGGCAATATCTAAAATGGCAATTGAAAGTGCCCGAGTTAGTTCAGTGACGAGAATAGGGGTGATGTTTGGCAGTACGGTATACCATAAAATAAAAATGTTTGAAGCGCCATCTAGGCGTGCGGCAACGATGTATTCTTTATCTAACTCATCATGTACAGCAACATAGATGGTTCTAACCATTCGCGGAATTAATGCAAGGCAAATAGCGAGCATCGCATTTTCTAAACTAGCGCCCATAAAAGCGACGACAATAATAGCGAGTAATAAGGATGGGATTGAAAGCAGTGTATCGAGTATGTGGTTAAAAATTGCAGATTTTAACCCGCGAGTCATTCCTGCTAGGCAGCCGAGAACTAATCCAATTAGTGTTGCAATCAGTGTGACTAAAATAGCCGCACCAAATGTTGATTTAGTGCCAATTAATAGCCGGCTCAGAATATCGCGGCCAAGGTCGTCAGTCCCAAAGAAGAATGCAACATCACCATAATGTGACCAAGACGGTGGTGTTAGTTGGTAACCTAAAAATTGTTGATCTAGTGCATAAGGTGCTAAATAAGAGCCAACAAAGCATAAAATTAATAAAACTAATACACCAAAAAAACCCACCATAGAAACCACATCTGATGAGAAGATATTCCATACCACTCGTGTTGGGGATGGCATTTTTTGTTCACGATAAAAATTATCTGAGGACATACCAATCCTTATGTTTTAGTGGGTCCATCATGGCGCCTAGAATATCAGACAACACATTTACAGTAATCACTAGTGCGCCAATTAGCATCACGCCAGCGGATATTGCGGAGTAATCTTCTTGGCGGATAGCTGTAACTAACCAACGGCCAAGCCCTGGCCAGTTAAAAACGAGTTCAGTTACCATGGTCAGTGTCAGCATAGTAGAAAACTGTAGCCCAAGCTTAGGAATAATGGGGGGAATAGCATTATGAAAAATATGACGACGGATGATTTTTATTCGTGACAACCCTCGAATAGCGGCTGCTTTTATATAATTTTCACTGGCGACTTCTTCGGTGCTATTACGTACCAACCGAATAACCTCGGTTGTTGGTGCGAGCGCCAAAGTCAGAACAGGTAATACCATGTGTTCAAGCACATTAATAATCATATCTTTACGATAGGGTGAATCCGAAAGCCATGCATCTACCAAGGCAAAGCCAGTTACTGTTTTTAAATTGTATAATAGGTCAATTCGACCCGATACAGGCAGCCACCCTAAATGTAATGAGAAAAAGAGGGTTAAAACGAGTGCGAGTACAAATACAGGGACAGAAAATCCTAATAAAGCAAAAACACTGATAGCAATATCCGCTGGTTTATTACGCCAAAAAGCAGCAATAATCCCGAGTGGAATACCTGTCGTTAAAGCAAAAATAAACGCTAAAATGCATAACTCCATGGTGGCAGGGAATGTGTCTCTTAATTGTTCAGTGATGGGTTCCCCGTTGATACTTGAAACGCCAAAATCAAAATGGAGTAAGCCTTCAAAATAAAAAATATAGGCATCGATAAGTGATGCGCCACCCAGTGGTGCATTAGGCGTAAAATAGCTTAAGCTAAAGCTGACTAGTGATAAGAAGAATACTGTGACTAATAAAAGTAAAAAACGACGCAGTGAATAAATTATCATGGTTGCTGCCTCTGTTTTTTCGGAGAAACTTTTTCAGCCTGTTCCATTTCCCGATACACACCGGCAAATGAGGTATTACCAAACGCACTGATCATTAGCCCTTTTATATCATAGCGATAGGCCTGTAAACGTAAAGAGTAGGCGAGGGGTAAGACAGGTAAATCTTCCCCTAAAATTTGCTGTGCCTGATGGTAATAATCTATACGTGCGGCTAATTGCTGTGTCAATAGTGCCTTATGTAAGATTTCATCAAAAGCGGGGTTACACCAATGGCTTAAATTGGTTTGGGAACCAATTGCCGCACAACTTAGTAGCGGGCGGAAAAAACTATCTGGGTCATTACTGTCAGTTGTCCAACCTGCTAATGTCATATCATGGGTTCTATCCATTAATTGGTTTTCTTGGAAGCGGCCCTCAACAGAACGGATATTCATAACAATACCAACCTGTGCCAAGTCTGCTTGGATAAGCTCAGCCATTTTTAGTGGACTAGGGTTATATGATTGCGAAGCGATAGGCACCCATAAATCCAGTTTTAGATTTTCTAACCCCATCTCTTTGAGCATTTGTTTGGAAAGTTCGGGGTTATAGTCAGTGATCTTTGCTTGATTATCATAAGCCCATGAAGCTCTTGGTAAAATAGATGCAGCTGTTTCTGCTGTACCGTAATAAATTGATTGCATTAGACGTTCATTATTAATTGCATAAGCAATGGCTTGACGTACTTTTAGTTTATCTAATGGTGGTTTACTGGTATTAAATGCGAGGTAGGCAATATTCATCCCAGAACGCATAGAAATTCGCAAACGTGGGTCATCTCGTAATACTTTTAATTGGCTTGCTGCAGGGTAGGCTAAAACATCACATTCCCCTGTGAGTAATTTCGAAATGCGACCAGTTCCTCCGGCCCCCATATCAACAACCACTTCTTCCATACGCGGCAAACCCTTCCAGTAATTGTCATTTCTGAGAAGTCTAACGAATTGCCCAGCTTGGTAGTCATCTAAATGAAATGGTCCCGTACCCACAGGTCGCCAATCAATCAGCTCTTGGCGATTGATACTTGAAAGGTAATCAGCGTACTCGGATGAAAGGACAGGAGCATAGTGTGTTGCTAGGTGCCATAAAAAAGACGCATCAGGTGAATTCAAACGGAACTCCACCGTATGGTTATTAATTTTACGTATGCTTTGGACACTATTGGCAAATTGTAAACTATCGAAATAAGGGTAACGTCCCCCATTGATATAATGATAAGGATGGTTGACTTCAAACATGCGAGAAAAACTGAACACAACATCATCAGCATTCATATTGCGCGTTGGTGTGTACCAAGCTGTGTTTTGAAACTTTACATCTTTACGCAGGTATAAGCGGTAGGTTGCGCCGTTATCGAGGACTTCCCAGTTAGCAGCCAGTTCTGGAACCAAACGATAGGTAAATGGATCAACATCTAATAGGCGATCATAAATTTGAGCACCGAGAGGGTCGACAATTAGCCCGCTACTGACTAGTTGTGGATTAAATGTTGTTACGATCCCATTTACACAGTAAATAAAACCTTTTTGGCGTATATCTGCAGGAACCTCGTTAGCCACAATATCGGTAAAGCGCTCTTGGTTATTAAGCGCTTGTGCAGACACAGAAATGATAAATAAAAACCAAAGAGTTAATAGGCGCATACCACTGACATCGTTAACTAGAATTGACCTATTGTAGCCTAAAAATGGGGGGACAGGGTATAAGCAAAATTTAGCCTACAAAAGCATGAAAATTAAGCTAAAAAGGAAGTTATTAATATAATGCTTAACTTAAATTATTAAATTAATCATTGAAGTATGTCTTAATGAGAAAATATCTCATTAAAAAGCTTTACAAATGGCACTGATAACGATTATCATTCGTTTTGTCAATTAAGCCAAGTGCTTATGTAGACAAGGCATGACATTGCTCACATTGCTTCCAGTGTTTTATTTAATAGCCAGCTTGGGTGCTGGCTTTTTTTTTGTATAATCAAACTCTTTTAGCTTCATTTCTCGCTATTACTCTAAACCCACATAGTGTAGGTCTTCATCGGTCACTTTACCTTGGAGTGTACATAAGAAACGAACCACTCCTCTTTGTTCATCTTTTTCAATAATCAGCATTTTTTCAGCCGCATTTGGGTCCAAGTTATAGTTTTGCGTTGCGTATTCGTTAAACACCCATTGGCCCTGCAAATTGTGGCGGATCATGGGGGAGTAGATATAAGTATTTCCCACCTTTAGAATAGCAATTCTTGATGAAGTATAACGGATAACCTCTTCAAAGCTTTGAGTGGTTTCAAATCCCCAAAAATAGTATTGGCCACGTAAGCCTAAATAGGCGAAGTCATCATATTTATCGAAATTACTATGACTAACAAAAAAACGATTAAAAGTCACAATTCCCGTAGGTGAAAAATTGAGATTAACAGAAACTTGTTCACCATCACCTAATTTCATATTTTTCAATGCATTAGATGCATCATTTAAAACGGGATACTCTTTTATTTTCTCGAAAAAAGTCGCATCACAGTAAGAGAATGTTCTCATTAATGATTCCGCGTTGACTGTAGGAGATAAACCGAGAAGAAAAAAGGTTATAGCAAGTATATTTATATTCTTCATAATAGGCTCCTCATATAATAAATATCATATTAATAGAGATATCATATAAATATATTTCGCACAGTAGTTAAATATGACAAGGTGTAAAAATAATTTAATTAGTTAACATTAATATGATTAAAATAGACGTAGTTATGATTATATAATTAACTAAATGTGCTAAAATAAATCATTATTTATGTGTGATAATTAGTACAAGTAACTAGCTATAATTTTTTTATTATTTTCAAATTTTGAATTTAGAAAGTAAAATCTCCGTTACCAATTGTTTTTATTTAGTTATTTATTTGAGTTAAATAATTTTATTTTAATTTTACTCTGTCGATAATATATTTTGACAGTGAAGGGAGTAAATGATTTTTGAAACCAAAATATAAGATTGGAAATATTTAGCAATAAATACAAACCGAATTTTTTAAACCTGAATTTTTAATATTTAAGTATAATGCAGTAGTTCAAACAATAAATTCGGATTATTTGAACTACGTGTTATTAACTCTCAATATTTATTTGATGTTTTTTCATTAAGCCTCGTAGTTGGTCATAACTTAATGATAACCGTTGTGCAGCTTTACGTTGATTAAAATGACTATCCGTTAGTGCTTGTTCCAATAGCGCTTTTTCGGATTGTTGTTGCCACTGACGTAAATCACATGGTAATGAAGGCAAAATTGTATTCTGTTGTTGGGTATGTGGCATGGGGAGTGAACTTAGTGATTCATGTAGCTCAGCAAGTTTTTCGCCAAATGGGTCAAAAATAATATTATCAACGGGGTCAGCACAGTTTCCATGGCGGTATATCGAGCGCTCAATAACATTTTTTAATTCGCGTACATTACCTGGCCATGGGTAGTGTTGCAGAGCCTGTTGGGCATGTAATGTAAAACCTGTAAAGTGTGAACGTTTTAATTCGCCACACATTAAAATGGCAAAATGTTCTGCTAACAATAAGATATCCGGCTGTCGTTCACGCAGTGGGGGGAGGCGAATAACATCAAAAGCCAGCCTATCTAAGAGGTCAGCTCGAAAACGGCCCTGTTTGGCAAGTTCAGGTAAATTGGCATTTGTAGCACAGATTAAACGCACATCCACGTGTAATGCTTGGCTTCCACCGACTCGTTCAAGTTCACCATATTCAATGACTCGCAGCAGTTTTTCTTGAACTGACATTGGTGCAGTGGCGAGCTCATCAAGAAAAAGGGAACCTTTGTCTGCTCGTTCAAAGCGCCCTTGATGGCGTTTTTGGGCGCCTGTAAAAGAACCTGCTTCATGTCCAAATAATTCAGAATCCAGTAAATTCTCATTGAGTCCGCTGCAATTGAGAGAGATAAAAGCTTCTTGCCAGCGCGGGGAGAGGTAATGGAGTCTATCTGCAATAAGTTCTTTACCCGTACCGCGTTCGCCGATAACCAAAACAGGCTTATTGAGCTGAGCGAGTTCAGAAGCTTGTTCGAGTACATCGAGAAAATTACTTGAAACGCCAAGAATAGGTTCGTTGGTTTCTTTCATGGTTTTTTTTACCAATAGTTGGTTGGAAATACCGATTCTTTAACTATAGACTAAAATGACTTTTAGAGAAAGTTTATAATTATTTTATTTAAAATCATTGTGATACGATCTTTTTTTAAAGTTGGCACGCGAGTTGCAATATGTGAATTGCAATAGCTAAATACAACATGCTATTTGTTGTTTGACTAACGGAGCGTCAGGTATGGGTTGGAAGCCAAATCAGGTCGAGGCGCTACAGAATGATTAAATCCATCAAGGGGATATAAATAATGGGTATTTTTTCACGTTTTGCCGATATCATTAATGCAAACATCGCTTCTTTGTTAGACAAAGCAGAAGATCCGCAAAAAATGATCCGTCTGATGATTCAAGAAATGGAAGACATGCTAGTTGAAATTCGTTCGACATCAGCACGTACCTTAGCTGAAAAGAAAGGTTTAGAGCGCCGTATTGAGATGGGCGAAAAACAAGTTGCTGATTGGCAAGAAAAAGCAGAATTAGCACTGGTGAAAGATAAAGAAGATTTAGCGCGTGCAGCACTGATTGAAAAGCAAAAAGTGAGTGCAATGGTCGACACCTTAAAACACGAGCTGATTATTGTTGATGAAACCTTGACTCGTTTAAAAGGTGAAATCTCTGAATTAGAAAACAAACTGCAAGAAACGCGTGCGAAACAGCAATCAATGGCTGTTCGTATGGAAGCAGCACAATCTAGCCGTAATGTACGTCGCCAACTGGATAGTGGCAAACTGGATGAAGCAATGGCTCGCTTTGAACAGTTTGAGCGCCGTATAGACCATATGGAAGGTGAAGCTCAAAGTTATGGTATTGGTAAACAAAAATCACTGGATCAACAGTTTGCAGAGTTAAAAGCAGACGATGAAATAAGCGCGCAATTAGCGGCGCTTAAAGCTAAAATCAATAAAGATCAGTAACAGTTATTTTGATGCACTGGTACGTCAGCAATATCGTATCAGTGCCATAGATAGGTTAACCATATGTATAAGGATATGTGATGGGCTACGTTTTTCTGTCTCTCGTATTAATTATTTTTCTCATTTTTATTCTGCCTATTTGGCTGTGGCTACATTACAGCAAAAAAAATAATGGGCAGGGGAGTCAGCTAACTGAAAATGAAGTACAACGTTTGATGCAATTAGCAGAGCAAGCATCACAGATGCAGCAACGCATTAAAACGCTTGAAGATATTTTGGATGCAGAACACCCAAATTGGAGGCAAAAATAATGACTCAATTTCGCAACCGCAAACTTTATCGTTTAACGGATAGACGTGTGTTCGGTGGTGTGTGTTCGGGTATTGCTGAGTACTTAGAACTTCCGGTTGCTTTGGTCAGAGCATTAGCCGTATTAGCCTTATTTGTAAGCTTTGGTATTACTTTGATTTTGTACATCGTGATGTGCTTTGTTGTCGAAGCGGCACCAAGTGGCTACCGTTCACAGCAAGATATTGGCCCAGAAGTGAGTAGTCTTATTAACCAAATTGATACACAATTAAAATCCGGTGAAATGAAGTTACGCCAGATTGAAAGATACGTTACTTCAGATACTTATACAGTGAACAGTAAATTTCGAAATCTATAGCAAATCGTATCGCCATCACATGATAAGGGATTAGGTTTCAAAACCAAATCCCTTTTATTTTTTATCAATAAGTGAGTGACATATGGCAAATAACGTTCGTTATCGAATCAAAAAATTTGCAAAGAAACTTATTCTACAAAAAGGTATTCGAATCGCTGCGGTATTACTTATGACATATGGTCCAGCGGGAGTCGTAGGTAAAATCATTAAATTATTGACGAGTAAGTGGTTGCTCAATGTACTAATTAAACGGTTAACCTAATACAATTTGTTTTATGCTAAATTATAGTACGCAATATAACGTAAAATGGGTTTAAATTGAAAGGATAAGTCTTGGGAGGAGCATGAAACGACTGCACAGTGAATTAACGGATTTGATGAATAGAAGTGTTGATCGTCATGTTAGGCTCGCAGTAACAGGGCTTAGCCGTAGTGGAAAAACCGCATTTATTACTTCACTGGTGAACCAACTATTGAATGTGAATGCCGGAGCGCGGCTGCCTTTATTTTCTGCTGCGCGAGATAAGCGATTATTAGGTGTTAAACGGATACCTCACCGTGATTTGTCAGTACCGCGTTTTGCGTATGATGAAGGTATAGCCTCTCTTTATGGGGAGCCCCCGCAATGGCCAACCCCAACAAGGGGAGTCAGTGAAATACGCCTTAAATTACATTACCGTTCAGAAGACTCTTTTTTGCGTCATTTTGTTGATAACTCATCATTATATTTAGAGATTGTCGATTACCCCGGCGAATGGTTGTTGGATTTACCCATGCTAGATTTAAATTATTTAGCGTGGTCTGAACAAATGAACACCTTAATCAAGGGGGAACGTGCACATTTAGCCCAACCGTGGCTGGCATTGTGTGAAAAATGTGACCCTTTAGCGCCAGTTGATGAAAATTTGCTTGCTGAAATTGCAGCTGCTTATACTCAGTATTTAGTGGAATGCAAGGCCCAAGGGCAGCACTTTATTCAACCGGGACGTTTCGTTTTACCCGCTGAATTAGCAGGAGCGCCCGCTCTGCAATTTTTCCCATGGCCGAATGTGGCCAAATATGGCGACAAAAAGCTCGCACAGGCAGGTAAGAACACCAATATTGGCGCATTACAGCAACGTTATCAATATTATTGTGAGCATGTTGTAAAGGGCTTTTATCGTGATTATTTCCAACGTTTCGACCGACAAATTGTGTTAGTTGATTGCTTACAACCGCTAAATAGTGGTGTTGATGCTTTTAATGATATGAGAATGGCATTAACGCAATTAATGCGTAGTTTTCATTATGGAAAGCGCACATTACTGAGGCGTTTATTTTCACCTTGTATTGATAAATTACTCTTTGCCGCAAGCAAGTCAGATCACGTAACACCAGACCAACATGCAAATTTAGTGGCTTTATTGCAACAGTTAGTGCAAGAGGCATGGCAGCATGCTGCGTTTGAGGGGATCAGCATGGATTGTGTGGGGCTAGCATCAATACAAGCCACCGAAAGTGGTTTGGTAGATTATAAAGGTGAAAAATTACCTGCGTTAAAAGGGAATCGGCTAAGTGATGGTCAACCGTTAATGTTTTATCCAGGAGAAGTACCAAAACGCTTACCGAATGAACAATTCTGGCAAACTCAAGGTTTTCAATTTGAAGATTTCAGACCAAGGCCAACGCCAATGGATCAACCATTGCCACACATTCGTATGGACAGTGCGCTTGAATTTTTGTTGGGAGATAAACTGAAATGAATGAACCCTTAAAACAGCGTTTAGATTTTGCTGAAAATAGTGAAAATAAGACGAAAGAATCACTAAAAAAAGCGCAAGTTTTTGATGAGCGAGAACTCGAAAAATTCACTCCAATTTCCTTGGAAACTGAGCAAGATAGCCAAGAGGGTGAAGTTGAAAGCCTGATTAACGAAGCGTTAAAACCAAAACGGAGCTTTTGGCGAAAATTAGTTGGCGCGGCGGCGGGAATTTTTGGAGTCAGCGTCGTTGCTCAACTCGGCGTTTGGATTCACCAATCATGGGTAACACAAGATTGGACTGCGTTAGGTGTCGCTGCTGCGGGCGGTTTAATCGTTGTGGCGGGTGTTGGGTCGGTTGTTGGCGAATGGCGGCGGTTGTATCGCCTGAGAGAACGTGCGGAGGAACGGGACTTTGCACGCGAATTATTGCACAGTCATGGTATGGGGCAAGGAAAGGCTTTTTGTGAAAAATTGGCTAAACAATCTGCGTTATCAATGCAACATCCTGCGATTGTTAATTGGCAAGCCACTCTTCATGACTCGCATAATGATAGGGAAGTTGTTGAATTGTATAGTCGAATGGTTCAGCCTATCCTTGATGAACAAGCTCGCAAAGAAATTAGTCGTTGTTCTGCGGAATCGGCCATCATGATTGCGGTGAGCCCGCTAGCACTGGTGGATATGGCATTTATTGCTTGGCGAAATATTCGTTTAATTAATCGGATCGCGGCAATCTATGGTATTGAACTCGGTTATTACAGCCGAATTCGACTATTTCGCATGGTGCTCATTAATATTGCCTTTGCGGGAGCGTCTGAATTAATTCGTGAAGTGGGGATGGATTGGCTATCTCAAGACATTACTGCACGGTTATCAACACGAGCAGCACAAGGTATTGGAGCAGGCTTGTTAACTGCGCGTTTAGGTATTAAGGCGATGGAATTATGTCGACCACTACCTTGGATAGAAAACAAGCCACGTTTAGCTGATTTTCGCCATCAGTTAATTGGCCAGTTAAAAAATGTCATCCCCAGTAAAAAAGAAAAAGCGTAAAACAATATCATTGGCAGGGTGAGTTGACAGTTTTTGCTCACTCTGCAGCATCATTTATTGATTAATGTGTTTATTCTTATTTCAAGCCTTAAAAAATAAAGGAAAACCGTGATTTTATTTGTTGATGACTATAAAGCTTACAGCTGTCAACAATTTGTGACACAAACACTGTATTCCCTTAATGTTTAAGGCTAAAATACCTTTATTCTCTCGGCTTTTTTGATGAAGGTTCTTACCCATGCGCCTCGAAGTGACCTGCCAAGACCGTATCGGTTTAACGCGTGAATTACTTGATCTTTTAGTTCTACAAAATATTGATTTAAAAGGTATTGAAATCTCTCCTCAACGTAGGATTTACCTCAATTTTACACCTGTAGATTTTCAGGTATTCAGCACATTGATGGCAGAAATACGGCGTATTAATGGTGTTATTGATGTTCGCCGAATTTATTTTATGCCTTCAGAAAGAGAACATAAAGCCGTTTGGGCGCTCTTAAACTCATTTCCAGAACCTGTTTTATCCATCGACAACAAGCTAAATATTGAATTGATTAACCCAATGACATTGCAGTTATTTGGTTATGATGAGGCTAAAATTCGAGAAAAAACCTTTTCACAATTAGTTGGTAGTCAAGGGCTAGTACGTTGGTTTGAACGGGAGTCACCAGAGGCGTACACCGAGAAAGTTGTCATTAAAGGCCAAGACTATTTGATGCAAGTAACACCTATTATTTTGGCTGATGAAAATGGTAAATCCCATTGTACTGGTGCGGTATTACTGTTGAAATCGGCTGCAATTTTAGATAAGCAACGCCAACAAGTTATTGAGGTGGATGGCAGCGGTTTTGAACAAATTATTGCTGTTAGCCCTGTCATGGCAAATGTGGTTGAACGAGCCAAACGTATTGCTATGCTGGATGAGCCATTATTACTTGTTGGTGAAACGGGGACTGGGAAAGATATCTTAGCGAAAGCTTGTCATTTGCATAGTGCGAGAGGAAAAGAACCGTTTTTAGGCTTAAATTGTGCTTCGATGCCGGATGATGTTGTAGAAAGTGAATTATTTGGTTATGCAGCGGGAGCTTATCCAAATGCAGTTGAAGGCAAAAAGGGTTTTTTTGAACAAGCCAACGGCGGAACGGTGTTGCTTGATGAAATTGCTGAAATGTCGCCACAAATGCAAATTAAGTTATTACGTTTTTTAAATGATGGGACATTTAGGCGTGTTGGGGAAGAAAGAGAAGTTAAGGTGAACGTTCGTGTGATTTGTGCAACACAGAAAAATTTACCTGAATTGGTTGCCGAAAAGAAATTCAGAGAGGACCTTTATTATCGTTTGAATGTACTGACATTAACCATTCCTCCATTGCGTGAACGTAAAGAAGATATTCAACCGTTAACCAAAACATTTGTCGCCAGTTTTTCCAAAGAGCTTCATATTGCTGAACCTAAATTGGCACCTTCGTTGATAGAATATTTAAGTAGTTATTATTGGCCGGGTAATGTAAGGCAACTGAGAAATGTTCTTTATCAAGGGTTAACGCAACTTAATGGCAATATATTAGATGCAGATAATATCCAATTACCTGATGTCGTTAATACCCCCGCACTCGCTTTAGATTCACTCAATGGCTCGCTAGATGAAATCACTAAACGTTATGAAGCATCGGTATTAGCTCGTTTATATCGCGATTATCCGAGTACCCGTAAATTAGCTAAACGTTTGGATATTTCTCATACGGCAATCGCCAATAAATTGAGAGAATATGGCCTTAATACGAAAAAAGAGCAAAACTAAATTAAATGTATAAAAGAATAACTTACGTATTCGCAATAATAGGGCTGGTTTTAAGTGGTTCTGGCACAGCAACAACAATGCCGGAAGACGGTTTGAATAAGTATTGCCAAGATGTAGTGCGAACAATGGATGAAATCTATGAAAATGGGGCATTGACTCAGTGTTATTTTAAAGACTTATCGTTATTAGAAGCATACATACAATATAGAACGGCATTAATGGATGGAAAGCAATTTCTTACTGAAAATCTAGAGATTAAACAAAATATTGAAATGCCTTGTCCATCGGACGGTTGTATTGCTATTCGTTATCATTGGAATGATGATAAAAACTTAAAAATTGAACAAGAATTTGCTGGAGGAGAAACCCATCTACAGTTTGTTCAAGACAATAAAGGGACAACTCTCGAAATTATTCAATATCCTGATTAGAACTATGTACTGCTATAGAGTAGGCAACAGGCGAGAGAAAAGCACTTTGCACAAAGGTATTGTTGCCTATTTTTTACTAATTATCTTTTTTATCTCGCGCTTAATATGGCAAAACCCTACTAATACTATTGCTAATTGGTGAATTTTACTGCTATATAACAAAGACAGCTGCTGTTTTAGGGTATCGTAATCTCATCTGATGGGTTTCAGCCTATAAGGAGTTGCCATGGATCAATTCACTATTAATTTCGTTGTAAATCGTAAGCTACGCGAATACATGAGCCAGAGCCATTATAAAAATGATATGTTTGAGTCTGCAGCCTCTGCCGCCGAACTTTATCTGATGAATAAAGCTGCAGTAAAATATTTAACGAAGAAAAATCGTTTTACGTGGGAGGCGCTGGTGAAAAATGGCCATAAGCCTCGAGACCTCATTATTGATATTTTGACATCTTGTTGCCCTGTTACCCAGGACCAAGCCTTAAAAGTATTGAGTACGCTCTCTCATACTTTGATTTCTATAATGAGTGACAACAAGTTATTTGCGAATGTTGTTAATGCAAAGAACCACCAACCGTTGTATTGGGCTCACGTAGACTAGAGTGGCGTTTATATTATTCAATAAAGCGGGAAATTCCCGCTTTATTGTTAACTACAGTGAACTAAATATGACAAAAGCTTATTTCAAACTATTTAATGCGCTGTCGTAATCAGGTTCTTCAGTTATTTCAGGAACTAATTGGCTATAAATAACGTTATTGTTTTCATCTAGGACAACAACGGAACGAGCGTTCAGGCCTTTTAATGGACCACTAGCAATATCAACACCATAGTCATTCGCAAACGAGCCGCTACGGAAAGAAGATAGCGTAACGACATTATCTAAACCTTCTGCGCCACAAAAACGCGCTTGTGCGAAAGGTAGATCAGCAGAAATACATAATACAACAGTGTTATCCAAATCGTTTGCGAGCTTATTAAACTTGCGAACTGACGCTGCACATACGCCAGTGTCGACACTTGGGAAGATATTTAAAACTTTTCGTTTACCTTCATAGGTTTCCAGCGTTGCTTCGCTGAGATCTTTGGTGACAAGGGTAAAAGGTTTAGCTTTTGAGCCCGCTTGTAAAAAGACACCATTAACCGTGATGTCATTACCTTTTAACTTAACTGTCTGCGACATGAATTTTTCTCCCATTCATAAAGTGAGTCACTGATAACTTAATCTATCTTCTAATAAAAAATCTTTGCGATTAAAGGTTTTTTAATGGGCAGTTACGCAGTGCTGAGTTTTACATTTTACTAATGACCAAATTTTATACGGAAACCTTATCACTTACCTTGAGCCCAATATAGGGTAAAACAAGGTAATTTTACCTACTTTTTATTACAGTATGGTGCATCATCATTATATAACTACTAAGCTTTATCAATGCTTGCGTTTTTTGTTATGTGCTTTTTATACTGACCTATGAAGTGTAACAAAAGGAAACCGGTCTGTATTGGTTTCTTGAGTCATTATTTAATTATCAGAGAAATGATAGAGATAGAGTTATGGTTCGATAAGACGAGTATTAATTTATCTATATTTGAGTTAGGGAATCAATTGATTACACGGGAAATGTGGATATTTAAAATATGAAGGCATATGATAAATTAAGATAAACAACAGAGTAATTGCGACTTGATATTACGCATGTTAGATATGGTTTTTACATCATAACTTTATGTTTTTATTGTTATAGTGGATTTTTCCAACATTCAAATTACCTAAATGAAACTTAATCAGTAAATGCAGTAACGTTGTTAATAATAGCATCTTCATTTGAAATCATTTAACTAGGCTTTTAGTTAACTTTATTTATATTAACAAGATAGAAAATATAATGCATAAACATTCATTTACATCTTTAGCGATTTTGATTTCTTCAGTTTTTGTTACTACACCAGCTATTAGTGCCGTGATACCTACAGGCACAGTTTTAGCTGAAAACCAAGAAGTTACACGACATTTAAAAGATGAGCCTGCATCTTTGGATCCAGTAAAATCAGTGGGGTTAACAGAGGCGCAAGTCATGCGTGACTTATTTGAAGGGCTGGTTAATCAAGATGATCATGGAAAGCCGATCCCTGGAGTCGCTCAACATTGGGATACGGCTGATAATCGTATTTGGACATTTACACTGAGACCTGACGCACATTGGTCAAATGGTGACCCTGTCACGGCTCAAGATTTTGTTTATAGTTGGCAGCGACTTGTTTCACCTGGAACAACATCGCCATTTGCTTGGTTTGCCGCACTAGCAGGCATTAACAATGCGCAAGATATTATTGATGGTAAATTGCCAGTTGAGCAACTAGGTGTTGAAGCGGTTGATACGCGCACACTAAAGATTACTCTAAATAAGCCGGTATCTTATTTTCCTTCATTAACGGCTAACTTTAGCTTATTTCCTGTTCACCAAGAAACTGTTGAAAAGTTTGGTAATGACTGGATAAAAGCCGGAAATTTAGTTGGAAATGGTGCTTTTATTTTATCTGACAGAGTGGTTAATGAAAAAATTGTTTTGGTACCAAATAAGAATTATTGGGATCATCAAAATACAGTCATCACTAAAGTCACTTTTGTCCCGATTAACCAAGAGTCCCATGCAACGAATCGTTATTTAGCGGGTGACCTAGATATTACCGAATCATTTCCAAAACAGCGCTATCAAAAATTATTAAAAGATATTCCTAATGAAGTCTTTACACCGGATCAATTAGGGACCTATTACTATGCTTTTAATACCCAACGTGCACCAACGGATGACGTTCGTGTTAGAAAAGCGTTATCCATGGCGATTGACCGCCAATTAATTGCGAATAAGGTATTAGGTACAGGGGAGAAGCCCGCAAATTATTTTACTCCTGATGTCACTGATGGCTTTAAGCCCGAAAAAGGGCTTTATAATAGCTATTCACAAAAAGAGTTAGACCAGCAAGCAAAAGTGTTATTGCAACAAGCAGGCTTTGGGCCAAATCTCCCATTAGAATTAACGTTATTATACAATAGCTCAGAAAATCATCAGAAAATTGCGATAGCAATTGCTTCTATGTGGAAGAAAAAGCTAGGCGCTGAGGTCAAATTAGTTAATCAAGAATGGAAAACCTATATAGATAGCCGTAATACGGGAAATTTTGATGTTATACGCGCATCATGGATAGGTGATTTTAATGAGCCTTCAACCTTTTTGTCTCTACTCACTTCTCAGCATAGTGGCAATATACCAAAATTCAATAACCATGCATATGATGAGGTTATTGCATCGGCGAGTATTGAAACAAATGCGCAATTACGCAACCGTTATTATAATAATGCGGAGGCTATCATTGCAAAAGAAGCACCAATCGCACCTATTTACCAATATACCAATGCACGCCTAATTAAGCCTTGGCTAAAGGGTTACCCGATTAACAACCCTGAAGATGTCGCTTATAGCCATAGTTTTTATATTATTAAACATTAACGAAGATCTCAGCCTGCACATGTTGTGGGCTGTTTTTTCTGACGGAAAGAAAAAAGCTCCTTCCTCTGGAGAATGGGAAGGAGGACCAAAAAAAGGAATAAACACTACCTTTTTATAATAAAAAACTCATCGTAAATTTTATTGCTCATTTGTGTCAATTATGTGGTTTTATTTAGCAAAAATGGCGATATTTTGTGATTTATGGGGAATTGTCTGTTTTTATAAGATGTTAATCTCAATCTTTTTCTTTGTTGTTTTATTCATGTATTGTGGGAGCGATTCTTGAAATAATTGCAAAGAATTATTTATTCGACTACAAATACCGTATTGATTATAAAAGGGAGATATTGCATGGGGCTGATTTATGGTTCTTTATTCCAAAATTCAAATCCTGTACATGCATTTCAGTTAAATGGAGACGGTGGGTTACTTCCCATTGATGTGAATGCGAGTGCGAGCCAGCAGTCTCCGTTCTGGCTTCATTATGATTATAAAGATCCTCAAAGTTTTAATTGGATTCAGCAATCAGACCTCTTTAATGAACAAGTTAAGTCTGCGTTATCAGGGCATTCAGGGCGTTGGCGTTTGATACGTGTTGGTGATGGCATTTTATTAACATTGCAAACTTTAAATACCAATACTGGCCAGCGGCCTGAGCAATTAGTTGCATTTCGAGTATTTATTAATAACCGGGTAATTATTTCTAGCCGTCACCGAAAAGTAAACTCTTTAGACTCTGTTATTGATGACTTAAAACAGGGAGTAGGTGCGCAAAGCACGGGTGATTGGTTAGTTGAGGTTGCTGATTCTATTACAGATGAAATAAGTGATTTTACAGATTCTTTGCATGAGCGTTTAATTGATATGGAAGACGCCATATTAAATGGCCAAATTCCTGATAGAGGGGAATTTGCATTACTCCGTAAGCAAATTATTGTAATCCGTCGTTATATGGCTCCACAACGAGATATGTTTTCTCGCTTAACAACGGAAAAATTACTTTGGTTAGATGAAACTAATCGTCGTCGAATTCAAGAAATTTCTGACCGGTTAGGGCGTTGCATTGAAGATCTCGATGGATTTATAGCACGCACAGCGATTATTTCTGATGAGATAACGAACATGATGACTGAAATGATGAACCGGCGTATTTATACAATGTCATTAATGGCCATGATATTCTTACCAACAACGTTTTTAACGGGTTTGTTTGGTGTGAATTTAGGGGGGATCCCCGGTAATGAATTCCGCTTTGCCTTTAGTGTCTTTTGCGTTTTATTAGCCGTTTTAATTGCAACCGTCTTGTGGTGGCTAAGAAAAAGCCGATGGCTCTAATATTGATGACTTATTTCCTATAACCGGACCTAGTTTGAGATAAATCAATAAAACTACTGAGGTTTTAGTGCAGTATTAGTCCTGCAGGTGAATGCAACGTTGAGCGATGAACGTTGTGCTCCATAATTGTAGTTTTTCTCATATTGAGTTCTTATACAGAATAATTGACCACTGTAATGCCGATGTAATTTACATCGGCTTTTTTTTGCATTAAATCTGAGTAAAAAATAACCTCCCAATAGGAGGTTATCAATTAATATTATTTAACTTCAATAATATCAAGGCGTTCAGCTGAAAAATCGGGCTTATCATCTTCATCTATAAAAGACTGGAGAGGCAGCTCCTCTTTGTCAAAGGCAAGATCACCGCCATTGATAACTTCATCTCCATGAGAAATATTCTTGAAATCAAATAATTCTGTATCACATAAATGAGATGGAACAATGTTTTGAGTAGCGCGGAACATTGTTTCGATACGGCCAGGATAACGCTTATCCCAATCACGTAGCATCTCTTTAATAACTTGACGTTGCAGGTTTGGTTGAGAACCACATAGATTACAAGGAATAATTGGAAATTCTTTAGCCTGCGCAAAGCGCTCAATATCTTTTTCTCGGCAGTAAGCTAGTGGGCGGATAACAATGTGTTTTCCGTCATCGCTCATTAATTTAGGAGGCATGCCTTTTAACTTACCGCCATAAAACATATTTAGGAACATGGTCTGTAAAATATCATCACGGTGGTGACCAAGTGCAATTTTAGTTGCGCCTAATTCAGTTGCTGTACGATACAGAATTCCACGTCGTAAACGAGAGCACAATGAACAAGTTGTTTTCCCTTCAGGAATTTTTTCCTTTACGATCCCATAGGTATTTTCTTCAACAATTTTGTACTCCACACCAAGATTTTCAAGGTATGCAGGTAAAATATGCTCAGGGAAGCCAGGTTGTTTTTGGTCCAAATTAACCGCAACTAATGAAAACTGGATAGGGGCACTTTTTTGCAAACTTTGCAGGATGGAAAGCAGTGTGTAACTATCTTTACCTCCTGACAAGCAAACCATTATTCGGTCACCGTCTTCTATCATGTTAAAGTCAGCGATTGCTTGGCCAACATCACGGCGAATTCTTTTTTGCAACTTATTTAAGTTGTACTGTTCTTTATTGGTCGTCATTCTATATTGTTCTGCTACTGGGGTTTATGTTGCTGATGGTTAATTGTACTTTCAGCCGTTAAGTTATTATTGTTCTGTGCTTAAAGCGTAATCAGCGAGATCTATAAAAAGAGGCTCATAATAGCAGAAGCTGGGGGGAGAGTGATACCAGTTAGTTAAAAGAGGTGAAAATCTGTTGAGGTATGGCGTCTTCTTTATAGCCTTTATCTTATTGTATAAGCACTACTGAGAACTTAGTCTATAACAAAATACGGAGGAAATATGCCTGCAACTGACCCAATTGAATTGGTTTCTTCTTTACTCGCCAGCACCATTAAAATGGTAATTACGCCAATGGAATATTTTTTTCAAAGTGGCACTATTGGGGATGCCATTTATATAAGCGTATTATTTTTGAGTTAAAGATTTATCATAACGAGATTAACCCAAGACAAATGAAGGAAGGCTGGCTTCCTTCATAACGGTGGGTATCTGCGGTACTAATAAGCTAGTTCATCACATAATTTTTGTAACTCAGTTAAAAATTTACCTACATGGAAGCCATCGCAAACAGCATGATGTACTTGTACTGCTAGAGGAAGCCATATTTTATTATTGTCACCATAGTATTTTCCCATAGTGAATATAGGGGTAAAGATATTAGTAATATCTGCAATATTTAGATTAAAACTATCAAATGAAACCCAGGGTAAAGATGACACATAGAATACATTTTCAATTTGCTGTGATTGAGGGTGCAAATTGAGATTATCTTTATGCAACATTAATTGGTGGTGATAATTCTCCATAAATATCGCCATTTCTGATGAGTATTCGCACCATAATGAAGAAAAGGTTTCAGTATCTTTATGGAAAATAGTAAAACTAGGGTGTACTTTATCCCATAAAATAAGCTCATCATTTTTTTTTGCAAATCTAAATTCTTTGCAAGTGTTAGCTACCCGCGCTAATAAATAAATCACTGAAGGGTAAAAGCTATAACCTTTTGAATTTATGTATTTTTTTAAATTGGTGATATCTATTTTAGTTGTTAAACTAAACCCACAATTCATGGTTTTTTCGTAGGTATTGTAATGTTCTTTACGTAACCATGTATCTATATTAAATTTAGTATAATTCATAATTTTTCCTTCTAATAAGTTAATGTTATTGTTATTAGAAGGGAGACTTCTCTGATTTTGATTGGCTCATAGTGATTCTTTATATCATATTGAAGTTATGTCTACATTTTAACTAGACGGCTTATGCTTGTCGATATGTATAGTTTAATCTCTTTAATATAAGGCACAATTTGCGTGATAGTAAAATATACCTATGGGCATGACTGTGCGTTGACGTAGGTGTCAAATAATGTTTTGACATCTACGTTGAGTATTTTAGAGAGTATTACAAGGTGGTCAATAAATATGGAAAGAGTTCCATCTTCATATTTTATATATGATTTTTCAGAAATAGATATTAATTCAGCCATTTTTTTTGTCGTAATTTGATGTTCAACACGCTTTTGTTTAATAAATTCACCTAATACAACATTGCCAACATTATTTTTATTCATAGTAACCTGTTATAAATTTGTTTTTGTTTTTTTATTATCTTAGATGAGAGTTAATGTTCAATGGGTAATAATCTGTAAATTTAATAAAGAATAAATTTTAGGCAGTGAAGTTAAAGTGATTATTATAAAACTAGAGTTAGTGTAATAAACGATAATAAATAACATTATTGTATTTTATAATCAAAAGTCGAGAGTTGATTAATATTAAATTCTATTTAATTGCACAAAATGTGATTTTTAACTAGATAACATGTCAATTTTGCTACCATTATTTAACAGAAACTATCTTAACAATAACTATTGAAGACAGTGTCTGTTAATAGATAATATTGATTAAGCAGATAGCGCAACTTCAATTGCTTTTTGAGCATGAATGGCGGTGGTATCAAATATGTTTACTGTAGTATCATATTGATTAACAAGTAATGTTATTTCAGTGCATCCTAAAATGATACCTTCAGCACCTTTTTCTACCAGAGATGCCATTATACGTTGATATTCCTTTTTAGATTCTTTGTTTATTTTCCCTAAGCATAATTCATTATAAATAATATCATGAACTATTTTTCTATCTTGGTCGCTAGGTACTAATACATCCAAATTAAACTTATCAATCAACCTTTGCTTATAGAAGGGCTGCTCCATCGTAAACGAAGTTCCTAAGAGCCCAATTGTTTTTATACTTGACTGTGTAATGCGTTCACCTGTTGCATCAGCTATATGTAATAATGGAAGACTGGTTTGAGATTCAATGAGTGGAGCTACTTTATGCATAGTATTGGTGCAAAGAACCAGAAAATCAGCGCCTGCAAGCTTTAAACGCTCTCCTGCATCTGCTAAACATTGTGCTGCCAAATCCCATTGCCCATTGGACTGATACTGTTCTATCTCAGCGAAATCGACGCTATATAAAACAATTTTAGCAGAATGTAGGCCACCTAACTGTTGTTTCACTCCTTCATTAAGTTGTTGGTAGTATAGTAATGTAGATTCCCAGCTCATACCGCCAATGAGGCCTATTGTTTTCATTTCTCAAGTTCCTATTATCATGCAGTGTTATTATTTTTCTTACTATACTGATTGTTTACAGAGGATCACAATAGAAATGAGAAATTTTCTAGGGGATTAAGAGTAAAAAATAGTTGTAATATTAAACTCAATTTAACATTACAAATAATAAGGTTTTAATGTTGGACTTATTTAAATAACAAAATGATAAATATAAGAATATTTACGTTTTAAAGATGGATTTTAATTGATATCTGGTTATCATCATAATGAACATTATTTCTATAAATTTGGTCATATATGGCGAGAATAAAAATGAATTTTTTTAAAGTAATCATTGCGATACTTATTTTTGGTGCTGCATTTCTGTTAGGGGCACTATATATGAAACCAACTCAACTGAGTTTAGTTGAGCAAGTGAAAAAGAATGTTTATGATGTTCTAGCGTACCCACAAGCAGCAAAGTTTAGAAATATTGAATATCACTTTTCTCGCTACACTGCGGATAATGGTAAGGTTGGTTATGTTTGTGGAGAGGTGTATCGATATAAAAATGATAAACCTGACGGATTTAAGCGTTTTATTGTTAAATCCTATACCAATGATGAAGGCCGCATGGATATTTCTATTCCGTTTATTGACGGAGGACATGAAATATTATTGCCTGAACAGGTTAACCAAATTTGGAAAGATAAGTGCTCAAGTCCTGCTTCACCGCTAGAGTAAGGAACTACGTGTGCTAAAATTTTGTAGCACACGCTTTTAGGTTATTTGTTATGTAGTCTGTTGGTTTATACATTTTAATGCTGCAGGGCGGTTATTATTTTTTATAATAGTCAAGTAAAAATGATGTATTAGGACTTTCTGTCGGGGTTAATAACCAACGTTGGATTGATAATGTGATAACGATATTTGCTAGAGAAAATGGTTTTCATAGAGATAGTTCTGATGATTTTTTTTGGGCTTATTTTGTGATAACACAGATTCAATTATTTACATTTTTTCATTCCATAAATGGATACTTTTTGAGGTTGTCGTAGAAAAAAAGAATCCTGTCTTACCCTAATATAATTTTAGCGTAAAGCATATAGTAACCATTTAAAACTAATAAGTAAAACTGGATTATATATTACTGGCTTAGTGTTATACTGAATAGGTTACACTTTGTTTTGTTATTATTATGAAACAAAAAAGCCTTTGTGGTCAACGATGACTATATTTTTGATGTTCATTTTTTAATGAATTTTTAATTTAGTAGTTTAAGGAGTCGATAATGGTTAGTAATAATAATGCGCGTCGTTTGTTAGGTATGCCTTATAAATTAAGTCGTTCTAAGAAAAACATACGTGTTTCGCTAAGTTCTAAAGATAATGCTACAGTTGCGGTGCAAAAGAATAAAGCGACAGAAAAGAAAACATATCATTCAGTAACTGTTTTTTACCCAGAATATGTTATTAGTTAATTGAATGAATGTAACCCTCTAGTCTTCACTAGGGGGTTGATGCTATTTAATTAAAATTAGACTTTTCTTATTAACTTACGTTAACTCATTTCAATATACACCATTCCTACGAGTAACATTCAGCCCCTCTTATTATAAAAATAAACGGTAGTCATAAAATAGATTAAGCGATATTATCTATATTAATTAAAAGCTAAAAGAAAGATCACTATTGGGTGTTGTAGAATGAAATTTTATTGTTGCTTACTATTTTTATTTTGTTTTTCTCTTTCAGGGTGTTCTACTCAATTTAAATCAGATGAAGAAACTAATCGCTTAAAATTTAATATTCAACACGCAAATACGGTTCCTATTGAGGATTCCGTTGAGCCGTTGGCGGTTTCCGATATGTTACCAGGTGATATTCTTTTATCGTCTGCTACAGGGTTAAATTCATGGGGAATTCGATTATTTAGTATTAGCGGGGTAAGCCATGCATCTATTTATCTAGGCTTGGGCGAAGTTGCTGAATCTGTTGGAAGTGGCGTTAGGATCATTACCTTAGACCAAGCAGTGAGAGATTCTAATAACATGGTGGTATTGAGACAAGCAGGTTTAACATCATTACATGCAGAAAAATTGCGCGAATTTTCAGTTCAAAATAATGGAAATAAGTATAACTATAAAGGTATTGTGATGATTGCTCCCTGGATGATCACAAAAAGAGTATGTGAACTTCCGTTAATTGGTGAAACGATACGTAATTTTTGCTTAAAAACCTTAGCTAAAGTTCAATTAGGCGATGATATAGACCAAGCTAATGGCTTCTTTTGTTCGCAGTTTGTCCTAGATGCTTATAAGTATGCGGGTATTCCCTTATTTGAAGGTAACTCATCATGGATAACACCTGCGGATATATTGCATATGCGTACAGGTGATGTACCGACTTTTGTACCAACTCAACGTCTAGCGTATGTTGGCCATTTGAAATCATGGAGCTTTAGTAGTGCAATACGCGGGAAATAATAGGTAATTTTAAATAAAAAAAAGGCCAACATTTAAAGTTGGCCTGCTAAACTGGAAGCAATGTGAGCAATGTCGTTTGTGATAAACCTGAGTGATTTACTCAAGTATTCACGAGGTAAAAGATAACCATTCTCATTTAAGAAATCAACCCCTTTTTTTATGCAGTTACTCATTCACTTTCCCTGTTTGTTTTCATTTTTTGTTTATATAAAACAATCTATTGTGTATTTATTTCTAATCAAAATTGCGTTTTTAACAAAAAAAAATTTTTTTAATTGATATTAATGAGATTATTCTTGCTGAGATTAACCATTAACAGGCGTGTTTACGATGCGAAAATTAAAGGTGGGTGTAGTTGGTTTAGGTTCTATTGCACAAAAAGCGTATTTACCTATTTTAACTAAAGAGGAAAACTGGGAGCTGTTTGGTGCTTTTTCTCCGAATCAATCAAAGGCAAAATTGGTGTGTGATAGTTATCGAATACCCCTGTTTAGCAGTATTAACGCACTAGCACAGCAATGTGATGCTATTTTTGTTCACAGTGCGACCAAAAGCCATTTTGAGGTAATCAAGCTGCTATTAGAGGCTGACGTTCATGTCTATGTTGATAAGCCATTGACTGAGTTAATTGAACAATCGGAGCAATTAATTCAGTTAGCCGCGCGACGTCAAAAAATGTTAATGGTTGGATTTAACCGCCGTTTCTCGCCGTTTTATTTGGCAATTAAACAAAATATTAAAAATATAGCGTCTATTCGTATGGATAAACACCGTATGGATAGCGTAGGGCCGAATGACTTCAGGTTTACGTTATTAGATGATTATTTGCATGTCATTGATACTGTAATGTGGATTGCACAAAGTAACACAAAATTAATCAGTGGTAGCATTCACAAAACAAATACTGATGAATTGTTTTATGCCGAGCACCATATGCAAGCGGGCCAATGTTGGCTAACAACATCGATGCATCGCAAAGCCGGAAGCCAACAAGAGCAACTTATTGTCATTGCTGAGGACAGTATTCATCAAATAACCAATATGAACCATTGGTGGAGTGAAAATGCTGTTGGGATCAGCGAGAAAAAGCCGGCTAATTGGGACTCCATTTTGGTTCAACGCGGTTTTGATGGTGCAATTCGACATTTTATTGATTCTGTTTCAAATCAAACTCAACCTTTGGTCGGTGGAGAAGAGGGCTTGAAGGCTCAAAGAATGGTTGAAAAAATGATCTCTACAGTGGATAAAGTCAGCGGTTAATTATCTTATTTTGTAAAAGTAATTATCGATTTTATTAAACGGTAAAATTTTAGTATCTCATTACTTTATAGGAACACGGGATGATACCTTTCCAAGATAGCTCTGATGTATTATTTGTTGCAGGGTTTGGGCCGATAGTGACAGATTACAAAAAAAGTCATTCTTTTTATCTTGAGTTGTTAAAGTTACCTTTGAAACCAATAGAAGAAGGAAGCCAATATTTAACTTGTGAGCAAGAAAGGTTAGAAGGCGTTAAACATTTTGCACTTTGGCCTATAGAGCAAGCAGCCCAATCATGTTTTAGTCAAAATGAGTGGCCTGAAAATATACTCACTCCGCAAAGTTGGATGGAGTTTGAGGTTTCAGACATCGAAAAGATTACGGATATTTGCCTGAAGGAAGGCTATGTCTTATTAGTTAATAACCGCATGGAGCCTTGGGGGCAAACCGTAACAAGGTTATTAAGCCCAGAAGGCATGTTAATTGGTTTAACTGTGACGCCATGGCTAAGAGAATAACCTGCCTTTATTTGTAGTTAGAGATCTCATTTATCTTTGTGGATAAGAGACATTTATTAGTAATTGTTTATAATTTTGTTGTAGAACTTCATTTTAACTATTTTAGGAGGGGTTATGTATAAAACGATTCTGGTCCCTATTGATTTAACAGAAGATGAATTAACCAGTAAAGCCGTTCGTCATGCTGTTAATCTTGCAAAGCAATCTAGTGCTAAAATTCATCTTATTCATGTTTTGCCAATTTCTTCGGCAATTATTAATGCGTATGCTTTAGGTTACATGGAAATAAAAGACCGTGCGACGGTGAAAGCGGAAGAAGACATGAAAATGTTAATGGATTCAATTGATTTACCTCATGATGACGTTAGTTATACTATAACGTTTGGTTCTCCACGAGATGAAGTGATTAATACAGCAAAAGACATTAATGCCGATATTATTGTCATTGGCTCTCGTCGCCCAAATATTACAACTCATCTTTTAGGGTCAACAGCGGCGGGTATAGTACGTTACGCTGAAACATCAGTGCTGGTTGTACGTTAATAATTAGAGAAGAGCCTGCTCATTGGGTAGGTTCTTTTTTATTTCATTATTTGTATTGCCAATTCAATCAGTTTTAGCACTCAAGTTAATTGATCTTACTTATAACAAGGTGAATTTGAGTCAGTATGGAAAAGTTTTCACAAGAATTACTGCGTGTTGAACACTTTGTTCTGAGAGTTTTGCGTTTTTATTTACTCGGGCTTTTGATTTTTTTTCTTGGGTTATTACCCGGTATAATCGGTTTTTATTTTATTGAAGGCCATTCAGCTGTTGAGTCAATGCTTAATGCATTGTCTATGTTGAGTGGGCAAGCTATTGAGCCAGCTCCTATTACAAGGGGAGGCCGTTTCTTTATTGCTATTTATGGTTTATTTTTACAAAGTGTTTTTATTATCAGTATTGGATTAATTGTAACTCCTTTTATTCATCGTATTTTGCATAAATGGCATTTAGAAGAATGATTTTTTGTTGTAATAGTAAGGGGCTTCACAGCTTTTTTAGTGTAGTAAGACTATACTTCTAAAGACTAAAAAGGAAAATATTCACCCGCTACGCCTAATAATCAAGTTGTAAAAATACGCAACAATACAACTTGAATAAAAACGTCAACATAATTAATAAGGGGCATCATATGTATCAAACAATTTTGGTTCCCGTGGATATATCTGAAGATGTACTAACAGATAACGCATTAAAACATGCTATTTATTTAGCAAAAATTTCAGATGCGAAAATTCACTTATTTCACTCAGTTCCAGATGTTTCAAGATTTTCAATGAGTTACAGTTATCATTATGATTTACTGTCTTCATTTGCTAAAAAAGCACTTGAGCGCTCTGAAGAGCAGCTAAAAGAAATTATTGAAAAGATTGATTATCCATCAGATAAAATCTCTTATAAGGTGGAATTTGGTTCACCAAGAGATAAAGTTTTATCAGAAGCTGAGGCTATTGATGCTGACCTTATTGTTATCGGCTCACGCAATCCAAGTATTTCAACCCATTTATTAGGTTCAAATGCTTCAGGGATTGTTTCCTATGCGAAGATCTCGGTTCTCGTAGTTCGGTAAATAAAATAGCCTGCTCAGCAGGCTATTTTTTTGTCTATTAAAAGCGAACAATTCTAGGGTGTTTTTACCGCTTCTTTGGCTTGCTCAATTGCTTTAAGTGCTTGGCTACAAGCTTGCTCTTGTGCATCATCAGGGTAGCTAGCAAGAGCTTTTTTCGCTTCCTCTAATTGTGACTTCATTAATGCAATTTGTTCACCTGCATTGGCTTCATCTTTATATTGTTCTTCAGCTTGCTTAACAAGATCATTCATTTCTTTGAAGTAAGTATCACAGGTTGCACCTGCATTTGCATTAAATGCAGTGAAAGCCATTAAAAGGCTAAACGCAATTGGAATAGTTTTTTTCATCGTATTTTCGCTTTTAAAATTCATAATATCATCAGAATAACATTCCATATTCAAAAACGCACCACTCGAACACGTGAATGTTTTTAACTGATAAACTTTTTCTGCATATTGAGAATATTCCTGTTAGTCACTGTCAGAAATAGCATAATTTGCAAAATACAAATGATAATCATTCTTGACTATGAATGATATAAAAGTGTACATTCAAGTACACTTTAATTAATAATGACAACAGAGATGACTGTGATGAGTAAAAATATGATAAAAACAGAAAATTGGCCAATCTGTGAGATGAATGCATTTCCATCAACTATGGATGAAACGCGTTTATGGTTAGAGGAAATGGATATGTTATTGGCGAGAAGAAATGAATTTGTATTGATATATCCTCCAGTGGTTAAAAAAGAAAAACCATCATCAGAAGATATGCAAAGTATGAAATATGTGCGTCGTTGGTTGAAAGATGCAAAAAAAGCAATGGAACAGCATTGTCGCGCTTTAGTTGTTACGCTACAACCTGATGGCCGAGATAAAGAGGAGATGGAACGCATGGCTCCCATGTTGTCTGCGTTGTATGGTCCCCAAGTTTTAATCGCAACGGATGCAATGGCTGCAAAAGAACAAGCCCAATCAGTTTTAGCTTAGTCGATTGTGGTTTTACTGATTTTACGGATATAACTGGCGATGATATCGACGGACATAGCAATTTGCTGTTGAATAAATTCATCGCTGGGCTTGAAATCGGCAACACAAAAAGTGGTGATAAACACATCCGCTTTTAGCATTTCTAGGTAGCGTGAAGAAATGCTTAATAATGTTGTTTCATTCACTTTAACATCAGGAAGTAAAGCCAACTTCTGTGTTAACAAGCGATAGCTTTTTACAGGGCCTTGCTCAAAAAATGCATGGGTTATTTCAGGGAAACGGTTGTATTCGCCTAAAATTAACCGGTATAACCCGATGGATTCAGGTTTAAGAACATTCAATAAAAATCGAGAACCATAAAAAGAAAGTATGGACTCAATCGTATTTAGTGGGGGTGTTTTTTCGTCAGGTTCTTGAAAAATATCATCAATCATAGATGCAATAACAGCGGCAAATAACCCTTCCTTATCACCAAAATTTTTATATAAAGTCGTTCGAGAGCCTCCTGCACGTTCAATAATCATATCCAGAGTTGCACCTTCAAACCCATATTGCAAAAAAATTTCAGTTGCGGCAGTGATCAAAGCCTGATGACGACGTCGGCCTTTTGGGGTTTTAGCTGTAAGCGTGCTATTCATGAATGGCTAATCCTACTATTTGTCTTCAAATAAGAAAATAACATAACAAATTTTACCAAATAGTTTAAATCACGTTACCTCAATCACAGATTTACCTGAAAGAGATCATCATTTAAGCTGATATTTGTCTTTATGATATTTATAAAGATTAACATGTTTAGGGTGATATCTGAATGGTTGTCACAATATTGGGGGCAAGATGGCAGAGCATGCATTGAATGAACAAAAAATAGACCAAAATGATCCTGTTGATCAGCAACGTGAGGTAACTCGGCTATGTATTGAGTGTGGCTTATTGTTATTGCAACATGGCGCTGAAAGTATGCTCGTTGAACAATTGACAACTCGTTTGGGCATTGCACTTGGAGCAAATCAAGTTGATAGTGCAATTTCATCTAACTCATTAGTTTTAACCACCATAATTGATGGCCGCTGCCTAACGTCAACACGGCGTATTATTGACCGTGGTATTAATATGCATGTTGTCACCGAAGTTCAGCATGCGGTCATTCTCGTCGAACATCATTTACTAGACCGAAAACAATTACACAAGAAATTATCATCGATTAAACCGTTACGATATCCTCGATGGTTAATGGTTTTGATGGTGGCTTTATCTTGTGCTTGTTTCAGCAAGTTGAATGGAGGGGGATGGGAAAGTGCGTTAATTACATTTTTAGCCAGTGGCTGTGCAATGTATGTGCGACAAGTGTTAACTTCTCATCAAATGAACCCATTGATTAATTTTTGTATCACTGCGTTTGTTGCGACAACGGTCTCTGGATTATTACTGAAAATACCGTATTTGGCCGTCACTGAAACGATTTCTATGGCTGCCAGCGTATTGCTTTTAGTTCCGGGCTTCCCATTAATTAATGCAGTCGCTGATATGTTTAAAGGGCATGTTAATACAGGTTTAGCGCGTTGGACAATGGCGAGTCTCCTTACTTTGGCTACCTGTATTGGGGTTGTATTAGCAATGACAATCTGGGGTTTAAAAGAATGGGCATAGAATTTCTGTTCTCCTTATGTGAGAAAATGCTACTAGCAGCTATACCAGCAGTTGGGTTTGCTATGGTGTTTAATGTGCCTGTTAGAGCATTGAAATATTGTGCTTTATTAGGTGCTATTGGCTATGGTTTTAGAATGATATTGATGACATTAGGGCTGCAAATTGAGTGGGCAAGTTTTCTCGCGGCAATTTTAATCGGTATTATCGGTATTCAGTGGTCGCGCTGGTGGTTAGCTCATCCTAAAGTGTTTACTGTTGCTGCCGTGATCCCAATGTTTCCAGGTATTAGTGCTTATATTGCAATGATTTCAGTCGTTAAAATATCGCAATTTGGCTATGACCCTGAATTAGTTGAGGTCCTAGTGACTAATTTCTTAAAAGCCTCTTTCATTGTTGGAGCCTTGTCTATTGGTATTTCTTTACCTGGTTTATGGTTATATCGCAAAAGACCAAGTGTGTAATTTTTAAGGGATGGCTTACTGGTATTCTTGCTATATCTGCAAGCCATACTTTGCTCTTTTACTAATAAGAGTTAGATATTCTATTAAAGCTGCATAAATTCTGATGTGGGTGTTAACCATGAAATTGAGTCATCGCTGATATCATTAATGCTACTATTTGATTAGAATATGTGATATTTCTTCTTATGCATTAATGTGTTAGAGGAAAAACTAACGCATTCATTTCAATTCTTCGCATATATTCTTATTAGTGGTGTTATTTTGAAACAATTTAGCTTGTCCAAATATTATCAATTCGTTTTTTCGATTCTATTATTTGTTTTTTCTGCTTTTTCATTTTCTGCACCGAGTTCATTTACTGAAGCCAAAGCACTGAGTAAAACTCAGGTTTATGCAGATCAAAATCACCAAGGTGAGGGAACAATATACTGTGGGTGCCAGTGGGAATGGGTAGGAAAAAGCGGAGGAAAAGTCGATTTAGCCTCTTGCGGCTATCAAGTACGTAAACAACAAAACCGGGCCGAACGTATTGAATGGGAGCATATTGTTCCGGCATGGGTATTTGGTCATCAAAGACAATGTTGGCAACAAGGTGGGCGAAAAAACTGTGTGTCTAGTGACCCTATTTTTGGTCAAATGGAAGCCGATCTGCATAATTTAGCGCCTTCTATTGGTGAGGTGAATGGTGATAGAAGTAATTTTAGTTTTGGGCAATTACCCGCTAATACGCCATATCCATACGGAATGTGTCGTAGTCGAGTAGATTTTAAACAAAAAGTCTTTGAACCAAGAAATGAGGCTAAAGGGCAAGTAGCCCGAGTATATTTCTATATGCATGACCGCTATAACTTATCTATGTCACGTCAACAACAACAGTTATTGATGGCTTGGGATAATAAATATCCTCCAACCCCTTGGGAAATCCAGCGTGATAATCGAGTCGCTAAGGTGATGGGCCATCATAACCCATTTGTGACAGGGGAGAAAAAATGGAGTTTAAATCATAAAAATAGCGCAGAGGGTGTTAATATTTCACCAGTCTCACCTTTAAATCAGCCTCAAGTAATAAAAAATAAACCTATTGTACCAAATACGGTTGAAATTAAAGGTAATCGTAATTCTAAAAAATATCACTTTTCATATTGTGCTAGCTTCAATACCATCGCGGATAAAAATGCCGTCATCTTCACTGACGAACAATCGGCTAAAGCCGCAGGTTTTGAGTTAGCTGGAAATTGTAAAATACGCTAATTATACGTTAAAACCGCAATAGTTAACTAACTGATTATTGTGGTTTTATTTTTTGTTTTTACGTGTGATAACGAAAGATTTTAATAAACGCCCAAAATTTTGTTAGAAAAATGTTGCTTTATCAAAAAAAATGACGCTATATTTAAAGCAGATGAAAACTGCAATAAAAACATGGACTCATTGAGTCACTAAAAATATTGCTGCTTGTCATATTACTGTCATATAGATTCATTAGTTTAAAAGTATCGCTGTTACAGGAGAAACTAATGGGAAATAAGTGTCTATACACGCGAGTACAAAGCCGGTTACCACTCCATCATGAAATTTCCATGGTGAGATTGGTAACCGGTTTTTTTATTAGCTGAGTTATTATTGCATGGAGTTACAGCCACATAATAGATATTTGATATTAACTTTGAGCTTGAAGGGAGCTCACCTCTGTTTTGAATAGTCCGTCATTTGAATTGACATCACTGATACCTGGAAGGGTTAATACTATGAGTAGACAGAAAGCTGCAACAAAGGCACGTCGTGAAATGAAACGTTCATCACGAAAAGATCGCTCAGGTCGTTTTGATATCAATAACGTCGCATCATTTGCTGAATTTACTGGCATTGAAGCTATCGGTATGGCAAAAGAACGTCGTGATGAATCCCCTATATTGCCCAGAAATGAAGCTCAAAAACTCTATATTAATTCCATTAAACATAAGCAATTAATTTTTGCTAATGGCGAAGCGGGATGTGGTAAAACCTATATCAGCACTGCACTTGCAGCTGATGCGTTAATTCATAAAGATATCAATAAGATTATTGTGACAAGGCCCGTTCTTCAAGCGGAGGAAGATCTCGGTTTTTTACCGGGTGATATGTCAGAAAAATTTGCGCCTTACTTTCGTCCTGTTTATGACGTATTGGTGAAAAGGCTCGGCGCATCCTTTTTACAATATTGTTTGCGTCCCGAAATTGCTAAAGTGGAAATCGCGCCATTTGCTTATATGCGAGGTCGAACATTTGAAAATGCTGTTGTGATATTAGATGAAGCTCAAAATGTCACTGTCACGCAAATGAAAATGTTTTTAACTCGGCTTGGCGAAAATGTGACGGTGATTGTCAATGGTGATGTGACCCAGTGTGATTTGCCAGAAGGTGTGTCCTCTGGGTTAGCCGATGCATTACAACGTTTTAGCACGGATGAAACGGTTTCGATGGTGAATTTTACTATTGAGGACTGTGTGAGATCACAATTGTGCCATAAAGCCTTATTGGCTTATAACCGTTAATTAGTCTTGTTATTAATGATATGCCCCACGATTTGTTCGCGGGGCATAGGTTAAATCTTTATAGAGGCCATTGATTAGTGGTAGAGCATTTCATGTACGATTTGCTCATCTGTGAGGGTATATGGGTAATAGGTTGGCCAATTTTCTAGTTGGCTTAATAATTTTTCCTGAGATTCGTTTCCCATATATAGGTGGAAGTGCCCCGAGGCCTGTGGCTCAATAATATGGTCACTAAATTGGATAAATTTGGGCGCTTTTGAATTAGCATCTTTGCATTCAAACAAGTAACGGACGCCTTTTTTCCCTGAAGTGTAATGAAGAATTTTGTAACCGGCGTAGTCATATTTACAGCTGCTTACGGCACCGTTTTGGGTAAATTCAATGACATCATTTTCAATTCCAATGCTGTCAACATCGGTGGCATAGCCTTTTTTATAATACTCACGATACTCTTCAACTGTTTTGTCTTTATTTTTCTTCGCTTTACTTTCTAAAACTTCATCGAGCTTTCCATTTAATAGTAATGGATTAACAGATTCCCAGATGCCTTGCCAATCGCTAAGAGACCTATCTTTGACGTCAGTATCTTCAAAAATCCCTTTTGAAGCTTGGAGTGCCTTCTCTGATTGTGGATGAGAGTGACTATGTGAGCCATGAGCAGCAGCTGTATAGCTAGTGAGAGCTAATGCGACATAAAGACTGGTTTTTAAAATTGCCATTTTGTACACAGTGGTTTTCCTATTTTTGAAGTGAATATAACGACCATAAAAACCATTATGTTATAACATAACACTTGTAAGCATGAAAAGTATTTTAGCAAGTTTATTGATGAGGAACGTAATGACTAAAAACTTGATGAAGGCAGATAGGAGTAGGATATGAGCTCGCTTAGTAGAGTTTATAACCAATAAGCGAGCTAACTATTTGAACTGAAATTAATCGTCAGGGTTGTCCATCACAGCATGGCGTTCATGGTGATAACCTTCCTCATCATAGCCATATCGCCAGTAAGGAATTGCATAGATATCATCACGACCAAAACCTTTTTCACGACGAATATAGCGACGCAAATCACGAATAATTTGGTCTTCACCCGCAATCCAAAAAGCGCAATCATTGCTTGGAATGTCCCAAGACTTAAACGTGCTAATTAATTCAGCTGTTTTGGTGATATCACCACAGATCCAAATTACGTCAACATGTTCAGGTTTTTTCAGCTCTCGCACGTCTTTTGGGTTATCTAACCGTAGTACGACTTTACCTTGGGCATTTGCTGGCATTTTTTCCAATAATGCGGCAATAGCGGGTAGAGAACTTGAATCACCGGCCATGAAGTAATGTTGTCTGGCAGGCAATAATGGATCTGGGCCACCTGGATTGGTAATTCCCATCCAATTTCCCGGTTTTGCATCACGCGCAAATAGGTATGCAGGGCCAGTTGCACCATCATGCATAGCAAATTCAATATCTATCTCGCTAACTTCAGGGCGGATGGCTCTGACGGTATAGGTACGAACAAATGGACGAGGTTTGTTTTCTGGCCAGCTACGGCCTTCTTTACTTAGGATAGGGAGTGCCGGCTGGCTGATTAAATCAGGGGCTAAAAATATTTTCAGGTGCCCACCTTCACAATCTGTTGGGTATGTATCGAGTCTTTCACCGGTGAAAGTAATGCTGCGAATAGATGGGCTGATATCGGTAATAGATTTGACTTGAATGAGCTGTGGTGGAGCCGGGCGGTAGATGTTTTTTTCAACGGGTTGTTCAGTGGCCACGGACGATCTCCTTTATTAATGATAATTTTATTATATGGTAATTATTATCATTATCATGAATAACTTTGTAAGTTGCAACCGCTAGTGAGTGATTGGAAGAGGATATTTATAAAGCGAGGTTTTCAACAGTAGGGAGGCAATTTACAGTGATGAATTGTTGATTTTAATAAAAATGCCGTATGATTTTTAGCATACGGCATATCGAAAGGTAAATTACTTCACTTTCATTCCGGCGGCGGTCATCATCAATTTAAACACGGAAGAGAAGGCAAATAGTGCCAATACACTTCCGAACCAGATAATGGCCATCCAACCGAGTTTTTTCCACCAAGGGGAGGCTGCCACGTTATCAGTGGTAACCTTGTTCTGGGGTAATTTTTCCTCTGAAGACATAGTAACTCCAATAGGTATAAACCAAAATAACAGGAATAATGAATAACGCACCGACTAACATAAAGCCTAAACTTTCGGCTGGGCCAGCGGCATCACGGAAACTGACTGCGGGTGGAATGAGCGTTGGCCAGATACTGATACCTAGGCCAGTAAACCCAAGGAAAATCAACATTAAAGCAGCTAAGAATGGCACGCTATCGAATCGTTGGCGCTTAGCACTTTTTAGGATCAACCAAGTACAGGCTAATACCAGTAACGGAACAGGTAAAAAGAAAAACAGGTTTGGCAGGGAGAACCAACGCTCAAAGACTGCCTCATTTAACATTGGGGTCCAGAGACTGATCACCGCAATTACTGCTAACATCAGTAATGTTAATGGCCGCAGAACACGATACATCGTGCTACGTAAATGGCCCTCAGTTTTCATGATCAACCACCCACAAGCTAATAGCGCGTAAGCAACAACGAGGCCAAATCCACAAAATAGAGGGAAAGGCGCGAACCAATCGAAATAACCCCCCATGTAAACACGGTTTTCCACGTGGAAGCCTTGGATAAAGGCGCCAACGACCACACCTTGAACAAAGGTGGCAAAAATTGAACCCCAAATAAAGGCGTGATCCCAATGGCGGCGGTGTGATTCATCCGCTCTAAAACGAAACTCAAAGGCAACACCACGGAAAATCAAGGCCAGTAACATGAAAGTTAATGGAATTGACAGTGCATCAAGGACAATTGCATAAGCGAGAGGAAATGCGCCGAATAGAGCGGCTCCACCTAAAACCAACCAAGTTTCATTGCCATCCCAGACAGGGGCAACGCTGTTCATCATCAGATCACGGTCTTGGCTGTCTTTTAGCGCAGGGTAAAGGATCCCAATGCCTAAATCGAACCCATCCATAACGATATACATCAACATACTAAATACGATGATGACAAACCAAATGAGAGGTAAATCAATGCCCATGAGCTGCGTCCTCCGCGATACCTTTACGAATTAATTTCATCATGTACATATAGCCAATCCCGAAAACACCGCCATAAACGACAAAAAAGGCGATTAAACTGATGCTCATGTGCATTTCACCATGTGCACTGACCGCATCAGAGGTTCGTTGTAGCCCATAAACGACCCATGGCTGGCGACCAATTTCTGTTGTAAACCAACCAGCAAGGATGGCTATCAGCCCAGAAGGTGCCATTAAAAACATAAAACGTAAGAATGTTTTCGACTCATAAAGGTTTTTACGGTAGCGAAGCCATAAACCCCAGACTCCAGCCGCTATCATTAATAAGCCGAGCCCGACCATTACGCGGAATGACCAAAACACCATAAACACGTTAGGCCTATCTTCTGGGGCATATTCTTTTAGCGCGGGGACTTGTTTATCAATACTGTGTGTTAAAATCAGGCTTGCTAAATAAGGAATTTCGATAGCGAATTCTGTTTTTTCCTTTTCTTGGTTTGGAATACCGAACAAGATTAGCGGGGTGGCTTCTCCGGGTTTGTTTTCCCAGTGACCTTCCATTGCTGCCACTTTAACCGGTTGATGTTTAAGCGTGTTTAGGCCGTGAGCATCCCCGATTAAAGCTTGAACAGGGGCTAAGACTAAAATCAACCACAGGGACATGGAAAACATTTTTTTCATGGCACTGGACTTGTTGCCTTTGAGCAAGTGCCAAGCGGCGGAAGCCCCAATAAAAAATGCTGCAGCAAGGAAAGCTGCTGTAGTCATATGCAGTAACCGATAAGGGAAAGAGGGATTGAAAATAACGGCAAACCAATCAACGGGAACAATGCGCCCATCAATAATTTCAAAGCCTTGTGGTGTTTGCATAAAGCTGTTGGAGGCCAAAATCCAGAATGTGGAAATAATCGTTCCTAGCGCAACCATACAAGTGGCGAAGAAATGCAATTTTTCACCTACACGGTTCATCCCAAACAACATAACACCGAGGAAACCAGCTTCTAAGAAGAAGGCTGTAAGAACCTCATAAGTGAGTAATGGCCCTGTAATACCCCCCGCAAAATCTGAGAAAAAGCTCCAGTTAGTGCCGAATTGGTATGCCATAACCAAGCCAGAAACAACACCCATTCCGAAATTAACCGCAAAAACTTTCGACCAAAAATGGAACAGTTTTATATAGTCTTCATCACGAGTTTTAAGCCATAAACCTTGTAGCACCGCAAGGTAACTTGCGAGTCCAATAGTAATGGCAGGAAAAATAATATGAAACGAGACCGTAAACGCAAATTGTATACGGGCAAGTTCCAGCGCAGTTAGTCCAAACATATTGACCCCTGAGTGGATATGTTAATGACACGCAACATTCAACGTTTTGATGAGAGCAATTGAGGCGCTAATCCCTAGCAAAAGGAGTTGCTCACACCTGAGTGCAAAATAATCGCCATCCAACGAAAAATGTTTTGTGCTTATAGTTAAAAAAAAGTCAGGTGAATGTGTGGATAAGTAGAACATGAGACGATAAACTATAATAGTAACAATTATTGAGATATTAACTATAACAGTCGAGGCGGCTATGACGAGATATGAACAATTAGCAGCACAAATTCGTCAGCAAATTGAAGACAATATCTGGCAAGTGGGTGACAGATTACCTTCTTTGAGGGAAAGTGTTAAACAGTCGGGTTTAAGTTTAATGACTGTTGTGCAAGCATATCAGTTGCTTGAAAGCCAAGGATGGGTCGTTGCTCGCCCGCAATCAGGATATTACGTGGCAAATCGCAATAACGCATTTGCTGCCGCAAAAGGAGGTAAAGGGCTACATTTGAATGAAAATGTAGAGATTAACGCCTCTATTTTTGGGGTCTTACAAGCTTGTAAGGACCCGAATATTATCCCATTTGGCTCCGCATTTCCAGAGCCTGCTTTATTAGATGACCCAAAACTCGCGAAATCACTCGCGTCTGTCGCTAGGCGCTTATCTAAATTTAATACACCAGCTAATTTGCCTCCTGGTAATGAACAGCTGCGTCGAAACATTGCTCAGCGTTATGCAACTCAAGGGATCCATGTTGCTCCCGATGAAATCGTGATTACAGCCGGAGCAATGGAATCTTTAGTTCTGAGTTTACAATCAGTCACTCAGCCTGGGGACTGGGTCGTTATCGAATCACCTGCATTCTATGGTTCACTTCAGGCAATTGAGCGGTTAAAACTCAAGGCAATTGCTATTAAAACAGACCCACTATTTGGTATTGATCTTGACGCGTTAGAGGATATTGCAAGCAAATATCCAATTAAAGCCTGTTGGCTGATGACACATTATCAAAATCCATTAGGCGGTACGATGCCGCAAACGAACAAAAAACGACTGGTCGATATCCTGAATAAGCAGCAAATTGCATTAATTGAGGATGATGTCTATGGGGAACTTTATTTTGGTAACAAACAGCCAATACCCGCAAAGGCACTAGATACTAAAGGAAATTTCTTTCATTGTTCTTCGTTTTCGAAATGTTTAGCGCCGGGGTATCGTGTGGGGTGGGTTGCCGCGGGTCAACACGCGACAAAAATTCAACATTTACAAATGATGAGCACCGTTTCTGCCAGCGTTCCCACACAATTAGCTATTGCTGAATACTTATCATTAGGGGGATATGACAACCACCTTCGTAAACTGCGTTTAACGATGGAACAACGTCAGCACCAAATGTTGAGTGCAATAGCAAAATACATGCCTCAGTCAGTAAAAGTTAATACACCAAAAGGTGGGTATTTTTTATGGCTAGAATTTGAACCGCCATTTAATGCTATTCGTTTGTATCAACTCGCATTAAAAGAGGGGATCAGCATTGCACCGGGAAGTATGTTTTCCACCAGTGATCAGTTTAATCATGCATTTCGTCTTAATGCATCGTTTACATGGAGTGAGAGGGTGGAAGAAGCAATGAAAACTTTAGGCCGTTTATGTCACTTTTTAATCAATGAGAGGCGTGATTAGTCACATTATCATTGTTAATTCATTGCCTTGAAAGATTAACTTTGCCAATCTAAGTATAAATCTAAATGTGTTAGCAGCAATAGATGGGAGGTAATGTGAAAATAAAATGTTTTGACATAATGGAGTTACCTATCCTGGATTGGCATGATGGTGCGGGGGCCAGCCAAGAAGTATTTTGCTGGCCTGTTGCATCGGACTATTCACTACGCGCAAGCATTGCGACCATTGGACAAGAGAGCTATTTAAAACGCTATGCGGAAGGAGAAAGGTTGGCAGTATTGTTGAATGACCAGCCGCTTCTGTTAACCGATACCAAAGTATTTGAGTGTCGACTAGAGCACGCAGGTGATCATGTCCAATTTTCAGCTCAGCAATTTTGTGCAGTAAAAGTCCCAAAGCCATCAGTTAAGTTAATGAATTTCATTTTTCGAGATGACAGGTGGGCGGCTAAAAACTATTTCATCACTGAAGAGTGTAAATTACCAGTTAACCAAGCAGGGTTAGTCTATGTGCTCAATGGCAAATGGGAAATTTCAGGCGCAAATTGCCATCTTATGGCGCAAGGACAAGGAGGCTGGTGGCTACCTGATATCGGTGAAGGGGTGATAAAACCACTTAGCACCGATAGCAAGTTAATTTGGATTGAATTATTGCCTCGCTAACTAGTAGCTAAACCAATAGCAGCCAGTGTTAGCATACCGCCGGCAACACCCTCGGTTATACGGCGTTTTTTATCATTATAAGCTCGCTTATTATGCATGGATGCAAATAATGCACCTATTACACCGTAAATCACGACACACGAAAGTATAAAAGAGGCTGAGAGTATCAAGGACTGAACGGCTACACTTTCTGTCAGTTTAATAAAATTCGGTAAAATAGCGAAATACACAAGTAACCCTTTAGGGTTAAGAAAGCTAGTTAGAAATGCTTTAGCGATTACTGCCTTTGTTGATACAGTTTGAATCTTTAAGTCTCCCGCTTTCATCGCAGATAACACCATGCGGATAGCAAGATAAGTGACATAAGCCACGCCAACCCATTTAATGGTATGAAAAATCATGGGGGAAGCTGCAACAATCGCAGCTAAACCAAGTGCAGCCAGAATCGCATGCGCCACATAGCCCAGTATAATACCGAAATTAGCTTTTAAGGCAGCAGAGGTGCCTCCTGATAATCCTTGTGCGGAAATAAAAAGAATATCTGGGCCTGGTGTGCAGACTAAAGGGACTACAGTTGCGCTAAATAAGAGTAAGGTCTGTAACTCCATTTCAATTCCTCATTATTGTTTATTGTTATTTCACGCAACTGGCCAGTAGCGATAAAATTATAGCGATAATCCAGTGATATTGGATTTTTTTATTGCTTTAAAATAAACAATAATTAGTATTTAATATCATTAATTAATATTAGATTGGAGTTCAGTTTCAATGAAGGAAAATAGACTAAAATTGGATGCTATTGATAGGCGCATCTTACAGGTTTTACAAAGAGATGGAAAAATTCAGAATATTGAATTAGCTAAAGAAGTGGGGCTTTCCCCGTCACCTTGCCTGCGTCGTGTGAAATTGCTTGAAGAAGCAGGGGTTATCAAACGTTATGTGGCCGTGTTGGATGGCAGTAAAATTGGAGCTGGTCTTTCTTTATTTGCACGTATTTGGTTTAAAACACAAGATGCCAAGACCATCAACCAATTTGTTGAGGACATTAAACTAATGCCTGAAGTCGTTGAATGTCATCTAATGGCAGGTGAATGTGATGCTTTGATCCGTATTGTAACGCAAGACTTAGCCTCTTATCGTCGATTTCATGCAGACCATTTAACGCAAATTAGCAGCATTCAGAGTATTAAGACGGAGGTGCCAATGGAAACGGTTAAGGTGACTTATGCTTTACCACTTTGACGATAATGACCAATCGAGTGATAGTGACGAGTTGGGAGTGCCTAACGATGAATTATAATTATATCTTTAACTATGATAAAAAGATAAATAATAACTATGCTGTATTTATTAGAGAGGTTTATAAAAAAAATTAAATATGATAAATATGAATAGCTGAACATTTTTTGAATTTTAATTTTACAAATTGAAATATTATTTCCTCTCTTTTAATGTTGAACGGTTAGTTTAATATTATTTTAGAATGCTATTAAATGAGGTATTTGAATTTTATATGGCGATTTTTAAAGAGATAATTCTCATATAATGAGAACACGATTAAGTAATAACCTAGCCATAACGACAGCGATAGCTAATTATTTGATATATAAATAATGAAAGGAAAGTTTTTTTGATCCTGCGCAACACCATATTACGTCACTTACCTATACTGATATTAATTAAAAATCAAAACAATATAATGCGAATATTTCTTATTTAAAATTTTTCAATTTAATCGGTAATGATGTGAGTGTTTATAAGCATATTTTAAAATGTTATTAGTATTTTAATGACAGTTTATTAATTGATTGTTTACGTTCTAAACCTAATTGAAGACTCACTGAATAATAGGAACTGTTTGCTCATAAATTGAAGGGAAATTTATGATCTATCCTATTACTGATAGAACAATATCGACAGTAAATAATCAAAAATTTAAGCGCTACGCTATTCGCTATTTGGATATCGAACAGCAAACACAGCAGGCAATCATAGAATATGGCCTTAATTTTGAAGCCCCTTTTGCACAGCAACATGAAATTGAGAAACTCAAACTAAGTATAAAGAATCATGGCGCAACTTTTGCCAATAATGGGAAGAGTATACATTGTAATTGGCTCTCGAGTGCTTGCGTGCAATGTCGTACAGGGGAAGGGAGCCACACAACATTTTTGTCATTAAAATGTCACCGCGATTGTTACTTTTGTTTTAATCCAAACCAAGAAAATTATCAGGGTTATCAACAGGAAATGCGTGATGCGATTGGGGAAGTTGATGCAATTGCCGAGCAAAGTTACCCACTAACTCATATTGCGCTAACAGGCGGGGAGCCTCTACTTTTTCGCCAAGAAAGTATCGAATTTTTCCAAACCGTCCAACAAAAACTACCTCAGGTTCATAGCCGTTTATATACCGCTGGTGACCCATTAGACCGTAACACTGCATTAGCTTTAGCGAAGGCAGGTCTACAAGAAATCCGTTTTAGTATCAAAATTGATGATTCAAAAGAACGCATCACCAAAGTTTTGCACCGCATCGCATTAGCGCGTGAAATTTTTCCAGCGGTTATGGTGGAAATGCCGGTGATCCCCGGTACAGAACAGCAAATGTATCAGTTATTAACTCAGCTTGATGATATTGGTATTGATGGTATCAATTTATTAGAGTTTTGTTTCCCACTAACAAATAGTGAAGCGTATCAAGCCCGAGGCTTCGAACTTAAAAATCCACCTTATGAGGTGTATTACAACTATTGGTATGCTGGTGGATTGGCGGTTGCACAGAGTGAATTAGCTTGCCTTCGAGTGCTTAATTTTGCACTAGAAAATAAATTATCGCTTGGGGTGCATTATTGCTCTTTAGAAAATAAACATACGGGGCAAGTGTACCAAAGTAATGCTTTTTTCGAACACAATGAAAAAGTATTAGGAAAACATTACTTCTTCTCTTCTCAAGATTATTTTTTTAAAAGCGCCAAGGTTTTTGGTGATGATTGTGAAAAAGTGGCGGCTTTACTGAAACACACAGGCGTTTCTTATTATCAAGATTTGTTACATGGGTTTTTGCAATTTAACCCTGAAGCAATTTACTTATTAACCCCACTAGCCAAACTACCTATTGCGTTGACCTCTCACATTGTTGAGCCCGATGAACAGGGCAATCCTTTAATTAAAGAAGTGCGAATTGAACTCACTACACCCGCTGAATTTTTACTGACTGACCTGTAGGGATACATTTATGACCAATGACGACCAAATTTTAGATTTTCTGTATGCGCGTCAATTTGCTTATGACGTATTGCGGCGTTTGTTTATGGAAGAACCAACGCCAGAGTTATTAAGTTATTTGAGAGACTCAGGGTTGTTGTTGTTTCCCTGTGATGAAGCATTACCCGCGATGAGTAATGCAATAAATGACATGCATAAAGACTTAAACAATAGGCAGCTAAAAGCCAATACTGAGGATTTTGAAAACTTGCATTGGGATTTTACTCGCTTATTTATTGGCCCAGAAGCCCCGCCAGCAGCGCCATGGGAGTCAACTTATGTTTCCCGTGACAAACTGTTATTTCAAGAAAGTACCTCAGCAGTGAAATCCTTTTATGAACAGTATGGCGTTCATTTACCGGAAGGGGATAGGGAAGCCGCTGACCATATTGGTTATGAGTTAGATTTTATGTGGCATTTAAGCCTGCGTATTACTGAACTTATTGATAGCGAAAATGAAACCGTTGATTGGGTTAAAGTAAACGCGTTGTTGCTCGGGTCTGCCACATTTTTAAATACCCATTTATTGGCGTTTATTACGCCATTTTGCCGCTCAATGCATAACCATGCAGACACATTATTCTATCGCCAATTAAGTTCATTAGTTGAGCTTTTCTTACGTAATGATATTAAAAAAATCAATGAGTTAGTTAATTTATAATAATAAACAAAATGAAGAGGTAAGAGCAATGTCAGAAAGACAGAAAATAGCCTTGAGTCGCCGTTCATTTATAGCTTGGACATCAGCGGCATCAGTGATGGCTACGTTACCGCTGAGTAAGCAATTATATGCGGCAACACCAGAGGAAGAAAAAGCGGTTGAGCAAGCAACAGATGCGGTCACTCAAGGGAAATGGAAGCCCGTGGCCTGCTGGCATAACTGTGGTGGCCGCTGTGTTAATAAAGCACTGGTGGTTGATGGCGTGGTTGTTAGGCAAAAAACCGATGATGTGGTTGCGGACTCACCTGATTTCCCACAACAACGAGGTTGTTTACGTGGCCGTTCACAACGTAAACAAGTCTTTGGCGCAGATCGCTTAAAATATCCAATGAAACGTAAAGGCTGGGCTCCCGGTGGTGGAGATAAAAGCTTGCGAGGCCGAGACCAATGGGTACGCATCAGTTGGGATGAAGCATTAGATATTGTGGCATCAGAATCGAAACGTATTAAAGAAAAATATGGGAATGAATCGATTTGGATCACTGGCGGTAATGGTGTTGATATCCAAAACGTTTATGCGAAAGCTGGGGGATTTGTTGGCGATTGGGGAACAACCTCATGGGGGGCATGGTTTGAAACACCAGCTCATTTAGGATTGCTTGAAGGGTTTTATACGTTTGGTACCAATGATCGCTTTGATATGCGTAACTCCCAGTTAATTGTAATGTGGGGAGCAAACCCAGCGTGGAGCAGCCCTGGTAGCCCAACCTATAATTACTATCAAGCGAAAAAAGCGGGAGCGCGCTTTATTAGTATTGACCCAAGTTATACGACCACGGCAGAGTTAATGGATGCAGACTGGTACCCTATCAACCCCGGTACTGACCATGCTTTAGCTCTGGGTATCATGTCTGCGTTATTAGAAATGGATAGCCCTGACAACCCATTGATTGATTGGGATTTCTTACGTCGTTGCACGGTTGGTTTTGATGAAAATAATATGCCAGCTGGCGCTGATCCAAAAGGTAACTTCAAAGATTATCTGTTAGGCACCTACACGGGGGAGCCGAAAACACCAGAGTGGGCCTCTCATATTTGTGGTCTGTCAGCCAGTGATATTCGCAAGTTAGCGCGTGAAATCGGCGGTACTAACCGAGTCGCATTGCTTACCGGTTGGGCGCCTGCTCGGATCCATAATGGTGAAGGATGGGTACAAGCATTCTCAACATTAGGCTTTATGACTGGCCATATGGGAAGGCCTGGTCGCATGACTGGGGTTAGTTGCCACTTCGCTGCTGGAAATAATGGCACACGGCTCGTAATGGCAGGAGCCAGTGGGTTACCTTCAATACCAAATCCAGTTAGCTTGAAAATTAATCACAATGAGCTTAACCGTGCATTATTAGAGAAAAAATTCCGCCAACGTGGTGTTGGGGATGTCGATGCAAATATCCAAATGATCATTCACCCGTTTAATGCGACACTGCAAACGCGAGCTAATATTTCGCAAAGTGTTGAAGCTTATCGTAAAGATGTAGAGTTGGTTGTAACTGCAGCATATGTTCCACATACTTGTGCTAAATATTCGGATATCGTCTTACCCGTTACGACAGAGTGGGAACGCGAAGGAACCATATTAAATCCAAGTAACCGCGAAGTTATTATAGCTGCGGTGAATGTAACTCCGCCACTTTATGAGGCGAGAAGTGACCAGTGGATTGCCAAAGAAATAGGTAAACGTTTGGGTATTAATGTCGATGAAGTTTTCCCTGTTTCGGAAAAACAACAATTTTTTAATAAACTCAATGGCGCAACAATTATTGGTGAAGACGGTAAGACGACAGAGCCATTAATCACCATTACCCAAGCAGATATTGATGAATGGCAAATAACAGGTAAGCCACAGCAAGGCCGAATTACCCTCAATGAATTTCTTACTGTTGGGAAATACCAAGTCAAGCGTACTGCTGGTGATAACTATGGTTATATTGCCTATGAAGATTTTATTCGCGACCCTCAAGCCAATCCACGACCAACTCCGAGTGGTAAATTCGAAATTTACTGCCAAAAATTAGTCGAAAAAGCCGATGAATGTGGCTGGACGAAATTACCGCCAATTCCTGAATATATCCCGTCCGCAAGCGGTTATGAGGCAAGTTTTAGCGACTTCTCGAAGAAGGAAAAAGGGGATTATCCATTCCAAATCTATAACCCACACTATTTACGTCGATCTCACAGTACGCTTGATAACGTGCCTTGGCTGCGTGAGCAGTGGCCAAGCCCAATTTATATCAATGCGTCTGATGCGAAACGCTTGGGTATTAAACACGGTGAAACTGTGTTGATAACGAGCCCACAGGGGAAAATTGTGCGTCCTGCTTTAGTCACACAAACTATGAAACCGGGTGTTGTGGCATTACCACATGGAAGTTGGACAGATGTTGATGAAAAAACAGGAATAGATATGGCGGGAGCTGATAATACGCTAACCATTCAAGTCCCTACAGGGCTTGGGACGTCAGGGTGGAACACGATGCTATGTAATATTGAAAAATGGCATGGTGACCAGCTAGTTCCAGATGCTGCAATTCCACAGCGTATTATTTTTTAGGGGGCAATAAGAAATGGATAAACAAGTTGGATTTTATATTAATGTTGCCACTTGCATTGGTTGCAAAACCTGTGTTGTTGCATGTAAAGACAAAAATGATCTCGAGGTCGGGCGCAACTTTCGTCGTGTGTATGATATTGAAGTTGGTGAATTTCCACGTCCTCGGACTTGGCATTTGTCTATTGCCTGTAACCATTGTGACGATCCGCAATGTGTCAGCCATTGCCCTACCACCGCAATGCATAAACGAGAAGAAGATGGGGTTGTATTAGTCGACCATGATAAATGTGTGGGGTGCCGCTATTGTACATGGGCTTGTCCATACGAGGCACCTCAATTCGATGCCAGTATTGGAATGATGACTAAGTGCGACACTTGTCTTGATCTCCGTGAAAAAGGCGGGAATCCAATGTGTGTTGATTCTTGTCCTATGCGTGCGATTGAATTCGGTCTAATTAGTGAGTTACGTAAAAAATATGGCTCGAATGCAGATATTGCAGGGTTACCTAGCTCAAGTATTACCAAACCGAACCTAGTTGTCGGTACAAAAGGATAAGGATAATTATCATGCATGAATTTCCATTGGTGGTTTTCACCTTATTTATGCAAGCTTCTGTAGGGTGCTTGCTAGTTTCATTGGTGTGCTATTTTCGTGTACTTGAAGGCGGAAATAACCGACAAAGTGTCCAGTTTATTAAACTGCCTATTTTAGCGAGTTTTGTTTTGGGTTGTGTTGGGTTGTTAGGCTCACTATTTCATATGGGGAACCCGCTACACATGTTTTACACCATGTTGCATGTGTCGACCTCATGGATGAGCCGTGAAGTGTGGGCGACGGCAATCTATATGGCGCTCTTGTTTTTCAGTATTGCACTGCTATTACTTAAACAAAATGCGAATGCGCTGTTACTGTCGCTGAGTGCGTTAGCCGGTATTATCTATATGTATGCAATGTCAGCGTTATACGCTAATACCTTGTTTAACCTCTGGAATGGCTTATTTACCTACGCCAGTTTCTTTGGCGCGGTGTTATTGCTTGGTGGTGTAGTTGCGGCATTATTACTGGTAGGTTCTTTACGTCGCCATGGCAAAGAAGCGCAATTAAAACGTGTGGTCAAAATTGCGCTAGGTATTGGTGTTATAGGAATTTTACTCATGTTACTGGGCGCATTATCTCTACTAGGGAATATGGGAGAGCCGATTTATATGGGAATGACGCCACGTGAACTCCCTGATGGTTTAGTGAACTTAAGTATTGTTAGAATCATACTTATTGCATTAGGGGTATTGTTTGTTGGTCGTTTACTGTGTCAAAAAAATGGGCACAATGTGAATGCAACATTCGTGATGTCACTGGCAACACTCTGTATTTTTGTTGGCGAGGGAGTTGGTCGGGTAGTGTTTTTCTCACTAGGCGGTTAGTTCTTATTAGAAGCAAAATATTATTTGTTTTGCTTTTAACCATATGATGTCGTTAAGTAATATGCTCCGAGGGGAAATTTTCCCTCGGATTTTTTAGTTTTCTTCAGTGCTTTTCATTCTAAATCAAAAACAATAACCCTTTATATAATAAGGAATTAAGCTAGAGTAATTTCAAAATAAATAGTAAATTAAGTTGATTATCTGTAATGATTCTAATTATCATTATTGCTCTTAATCTCCTTTGTTACGTATCCCTTATGAATTTAAAAACTAGCAAGTTACTAATACCATTAGCAATTTCAGCTGCATTAGCGCCTTATCATGTTTTCGCTGTTGAAAATTCAAAAAATGATCAGATTACAGTTACAGGTAATTGGCTTGAAAATACTGAAGATGGTGAGGTGGTATTTAATCACCCAGGTGCTCGGACAGTAAGATCTCAACAGCAAATTAAAGAATTAGGCAGTGAAACCATTGGGGATGCTTTAAAAGGGATCCCAGGGGTGCAGGTACGCGAAAGTAATGGGACAGGGGGAAGCGATGTTTCCTTAAATGTAGGGGTACGAGGGTTAACCTCACGTCTTTCACCGCGTTCAACGATTTTACTCGATGGTATGCCACTAGCCGCTGCGCCTTATGGTCAACCTCAATTGTCGATGTCACCATTATCACTAGGTAGTATTGAATCTATTGATGTGATCCGTGGAGGGGCTTCTGTGCGTTATGGACCACAAAATGTGGGTGGTGTAATTAACTTTGTGACTAAGCCTATTCCGAAAAACTTTTCTGGGGGTGTTTCGTTACAAACTCAAGGAGCTAAAACGGGTGGGTTAAAGACATTGGTGGATGCGTCCGTAGGGGGTTCAAAAGCGGATGATTCAGCGGGAGCGCTATTGCTGTATTCAGGGTTACACGGGCAAGGCTACCGTAAAAGCAATGATAATACTGATATTGATGACCTGATTTTAAAAACCCGTTATGCCATAACAGATAACGACGAGCTACTGGCTAATTTTCATTACTATCATGCGATGTCAGGTATGCCTGGAGGGTTGACTCAAGCGCAATATAATACTGACCCCTTCCAATCAACACGGCCTTATGACCGTTTTGAAGGCAATCGACAAGATATGTCATTGAAATACAAACATGAAGAAGATGACAAGCAATTTGAGTTAATGACATGGTTTAGTAAAAGTTATCGGGGTAGTTACATAGAAAGTGACCACAAAGATAAAGCCAATGAAAGACGCTTAGTTTCTTACCCTCGCCACTATACCGCTTATGCCATTGAGCCTAGCTACTCACAATTATTCCGTTTTAATGATATTTCACACGAAGTGACAGTGGGGTATCGTTATTTAAATGAGACCGCAGACGAAAAAGCTTACCGTTCAAATTGGTACCAAGCGGGCACTCAAAGTTCGCGGCCGAGTACCAATGATTATTATCAACACACATCGGGTGGAACAGAAGCCCATGCGATTTATCTTGATGACACGATTGATGTCGGTAACTGGACTATCATTCCGGGTATTCGCTATGAAAACATTAATATTCATTTAAATGATAGCTTTAAAAACCAAAATAGAAGTAAGCGATATAGCGAACCACTTCCTGCGTTAGCCGTGATCTATCATATTGATGATGAATGGAAACTATTTGCTAATGCGAGTACGTCATTCGGCAGTTTACAGTATTTCCAGTTGAATACTAAAGGGGTAGGGAATTCCCCTGCGAATGGGTTAAGTGCAGAAAAAGCACATAACTATGAAGTGGGGACTAAATACGATAATACAGCGCTATCCCTTGAGGCGACCTTATTCTATATCGACTTTGATGACCAACTACTTTATGTTGAAAATACAACGGGTTGGACAAATCTGGGCGCCACGACTCACCAAGGTGTGGAATTGGCTGCAAGGTATAACCTGTCTGACCTGAGCGATAAATTGGAGGGTATCAGCGTATACAGCACCTATACCTACACGAAAGCGGTCAGTAAAAAAGGTGACTTTGCCCATAAAGATTTACCGTTTTATTCACGGCAGATCTTTACCGCAGGTAGCCGTTATGAAACGGGGAATTGGGTATGGAACTTAAATACCTATGCGCAATCTACCCAAGAATCGCCAGGGACATCAAGCCATTATGTAACAAAGCCCAGTGCGGATGGTCGATACGGAACAATCCCCGGTTATATGGTATGGGATGCACGAGGTGAGTACCATTTTGGTAAAAGTTTGTCTGATTTAACGCTATCAGCGGGTATTAAAAATCTTTTTGATCAAACCTATTTTACGCGTTCTACGGATAATAATTATGGTATCTATGTGGGGCAGCCAAGAACTTACTATGTTCAAGCATCTGTAAAATTTTAATAAATACAAGGCAGAACAATGATAATGAGAAAACTTATCAATATATTCGTGCTGGTTCTTGGTACGGTTAGCCTACTATTTTCGGCTAGTAGCTTATCTGCACCTATCACGGTGAAGGATATTGCGGGTAGGGACGTAACCGTCAATGCGCCAGTATCTCGAGTGATGCTGGCAGATAGCCGTGTCTTAGTTGCGCTGAATATATTACATCCACAAGAACCACTAAAAGGGATTATTGCTTGGGATGATGCGTTAATAAAAAAAGCGCCTGACCTGAGTGTGGCTTATAGCAAAAAATTCCCAGAATTAAGCAAGATCCCTGTTTTCCCAAACCCGTATACAACGGACTTTAGCGTTGAGAAAGCGTTGGTTGCACAGCCAGATTTACTCATTTTTGATATTGGCTTAAAGAGTAAGCTCACAGAAAGTGGCACTCTATCATTATTGGAAAAAAGTGGCTTACCTGTCATTTTTATCGATTTTAGACAATATCCACTGAAAAACACTTTGCCGAGTATGACGTTATTGGGCCAAGTATTTGGTGAGGAACAACAAGCGCAAGCATTTAATCAGTTTTACCAGCAAAAGTTAGACTTAATCCGTTCAAGAGTGGCTAAACTTAGTCAAGAGCAACGCCCAAGCGTATTTATTGAACGAGCCGCTGGTATCCAAGGGGAAGATTATTGCTGTAAAACGTTTGGTAATGGCAATTTTGGTGAATTTGTTGAAACCGCTGGTGGAAATAACCTCGGTTCCCAATGGTTCAGTATTGGAATGGGGGGTGAAATCAGTGAAGAACAACTGATTCACAGCAACCCAGACTACTATTTAATGACGGCAGCAGATTGGGATAACACTCGTAAAGGTAGCGCCTCTGTACCACTAGGTTATACCGGAAATAAACAAACTTCTTTGGCTAGACTGAATAAGCTAATGGATCGCCCTAAATTTCGTTCATTATCTGCTTTCAAAAACAAGCAAGTATTGGCGCTCTATCAGCAATATTATGATACGCCATTCAATATTATTGCAGTGGAAGCAATTGCAAAATTCATCCATCCGGAGCTGTTTGCAGACCTTGATCCGCAAGCGGATAGCGATTACTTACATAAAACGTTCACTGCCTTAGACGGTGATGGTGTGTTTTGGGTTCAAGCGCAATAATTATCTTCTCATGTAGCCCGCTTTAGTGCTGTTGGCAGCTAAAGCGGGCAAATAGTTTATTAGCTAATAAGAGTTTAAGCTTCGTTGATCACTGGCAAAATAATTTTTGACGGGTGCTCACTAGAAAAATGTAGGCTATTACAGGCTATTTTCCACGTTCTGTCACCTGCGATAGTTTTACCCGTATTTGTATTGAAGTCATACTTAGGGAAGTTGCTACTGGAAATATCTAATCGGATACGGTGTCCTTTTGCGAAACGATTTGCACAGGCAAAGGGCTTAATTCTCACTTCGACAATTTCATTCGGTGTTAATAATTCCTTTTTCTCATATCCATGCCGAAAACGGCAGCGAATAATGCCATCTGTAATATTCATGGCATATCCTTGTGGGTAATCGACACTAGGTGGGTAAACATCAATAAGCTTTGCAGTAAAATCCGTATCTAAAGCATCACTACTGATCCAAAGCGACACCTCTATTTCACCGGCTAAACAGACATCTGTTTGCAATTCTTCGGTTTCGAAAACTAAGACATCACTACGTGCAGAAAGAGGTAGGTTATTTTGTTTGCTACCAAAAAATTGCGGTAATTCACGTTGGTTAAAAGCTCCTCCCCAAAATATCGGTTGGCCTGAAGTTAAGGCACCGCCAATGGTAGGGACAGGGTGCTTAGGGTCATAACAATAGGATATTGAGGCTGTTTTAGTGTAGGGGTGAAGATATAATTTGTTATCTGGCCACAGATAATATGCAGTTTTTTCAGTATTTGCTAAAGGCCATTGATGGCAGTTAAGCCATTTTCCACCATGCTCTATACGCCCTTGTCGGTCACGTTTACCGCTTCCACCACCCATCATAAATATCGTTACATCTTCATGATTGTTTTTGGAGTCTTCATCTTTTAAGTGAGCTTCAAACCAGTTTAACCGGCAAGAAAGCCAATTTTCACTGACATTATTATCAAATGCGGCGATATCACCGAACTCTGCGTCACCACTATGAGTGATATTGCGGTCACCATGGAGCCAAGGGCCCATGATTAATTTTTGAGGTGATTGTTTTTTAGTAACAAATGCATGATAGTTATCTAATGTTGAACTGACATAGGCATCATACCAACTGGACATGAATAATACTGGGATATCAGGTATTTGGTCATAGTAGCCTTCAGCATAGATGCCTATTTTCTGCCAATAATCGGAAAAACACTCTTCTTCCCATTGTTCAAATAAATACGATTCATATTCAGGGACGTGTTTAAGCAATGTTTGTCCTTGATACCATGGCATTGTTGTGAACCATTCATGGATATTTTCTTGTTCGAGTGCAGCTAAAATATCGGGAGATTGCTGGGCGAGTGGGCTTAATTTAGCTTGTTTAAATGCCCAAGTAGCTTGTTTGAGTTCAAAAGCGCCTCCTTGACGGATCCCACATTGATAGGCGTTGGCAAATCCACCGGAATCCAGCACCATCGTGTGTAAGCCTGGTGGGTTTAGACACGCCATTGCTAATTGTGTATGCGCGGCATAAGAGAGGCCCATTGAACCTATTTTGCCATTACACCAGGGTTGTTCCATAATCCATTGTAATGTATCAAAACCATCTTCGGCTTCATTAATATATTTTGTGAACTTTCCTTCGGACTCATAGCGTCCACGGCAATCTTGATACACAACAATAAAACCATACTCATTGAAGTATTTCGCCATTTCTTGGCGTGTTATTTGCTGGCCTGATACTGTTTTTTCCGAACGAGAAGGTGCGCTCTTATCATAGGGGGTTCGCTCTATAATAACGGGAAAAGACGCAGTTGATTGAGTTTGTGGAAAGTAAACATCGGTAGATAGCATTATTCCATCACGCATTTTTATCCGGTAATTCTTCATATCCATCTTATTAATACCCTATGGTCACGGCGATGGTCAGTAAGCCGATACTGATCGCCATAAAAATTAAAAATAGCGGTAAAATATACTTCGCCCAAGTAGTCCAACTTACGCCTGCCGTAGCTAAGAAGATTAATAACCCACTGGATGTTGGTGTGATCATGTTAGTCAGCCCATTACCCATTAAAAATGCAAAAACAGTTGTTTGAGGGGAGACACCAGAAATTTCACCAACGGGGCCTAAAATTGGCATTGTGACAGCGGCTTGCCCAGAAGTAGATGGAATGGCAATGTCTAATAATAGTTGAGAAATAAACATGCTATATGATGAAACATAAGGACCGTGATTACCGACTAATCCAACTAATTGATGAATAATGGTATCGAGAATTTTACCTTGAGAAAGAATAATTTCGACCGCAGTCGCTAACCCAATTAACACCCCTGCGATAAGGACTTTTTTCATTCCACTGACAAATGCGTTAGCAGCGGCACTTGCGGTTAAACCACTACAAAAAGTTAAAATGACACTTAAGAATAAATAGTAAGCAGATAAATCATTATTTTTCCAATGCCAGCGATTAGAGGCATAGACTAAAAATGCAACACCGATAGCTAAGACAATTAACATAAGTTTATGGCGATGGGTTAATCGTGTGGCTTGATTATGTTCTTCAACCACATAGCTTGTGAGTGTCGTTTTACGAATGCTATAGAAAACAAATAAAATTCCGAGTGTAATAAAAATAAGGTACGCCGCAATTCGCATACTTAAACCACTAAAAACGGGTAAACCAACAAGCGGTTGTGCTATAGAAAGCGCATATGGGTTGGTGATGGAGGCGAGGTATCCTACCTTAACTGCAATCGCTACAATGGCAAGCCCAATAAGTTCATTCAAGCCAACGCGTTTCACTAAGGCAATAACCATGGGAATAACTAAAAGATACTCTTTGGCTAACCCCATAAAGGTACTTCCCATGGAAAATACAATCATTAAGAAAGGGATCAACAAATAGATATTGCCTCGGGTGACGTGAAGCAATCGTTCTAACCCTGATTCTATTGCCCCTGTTTTATTGAGAATTCCAAACATTCCTCCGATGAATAGCACCATATAAATAAGCGGTGATTGTTTAACAATTCCTTCGGGGATCGCTTTAAACAGTTGAGGTAAACTGACGGGCGCGGCAGTACCTTCTGCTGATTTTTCAGTGCCTAATAATTGCTCTAACGTGATGTCTTTAGTAATAGTTTGGTAAGAGTCAGGAATGACTTTTTTGCCATCGCGTTCATATTGGCCTGAATTAACAAAATAAGTCATTAAAAAGGCAATGATAACAATAGTTAACATTACTAAAACTGGGTTCATTTGCCAGCCTGGCGGTGACGATGGAGTTTGTATGGTGTTGTTTGTTGGTTGCATGGTGTTGTCTCTTTTATTGTATTAATTATGAGTCGTAACCGAGCTGCCTTGATATGCGTAAAGCAGACAGAAGCAGTTGTTCAGTCATATCTTGTTCTTTTTCATCAGAAAAACGGCTTAGTGGTAAGCTAATGCTCAGTGAAGCAATGCATTCCCCGTGTTGTGAAAAGATAGGTGCGGCAATAGCACCGATACCTGCGGTTAATTCACCTCGGGTAATGGCAAAACCTTGTGAGCGTATGGTGGCAATTGATTTTTCAATTGAGGGGTTCTTTTCAATAAAATGTGCTTGAACATCTTTAGGTGAGTAAGCCAATAGTACTCTGCCTGACGCTCCAGATCCTAACGGTCGGCGATTGCCAGCTTCACTGCGTACTTGAAGTGATTGCCCTGATGGCTTATGAAGAACTTGTAAAATTTCACCGTTGTCACGTATACGCATTTGAATGTTTTCATCAAAACGTTGACGGAGTTGCTCTGCTTCAACTTCCGCGACTTGGATATAGTTTATTTGCTGGCGAGCGCAATTCCCCAAGCTTAATAATTGATGGCCTAAATTATAGGTCACTGGATTTTCATTTTTTTGCACGAAATGACGGTTTTCTAATGTGCATAATAAGCGGTATACCTTGGATTTATTCATGCCAGATAAGCGTGCAAGTTCACTTAATCCAAGATTGTTTTTTTCACCTAATAGCATCAATAGCAATAAAGCATCATCAACGGCAGTGACAATATTCTCTTTCATCTCAACCTCGACTGGTTTATACAGTAAACCATTGGTTTATTTAATAAAATTAGCATGGGGAATAATAAAAAATGATTCAAGAGAGTTGTTAATAAATTGTGAGGTGAGTTAGGGTTTTAAAAAGGTTTCTGCCAGTGAAAAAAAGAGAAATGAAATATTTATAAGATAAAACAATTGGTTACATAAAACATAAAACGAGAAAGTTTTGATGGGAACATGAATAGAAATTATTGTAAATGGAAAGCTAGTCGTCATTTATGGTGGTTATTTGGTTCACCTAGTGAAATTGATTCGTACACCAGTAATAAATAAAAGAACCTCCAGCGAAAAAATACGTCGTTTTTATTGAATTTTTAAGGGGAAAAATTCGGAAATGGCAGCGGTTATCAAAAAAGCATCGAAGGCATTTCTTAAATAATGAGCCTTATGGCAGAATGAAATTCACTTTTCTTAATGGATAACAGAGATGAAACTAGCGCTGGTCGGTTCTGGAAAAATAATCATGTCGGCTCTTGATGCTTTAATACAGGTGCAGGGGATAGAGCTAGTCGCACTGTGTGTTCGGGCGGAAAGTATTGAAAAGGGGCAGGATATTTGCCAACAATTTGGTATAGCAAACTTATATACTGATTATCAAAAGTTGTTACAAGACCCGGATGTTGAGGTGATATACATAGGTTTGCCAAATCATTTGCATTATCAGTATACCTTTGATGCATTGATGGCTGACAAACATGTGGTATGCGAAAAACCGTTTACACCAAATTGGCAACAGTTGCAGGCGTTAATTTCCATTTCACAGACTAGGGGGCTTTTTTTGTTTGAAGCCATTACGTCTATTCATACCCCTGAATTTCATTTTATCAAGCAACATATTGATAAAATAGGTGAAATCAAAGTGATTCACGGTAATTATTCCCAATATTCAAGTCGATACAATGACTATTTGCAAGGCCGTATTCATGCCGCTTTTGACCCACAGCAAGCAGGTGGCGCTCTCTATGATATTAATCTATATAACATTTATTTGTTATCGGCCTTGATGGGAGCACCCGATAGTAGCCACTATATTTGTAATAAAGGGTTTAATGGAATTGATACATCAGGGGTACTAACAGCCCATTTTGAGCATTCAGTTGCATCGTGTGTGGGAGCGAAAGATTCGGCGAGCCCCGGTTACTTTATTATTCAAGGTACTAAAGGGCATATTTGTATCACGGGAGCCCCAAGCCTGTGCCAGTCAGTTGAGGTTTGTATTGATGGGGAAATATCCAACGTATCTCGGGATGCAGCAATCAATCATATGGTCTATGAGTTTGCATTCTTTCGTGAGCAAGTCGCCAGTAAAAACCGTGCTAAATGCGATGAATTGCTTGAATTAGCATTAATTGTCTCAAAAATATTGCATCAGTCACGAGACGATGTAGGGCTGGTATTTGAATCATAAAGACATTGGCAGCGCAATGGCTGCCATAATTTGTCAATCTAATATGAATATAAGGATGCGACTGATTTCCCCAGTTTTTCAGCAAGCTCAGATGCTGCATATCTGTCCATAACTACCTCAATATAGGCCGCATGGTTCGATAGTTCGGCCTGCTTAATCGCATTGTCTAATTCATTGCAGTTGGTAACACGCTGACAATACCAATCATTACAACCTAATGCGGCGGGAAGCTGTGCATAATTCCATTGGGGTAAGTCGTTGTAATAGGCTTCAGGGTTTTTACACAGAAGTCGTTCAATTAAATAGCCATCATTATTTAGGACGAAAACAATCGGTTTTAAACCAAAGCGGGCAAACTGGCTAATTTCTTGGGCCGTGAGTTGGTGAGAACCTTCCCCAGTCACTAAAATAACTCGCTTCTGTGGCTCCGCAATTGCTGCACCAAAGGCTGCAGGAGTAGCCCAGCCGATAGATCCCCATAATGTTTGATTGTGAAATTGTGCATTTTCAGGTAATAAAGCAAAACCTAACCCCATAGATGCTGTCCCCGTTTCTGCAATAATAATGTCGTCCTTACGGAACATTTTTTCTAGGCGAGGGTACAAATATGAGGCGGTAATTTGGCCATTTTCACCTTGCTGTGGTGATCCTAATCCTTGAGCTTTGAGCCCAACATGGTTAAGTGAGGGCGCAAGTTCTTTTAATTTATCTAACACATCTTTCATCAATACATTTGGGTAGATAGCGGAACCCACTTTCACATGGTCAGAAAGGATGTTAATACAGCTTTCAGGGTCAATCGTTGCGGTGAAGCTACCGGAGTTGAAGTCCGTTAATACTGCACCGATCCCCATAATACAGTCACAACTCTCGACAAATTCTCGCACATCAGGGTTCATTAGTTTTCCATTATAAATCCCCATATATTGAGCGTTAGATTCGCTTAATACCCCTTTATCCATAAACATGGTGGCATAAGGCAGGCCAGTTTTCTGGATAATAGCCTCAACATCAGTCGTTAAGCCGAAACGAGCCGTTAAAATCCCAGGAATAATGCAGGCTTTTGTACTCGATGTGAGCTTTTCGACAATAGCGGTAACCGCAGCTGATAATGACTTGCTGTGACTTTTATTTATAGTGATAGTTTCAGGTGTTTCATCTGCTTTAATTGGCATAACAGCGTAGTCAGAAGGGAAACCTAAATAAACGGGTCGAGATTCTTGTAAAGCGGTTGTAATTAAACGTTCTGTTTCGGCAATACAGTTTTCAGGCGTTAAAATAGCGTGAGCACAGCTTAAATGTTGGCTCATTTGATAAAACACATCGAAATCACCATTTCCTAGGGTGTGGTGAACTAAACGGTGGTTTTTCTGAACCCCACTTGCTGGCATACCAACAAGATGAAAAATGGGAAGATGTTCAGCATAAGCGCCGGCAATACCATTTAAAGCACTGAGTTCGCCGACACCAAAAGTGGTTGATAACGCCGCAGCACCTTTCACACGAGCATAACCATCCGCAGCATATGAGGCATTGAGTTCATTGCAGTTACCAATCCAGCGCATATTTTCACTTTCACATACTGCATCTTCAATAGGAAATGCGTAGTCACCAGCAACACCAAAAATATCGTGAATACCGATTTGGTAAAGTTGATCTAATACGTACTCGATAACCGTCTTATTCATCATGCTGATCTCCATTAATTGCCTAGCTAATAATTCTAAGTTGAATTATTTTTATCGTTTATTATGCTTTAAAGGAAATCACTTAAACTCATTCTATCTATAACTAAAAATCATAGGGGGCGAAATGGACATTCGTTCATTACGTTATTTTGTTGAAGTTGTGCAGCTCAATGGTTTTAGCCGCGCGGCAGAAAGTTTATTTGTCACGCAACCAGCGATTAGCCGCAGTATTAAAAAATTAGAAGATGAACTTGGTTATACTTTGCTGATTAGGGAAGTCGATGGCGTTAAATTAACAGAGGAAGGCTATATTTTATTGGCTCATGCGAAGCAAATCCTTTCACAGTTTGGCAGTATGAAAAAAGCGTTACTGGAAAGGTCAGGCCCTATATCTGGAGTACTACCCGTGGGGCTACCACCCGTGATAGCATCGACCTATTTTGCTGATATTATTATGGCTTTTAGCCAACGTTATCCACAGGTGGAACTGAAAATTCTTGAGTTGGGTACGCGCAAAATGCGTGAGGCAATGTTAAATGGCGAAGTTGAAACTGCAGCTGTGATGTTACCATTTGCAGATGACCACTTTGAAGTACACCCTTTTTCAACCGACCGATTAATACTATTGGTCAGCAATCAGCATCCACTCGCAATACGTGAATTTGTTAAATTTAGTGAAATAGCCGATGAGCCTTTTATTTTCTTTTCTGATGATTTTCTAATTAATGAACTTGTTGTTAGTGCTTGCGGTGTTTATGGTAAAAAACCCACTATTTCTGGGCGCAGTAGTCATTTAGATTTGGTGACTGCTATGGTAAGAGCCGGGGTAGGGATAACGCTACTTCCGGACAGTATGTGGCAGAACACCAGTTCAGTGGGATTATCCGTTATTCCAGTTATTGAGCCAACATTGGCTTATGACATTGCTTTAGCGACAGTAAAAAGTCACCACCAAAGCCGTCGTGCACAAGCATGGCATGATTTGGCTTTGGATATGTTAAGAATAAGAAAAGAGTAAGCGAGGCTTACATAAAATTTGATACCCAATCGGGTATTTTCTTATGCAGCCTTCACGTTTTATCAGTCATTACGGATAAAATAGAATAAGCCCAAATACAGCAAAGATGGCAAGGTGCATCCAGCCTTGAATAGGGGATGTTTTCTGGCCATTAAATGAAAGCATAGTCAGTAACATGGTGATTGCGAATAAAACAATTTCCGCGTTTGAAATCCCCATAATGACTTGTTTACCGGTAATAATGCCGATAATTAATACTGCAGGCACAGTTAAACCTACGGTTGAGACAAATGCACCTTGGCAAAGGTTTATCGCTCGTTGCATTTCATTATTCATTGCCGCTTTTACCGCTGTGATTGATTCAGGCGTAAATACGATAATGGCGATCAGGACACCACCGACTGCTACTGGTGCTCCTAAAGCTTCAATTCCGTAATCAGTCACGATGGCTAAGTAATGCGCAAGTAAGACAATAGGGAGTATCAGCCCAATTAACACACAAGAACGAATGATAATGGCTTTTTTGTTTGACTCAGAGTGGTTATCTTTCTTTTCGATATTATTGTCTGTCAAAACATTGTTAGCTGAAATGTATTGTTCTGGGACACTCATCAGCCCTTTAGGCGGTTGGATAAAAAACCGACGATGGCCTCGCATCTGCATCCACAAGAAAGCACCATAGATAAGTATAGTAATACCCGAAATACCAATGGCTTGCGTATAGGAATACTCCTCTTGGCTAGAGGTATAATTTGGTAGGACTAACGCTAAACCAGTCAGTAATACGATCATTGAAAGATAACTGTTTGCCCCTTGCGTATTATATTCTTGTTCACCATTTCTAGCTGAACCTGCGAGTAAGCAGATACCTACGACGAGGTTCATGATAATCATCATCACGGCGAATATTGAATCACGGCCAATGGTTGGAAAATCACCGGGACCTAGTAGAACCGAGGCAATAAGAATGACTTCAATTAAGACAATAGATAAAGTCAGGATCAGCGTTCCGTATGGCTCACCCAATTGTTGAGCAAGATGGTCAGCCTCTTTAACGACGCCGAAGGAAGCGGTTAGAATCGTAATGAATAGCAGTAAAAAAATCCAAGTTGCACTAAATGCAGAAAGGCTGTCATTAAGTAATGTTTCACCACTTAAGATAAAGAAAATGACGACTAACCAAGAGCCAATTAACCGACACCAAGTTGTTAACGGGATGAGTGAACTATTGAAACAGAAGCGCCCCATATTGTTTTCCTTTAGAAGAAAGGGCCGTCCCTGTTGCTGATACGCACTTGAGGTCGTCCTCAAGCCGAAAGAATATTAATCGGTCATTACTATAGCATTCATCGATTATCTTGCAACTCCTGCTTGGAAATAAGCGTTATAGTCGCTGATAACATCGAAGGGGATTTTGACTCGCTTAAACACAATAAAATAGGATATTTCTATATAACAGATTACTTATTAACTAGCTATAAACATTCATTTATTAATAAAGATTGAGTGAGGTTTGAGTATTGACTTGGCTTGAAATTTTTCTTAATAAACAATGTTTATTAAGAACTAATAATAATTACATGAGAAATTATTTTTGATTTAAATCACATATGCAGAATATTGTTCATACATTAATGAATCAAAAGCGCTATTGTTAAAAAAATGAAAACAAATTGTTTATTTTATTTGGCGGGGTGACAAATGAGCGCAGTAAATTATGATTATATTATTGTAGGTGCAGGTTCTGCCGGTTGTGTTCTTGCTGCTCGGTTGATCCAAGAGACGCAATCCAAAGTATTACTTATTGAAGCGGGTGGTAGCGATAACCACTTGTTTATTCGTATGCCAGCTGGCGTGGCGAAAATTATTGCCCAAAAAAGTTGGCCTTATGAAACTGAGCCAGAGCCTCACGCGAATAACCGTAAAATGCAAATTGCCCAAGGGAAAGTGTTGGGGGGAAGTAGTTCTGTCAATGGAATGATTTATATCCGAGGCCAGAAACAAGATTATGATAATTGGGCGCTAAATTACGGATGTGAAGGCTGGGGATACTCAGATGTATTGCCATGGTTTAAAAAAGCTGAGAGTAATGAAAGCCTGACAGGAGAATACCATGGAACAGAAGGCCCACTTCCTGTCAGTGAAAATAGATACCGGCACCCATTATCAATGGCATTTATTCGTGCAGCGCAAGAGCATGGTCTTCCTTATGTCAATGACCTTAACGGAGAAAGCCAACAAGGAACAAGCTTTTACCAGACGACAACACATAATGGAGAAAGAGCCAGTACATCAAGAACCTATTTAAAATCAGTGGAAAAGAGTGATAATTTGACATTAAAGCTTAGCACTCAAGTGAACCGTATTATCATCCGCGATAACCACGCGATTGGTGTTGCCTATCAAGGAAAAAATGGCCATGAAGTTGAAGCATTTGCCAGTTGCGAAGTATTGGTCTGCTCGGGTGCGATGGGCTCTGCAAAATTATTGATGCTATCAGGGATCGGGCCAGAGGAGCATTTGTCTTCGTTGGGGATCCATACGCATGTGAATCTACCTGTTGGCAAAAATTTTCATGACCACCTACATATGTCAATTAACGTCACAACTAAGCAGCCAATAAGTTTATTCGGCGCGGACCAAGGTTTAAATGCGATTAAACACGGGGTTGAGTGGATGGCATTTCGCAGTGGACTGCTCACCTCTAACGTTTTAGAAGGCGCTGCATTTAAAGACAGCTGCAACCAAGGTCGCCCTGATGTACAAATTCACTTTTTACCTATTTTAGATAGTTGGGATGACGTTCCTGGTGAGCCTCTGCCCGCCGCACACGGCTTTTCATTAAAGGTCGGCTACTTACAACCTAAGTCTCGAGGTGAAATTTTATTGCGCAGCACAGACCCACAAGCCCCACTAAAAATTCACGCTAATTATCTTGCCTCACCTGAAGATATGGAAGGTTGCAAGCGCGCAGTTAAGTTTGGCTTAGAAGTATTGGATTCCCCTTCATTACAAGCGCTAAGCAAAGAAGTTTTAATGCCACCCGCTTCTGTACGTCATGATGACGCTCAACTTGAAGAGTTTGTCCGAAATTTTTGTAAAACAGTTTACCATCCTGTGGGAACTTGCCGTATGGGAACGGATACCACAACATCAGTGACTGATTTGCGGTTACGTGTACATGGTATTGAAAACTTACGTGTCGTGGACTGTTCTGTAATGCCTGAAATTCCAAGTGGCAATACCAACGCACCAACGATAATGATTGCAGAACGCGCCGCAGCGATGATTATGGAAGATAGAAACACAAATTAACCTTGTGATAGGCTAATATAAAAAAACAGCATAAAACCAAGGTAACACCTGAGCTTTATGCTGTTTCAATACACTTATGGTACTTAGAGCGAACTAATGTTAGGTTATGTGTTATACAGTAAACCATTATTTTTATTTTATTGATTTATAACATATTTATATTTAATGATTTATTTTGTATTCAAAGGTATGTTCATTTAATTAAATCTATCAAATAAAGCAGCATTTTTTTGTTAAAATTAAATAAACTATTACTGATATTCAACTTTTAATATTCCAGTAGCCTTAAATGAGCCTAGTTCAATTTCTTTTCCTTCATGAAATACGGGTGTCGCAGTTAATACTGGCTGTGTTTGATAAGTGAAATTACGGTATTCATTAGGTAATAAAAGTGTATTATCTGCTTGAATTTTTAGACCTAAATTAGGGTTGGATGTTTCAACTAAATCAGTATTAAAGCCAGCACTAGAGCTTTCAAGCTTTAATTTAAGATTTGGATTACTGGATGATTTATTTCCGCAATCCAAATGATAGTCAATATTTTTTGTATAGCGCTCACTGGTAAACTTATTTAGATTTATTTCACCAAATGAGACCTCAATAGGTTGCCCAGGGCCATTTTCACCATATACATCACAAGTGCTTTCAATAACATCTACCTTAATTGTTAATGTATAGGTTTCTGCAATACAAAATCCACTAAAAAAAATAATCAGTGTGTTCGTGAGTATTGCAAATAGTAAAAGTAATCTTTCTTTTATTATTTGAATTAAGAATATCATAATTATTTATACTCCAATCAATAAATTAAATAATTTAAATTTATTTTTATTAATTAATTACAACAGATAGAATAGCATTTCCAACCCTCGAACCTGGTTCAGGATTTCCCAATGCAGATAGAGTTGAGCTAATGGAGAATGGTAAGTTAGTATTTTTTTTAATCTCAGTTTGAACTAAATTATTTGACATACATTTTCCTGAGACACATACATCTAATTGGCTTTCTACACCATGTAATAAATCAATTTTATTTTCAGGTAAAAATTGGAATGTGGCGCTCATATCGCCAGTGCATGATATACTTCCGTCAATATTTGCAATATTTCCATTTATATTATTTGAATTGACATTACCATGAGATATAGTTAATGGCATAGATACATTGCAAGAAGGCAATACAGGGATTTCAGGAACATTAACTGAACAGGTTGTTCCTACAGTTTTGTCATTCACAATTATTTGTAAACAGGTATCTGCATAACCTGTTGCAGATGCAGAATAATCGAAGAAATTGATATATCTAACATTAAACTGCCCAAATTTCACGCCAAAATCAGGTAGCACCTCACTACAGTGCTTAGGTGTGTTTCGTGTGACTGAATAGTATTTAACTACACCTAGATTATATATACTACTAAACCCAGATAGTAGAGTAATATCTGGTGTTGCCATAGCGTGTATAGAGCCTGTCGATGAGCGACCAGTTGCAATAACTGTAATATTACACTCAGTATTTGTGCTGTTTTTGATCTCATCTGGAATATACAAAAAATAAGGGCCTAACGTTTTTGGTATAACATTGTATGCATCACTAATTAGTGGATGCTTTATACTTGTCGTATATATACTGTTAGGATTTAATGGGCTTGCATTAGCTTTACTATTAATTATGAATAGTAAAGCTAGCATCAATATTTTTATAAGATAAATGTTTTTATTTTTTAGCATTACGCTATTACCTATCAATTTTTATAAATTATTATTGCGATGTTATGACGTTAATCATATAGCATTTCAAAAGCAATTAATGCAGAAAAAGCACCAGGTATGAGTGGGCCGGACGTTCGGATAGCTGAGACATAATAAGTTAAGTTATTTTGGCCTGATGCAATTAACGTTGGGTTACTTTCTTTACCTATTGGTAATATTTTCCCTGCTGAATTTGCTACTTGCAACCCAAAGCCGTATGCTCCATTGACTCGAATAATATTCGAATATTCAGGTTCACTTACTGCTAGAAATTTAACTTTGACCGCAGGCTGTGTGCTACTCCATACCGTTTTTCCAGTTTGGAAATTTTGAAGCTCACTTTGAACTTGCAGGCAATTTAACAACTCAATTTGGAATGGAATAGGCTGCATCACTTGCTCAGAAGAATTTAAATCACTGAATGATATATTTCCTAGTGAAATTGATTGGTTAGTAGATTTCATGGCTAATTCGCATGGGTTTTCAGTTAAAGAACCTGAAACATGAATGACTCCATGCTGGCCATCAACCTCCCAACCATCTGTAGGCCTAAACAGATTATTATTGCCAGCAGTTGCCGGCAATACTGTGGCTAAGCAAAGTGAAATGACCACATGTTTTGAACGTAGCCAGTGGTATATTCTTAAGCTCATAAATATGTCCTCATTTAGCTTTATATTCCTTTACTATTTATTTAATGATCTTTTTTAGTAACAGAGCAGATTGTATTTTTACAATCAAAGGCTAATTTTGGACGACCACCATAATCATTAATATAAGTAATTATGGGAGTGTTACCTAGTTGCTCATTTGTCATTCCAATATTGATTTCACTAAAGGGTGCAATCATAATTGGAGTAAATTCTTTTGCATCTGTATTTTCATGAGCCCCTGCATTAATTATTGTGATATAATAAGGTGTTGGGTTTTTAACAAAAACAACACTTCCTTTTCTCTCAAGCTGCATTTTTTCTTGCCATGGTGCACTGTTTTGCTGTGGTGCAATTGCTTCTGGACGATAAAATAATTTTATTTTTGTTTGTAATGCAATCTGTAAAGTATTTGGTTTATCACTCTTCGGTGGGATCTCTCGCATATTAAAATAAAATAATGATTCTCTATCCTGAGGTAAATTTTTTATATCAGGTAAAGCTTCAATTTTCATTTGGCTAGATTTCCCTGGTTCTAATCGTTGAACCGGTGGTAATACAATCAATGGTGATGTTATTTTTTTACTTTCTTCATTTTCAATCCAACCTTGAGCAAGGTAAGGAAGTTGCTTATTATTATTATTAATATTTAAAGAGATTGACTTGTTCTCTCCATCAAAGATAACTCTTGTTCTATCTAATGAAACTGCAGCCTCTGAAAAACTACTTAGGGCTAATGACCCTAAAAAAACATTTGTTAATATTTTTTTGATATTCACTTGGTTATTACCTTTATACATTAATTTCATCTATTTAAATTAAATAATTATTTGTTTGTTTTTTACTACCTAGTTACAAGGAAGTAATAAATTGTCTTGAATTTCTCGATTCATTAATTCAGAAGGAAAAGTTATTTCACATGACATATTTTTACCCCATGTTATATTCATTGTTTCTGAAGGATGAACACCACTAATATAAGTATTACCTAAATCGCCTACAATCCCGACATTTTGCTTTTTATGGTTTGTTACTTGGGCCCCTAATGGTGGATGAGAACTATCAGTAAGTACGATAACAGCCATAACTTTTTGACCTGAAATAACTGAAAATGAGCGATATCCAATGGCACCTTCAGTCAATGTTGCTTGAATAACGGATTGTTGGGCGTCAATGTCATCAGGCAGTTTATTTAAATCAATCTGTGCTTTATTTCTATAGTAGCTACTGACATCTGAAATAACTGCTTTCCCAAATCGGTTTGATTCAACAGGAACACCAATACCGCGAATTGTAATATTTGAAACATTATCAGTATCAACTAATATACGAGCTCCACCAAGATTATTTATTCTATGGGCAACAATACCTTTTCCTGTCAAAGTCAAACCACCAGAAGTGGAAAGACCAAAAGCACTATATTGGTTATTTACATGATTCGCATTTGCTGACCAGCGAGCGCTATCTCCTTGATGTGAAATAAAAGCACTTGCAGTTCCTCCTTTTCGATTTGCGCCCGCACTGACCTGATAATTTGTTCTATCATCCAATCTGTCATAATAAGAAACACGATTGGTCGTATCATAGCGGCTTGTATTCATCGAATAACCGACATTCGCCCCGTTACTTAGTGGGAAAGATAGTGATACATAAGCGCTATCATCTGTCACACCGTTATAAAAACTGCGATTTGCAGATAAGCTAATACTCATGTTTTTTATTGGGCCAATATCCATATATTTGGACAGCATTAAACTGTAATAGTCATTATCTTTTTTGTCCCAATACGTCTGATGGTTATAATTTAAATATAATGATAATCCTATATCCTGGAAGTTTTTATTGACTGATATGGTGTATAGCTCTTTACTCCCATAATTACGTAGTCCTGTTTTTTGGGTATTTAAGAATTCACTCATACTCATATAACTTCGTTCTGAAAAACGATAACCAGCGAACTGTATTTGGCTATCGAATTCTTCAAATCGTTTAGAATAGTTTATTCGGTATGAGCTCCCACTTAATGTTCCTTCACCGGGTAAACGGGCAATAGACTGAGTAATATCAAATGAAAGAGCACCGAATGCGAGCAAATCTCGCCCAAATCCCATTGATAACGCATTATAATTTTGGCTATTTAAGCTACCACCAATTAAAGACCAACCATTGCTTATGCCCCAAGAAAATTCACCTGTAATGAAATTTTCCCCTTCACTTTGGCGATCAATATTCGTTGGCTGGCCTAGTGCAAATTTATATTGAACTTGTCCAGATCTTGTTAGATATGGCAAGTTTGCAGTATCAACTTGAAATTCTTGAATAGAACCATCTTGCTCTTTTATGGCAACATTTAGCGTTCCGGTTATAGCATCACTTAAATTTTGGATACGAAAAGGGCCTGGCGCAACTTGAGTTTCATATAATATCCGTCCTTGCTGCATGACTGTCACTGTAGCATTACTTTGTGCTATTCCTGTTATTTCAGGGGCATATCCACGTAAGTTTGGTGGCATCATGCTTAATTCAGATTGTAAACTGGCACCGATAAATCTAAAACCATCAAAAATATTTGAGGACAAATAGTCTTCACCCAGTACGAGTTTAGCCTTTAATTCAGATAGAGCTCGGTAGGCATAAAAACGATCCCATGTGAAATCAGATTGATAACGTCCTTGGCTTCCTGTCGTATGGTTATAACGACTTTGCCAATCAGCTCGAAACCGCCAAGCACCTAAATTGATACCAGCGACACCATTACTATTCACTGAAGATGAATTCGCTCCTCCGTTATAGGAATTGGTGGAATTAGCATTTACATTATAATCAATAAGCAAGGCTGATATTCCATTGTCCCAGCGAGAAGGGGGATCCCAGTTTTCTGATGTATATTCTAGGTATGCTTGAGGAATACTGACATATAAAGATGACGTAGCTAAATCACCGCGCAGTAGTAATCCTGGCAAGCTATCCTCACTAAGGCATTGCCCTTCATGCCACCATGTTAATTTTTTTTGCGACGCTGAAGTAAGCCCTAGCAGCTTAACTATTTCAGGAGATAAACAAGGCTGGCTATCTTCAGGATCATGCTCACCAGAATAATAGGGGATGTTAATATCAGATATTTGTTCATTATTAATTTTTAAAGTGAAATTATAAACCCCGGGCATAATGTAACCGGCGCGAGAGAATTGGTTTAAATCAATGTTATTTTTGTCTTCTAAATCTAAAACATCAGTATTGAATTCAATATAATTATTCGCATTGGTCGTTAAAGTCACACAACTGACTGTTAACCCAATAAGAATACTTAACAATTTTAATTTTGGTGTGTAACTAGGTAACGAAGACATAAAAACATTCCTAAAATATAGCAATAATTTATTTATTATTTAGTAATAATCCAATTTAAAACGGATTGATGTCTGATACTGTCCAGCACGTAACGGTGTGTCATTTGAAACAACTTTTAACTGATAATTCAAAATGTATTTCCCGGGTTTTATACTTTTCGGTAATGTTTTTTTTCCCGGGTAAATATATTCTCCATTCGATTCAGTTAATAATAATGCTATCCCTTGTGCAGAACCCAATACCGAAAAAAAATCCCCATTAACAGGCCCATCAAATGAAACTTCAAATGTTTTCCAAAGTTCGCCTGTATAAGATGTTAGTCTGCAACCAATTAATGTAATAAAAAAATCCTGTGCCTGTCCTTGCCCTTCTTGCTGTATTAATGACAGTGGTAATATCCCCATATCAATGGATTGTTCATAAGAACCGGTATCAATACTACACGCTGTATCCATAATGCTACCTTGCATTATCAAATCCATTGAACTCTTTGCAAAAGCACATTTAAAAAAGGGTAATAGTAAGAAAAAACACAATGACAAAATAGTTTCTTTTTTCTTTGTTATCATATTATAACCATATAAAATATACACCACGAGATTTATTAATCTCGTGGTGAGATAGCATTTTATAAAAAAATTATTTAATTATATGCTAATGTAAAGTTAGTAACTGCTTGGAATTTTCCTGGTGTTACTGGAATAACTTTGCTTTGTGCATCAACTAGCTGAAGTCCAATTAATGATGCTTGGAATTTTAATGTATTATTTCCTTCAACATAATTTTGTTTTGCGCTAGAGTTAACTTTAATTTGAGTACCTGATGAGTTCATGATCTTTACTGCGGCACCAGTAGCATCACCTGTAATCTGTAAATAGCCTGTATTTTTCCCTGCTTCAGTTCCTTTGAAAGTGACAGCAACTTGATTATCACCTTTCAGGTTACAGCCTTCTAACTTAATTTGGAACGGCTGCGCTGATGATTCACCACCATTATCTAAAGTCACATTAGATACTTGGCCTAATGGAATCTCTTGATTTTCTTCACCGGGAGCAATAGAGCATGGTGCGTCAATAATAGAACCAGAAAATGCTACCGTACCACTCCCGGCATCAACAGCTAAAGCAGATGTACTCATTAAACCAGAAATCATAGTTGCTAAAATAATTTTTTTCATTTTTTCCTCAAACGATAAGTATAGGTATACATATAAATATTTATATGCATCTTTTAAATAAAATATATTTAAATAAATATATTTAAATGGATTAATAAAAATAAATTGTATCAGAGGCTGATATCTTATTTCTTAAAGAAATTACATCATCCGAAGGGGACTTTTGAACTTCTGCAATAATAAGCTTAATAACTCTTTCAAATGGACAGTCGAGTGCTACGCTTAAATTAAATAACATATCAATACTAATTTTATTTATTCCACGTTCATAACGTGACATTTGTTGCTGTGAAACATTCACTTTCTTGGCTAGGTCACAAGCTGTAATACCATTCTCTTTGCGTATTTTTCTTATAACTAATCCACAGTAAATAGAAAATAGATTATCTTGTGTTTCATATTTGGATATGACTCTATTAACTTTACTCATAATTAATAACAAGGTCTCAGTTTAATAATTCAATAATTTATTTTACTCTTATGTATTCCCCTTAAGTGATTACAATTATAATGAGTAGATTTTTTTAAATCAAACCACTAAAAAGAATCAAGTCTAATTAACAGCTTATATTTACATTTTTTACAATTCAGTTGTTTTACTTATCTAACAATAAGTTATAAACATTCAAAGTTTTTAACAATTTTTTTAAAATCAAATTTAGAAGTTAGCTTGTTAGTCTATTAGGCTTGGTTTGATATAAAAAAAAGTATTTTTATCTGAAATTAACAAATTTTAATAAATTCTCTTGAATTGTAACAGAATAACTTGATTTCAATCAAAAACACACACATAAGGAGTGATTATGCAATTTGAAAAATGAAAGACTTTATAAAAAAATCAATAAAATCAAATGATTAATCAATACTCTCATTTAGAGTAAAAATCTACAAAAAAATACAATTAAATCATTATAGTAGCTAGCAGAGATGATGTGTGACTTCTTTTCATTACATCAATAGCCTTACTTATCTAAATATTTATACCTCCATAGCCGAGATACTATAGGGTTCTATCGACTTAATTTTTTGTTACGGGCTCTTCTAGCTTACTTCATATCTAGTAAGAGAGTTACTGCAGAGTAGTAAACAAGTACGGATATGTGTCGTTTTTTACCATAATGTTTTATTTTAAGATATGACTTAGGGCGGTCATTAGTCTGATATTTTTTAACTTGGTTTTGTTAGCCTGTACATTCAAATTGTTATGAAAGTAAGCTAGATTCTATTTATTTAGAAAGAGAAGGAGAACCAATAGTGAGTTTTTATGATATAACAGGAGAGAAAACAGCATAGTATTATATTTATAAATTAAATATTATGCTGTTTTTTGATTAATGATATTTTTTAGTTGGGTGTAAATCTAAAGTATAGGCTACACATTAAACAAGAAGTTCAGCACATCGCCGTCTTTAACGATATAGTCTTTACCTTCTGCGCGCATTTTACCGGCTTCTTTTGCGCCTTGTTCGCCACGGTATTGGATAAAATCATCAAATGCGATGGTTTGTGCGCGAATAAAGCCTTTTTCGAAGTCAGTGTGGATTTTACCTGCGGCTTGTGGTGCCGTTGCACCGACAGGGATAGTCCATGCACGCACTTCTTTAACCCCTGCAGTAAAATAAGTTTGCAGGTTTAATAACTGATAACCAGCACGAATAACACGGTTAAGACCCGGTTCTTCAATACCTAAATCAGCCATAAACTCATCGCGCTCTTCGTCTTCAAGTTCTGCAATATCGGACTCAATCGCTGCACAGACGGGAACAACTACAGAGCCTTCGGCTTCTGCAATTTTATACACCACATCTAAGAAGGGGTTATTTTCAAAACCATCTTCATTAACGTTAGCAATGTACATCGTTGGCTTTAATGTTAAGAAGCTCAAGTAGCGGATAGCGGCTTTATCTTCATTAGATAACTCTAATGTGCGTAACATACCTGCTTGCTCTAGGTGCGGCAAACATTTTTCTAATGCTTCTAATTCTGCTTTTGCGTCTTTATCGCCACCTTTTGCGCGTTTTTGGACACGATGGATAGCGCGCTCACAGGTATCAAGGTCAGCAAGTGCTAATTCAGTATTAATGACTTCAATATCTGCGGCAGGGTCAACTTGGCCTGCAACGTGAATGATATTGTCATTTTCAAAACAACGAACAACGTGACCAATGGCTTCGGTTTCACGGATATTCGTTAAAAATTGGTTACCTAGGCCTTCACCTTTAGATGCACCTTTTACTAAGCCCGCGATATCCACGAACTCCATCGTAGTTGGTAAAATACGCTGTGGCTTCACAATTTCAGCTAATTGATCAAGACGTGGGTCTGGCATTGGCACAACACCCGTGTTTGGTTCAATTGTACAGAAAGGGAAGTTGGCTGCTTCGATGCCGGCTTTGGTCAATGCATTAAACAGAGTGGATTTACCCACGTTAGGCAGACCAACGATACCGCATTTAAAACCCATATGTTTCTCACCTTAATAGCGAGGGGCAGACATGCGCTGCACCCAATGTTTAGAAATTGGCGCTGATTATACACAAAAAGTCGATTTGGATGAAATGAACTCTTATGCAGTTGCTTTAAAGCCATGCAAGCGGTTTATTGCTTTGTCCATACCATCAGCTAGTAGAATGTCAGTACACCTGACCGCTTCATCAATCGCATCATCAATGAGTTTTTGCTCAGATAACGGCGGTTTACCCAAAACAAAGCCAACGACTTTGTTTTTATCACCTGGGTGGCCAATACCAATGCGTAAACGATAAAAATTCGGGTTATTGGCGAATTTACTTTGAATATCTTTCAACCCATTGTGACCGCCATTACTGCCCCCTAATTTCATTTTAGCTACACCGGGAGGTAAATCGAGTTCATCATGGGCGACTAAAATTTCATCGAGATTGATGCGATAAAAATTGGCTATAGCGGCAACTGATTTACCACTTAGGTTCATAAATGTGGTTGGAACCAGCAGGCGGATGTCATTACCACCCATATTAATACGTGCGGTATAACCAAAAAACTTCGCTTCTTCTTTCAATGGCTGATTATGGCGCTCAGCCAGTAAATCAACATACCATGCACCTGCATTATGGCGCGTTTGTGCATATTCAGCACCCGGATTGGCAAGTCCAACAATTAACTTAATTTTGCTCACGGTGGTGATTTCACTATCAGTTATGAAAAATAATGCCCTAGTTTACCTTGTGAAATGCAGGATGTACAAAATTGTGATGGATAAAGTAACTATGTTTATAATTGCTGAATAAACTATTCGGATTTTCTGATTTCTTGATAAAAAGCATTTTTTGTACAGATATTCTTGCTAACTTCCTTCCTTGTGATGTCTATCGCAAAAAATTTTACTTAATGCACTATAATCATTACATAAATATAAAGTATGACCGAATTTATTTACACATGCTTGCTTATCAGTTTACTGGTACTGGAGGTATATATGAAACGGAAAAGCGCTCATCTTCTAGGTAATATCTTCATGGGAATCGGAATGGTGTTGATGATCGGAAGTATCGGTGTCAACTTATTCTCTCATATCGTTAACTTAGGCCTTTCAGAACTCATCACGAACGGTTCCTTATTCGGCATTTTTATCGGTGCGATGGTATGGTTAGTCGGTGCTAGGATCGGCGGCCGTGAAAAAGTTGCAGACCGTTACTGGCAATTGAAACAACAATATCATTCACGCAGAGACAATCACCGCTATCCATAAATAGTCTAGAGCAATTAATTGCTGATAATGGTGAACTAGTTTGATAATTAGGCATTAATAAGAGTGAAATTCCAAAGAATTTTGCTCTTTTGTCGTGAATATTGTTCGTTATTTTAGATGGCTATTTTTGTCGTTTCATAACGTGAAGTCACCACTATGATCGGCGATAAAATAAAAAAATAAGCACCAGTGGTTTTTTCCCTGCCAAAATCATAAAGCCCCTGCAAATGATATTGCAGGGGCTTATATTTTTTATTGTGACTTTTTCATCACGGTTGAACGCTAAAACCCAATATTGGAGAATTAGTGCTCAAACATTGCTGAAATTGACTCTTCGTTGCTAATACGACGGATAGCTTCAGCTAACATACCTGAAAGCGTTAAAGTGCGAACATTGCTCAGCGCTTTGATTTCAGGAGAAAGAGGAATAGTGTCACAAACAATGACTTCATCAATGACTGAATTTTTGATGTTGTCTACAGCATTACCTGAGAAAATCGGGTGTGTTGCGTATGCAAATACACGTTTCGCACCACGTTCTTTCAGTGCTTCAGCTGCTTTACACAGAGTACCACCGGTATCAATCATATCGTCCACTAAGATGCAATCACGACCTGAAACATCACCAATGATATGCATGACTTGAGAAACGTTCGCACGTGGGCGGCGTTTGTCAATAATGGCCATATCAGTGTCATTCAGGAGTTTTGCGATAGCTCTAGCACGTACCACGCCGCCGATGTCTGGAGATACAACGATTGGGTTTTCCAAATTCTTCTGTAACATATCTTCCAGAAGAATAGGGCTACCAAATACATTATCCACAGGAACATCAAAGAAGCCCTGGATCTGCTCTGCGTGTAAATCGACAGTGAGCACACGGTCTACACCTACACTTGACAGAAAATCGGCAACAACTTTAGCGGTGATTGGTACACGGGCAGAACGTACGCGACGATCCTGTCTTGCATAACCGAAGTAAGGGATAACAGCGGTAATACGACCAGCAGATGCACGGCGTAGGGCATCGACCATAACAACCAGTTCCATCAGGTTATCGTTGGTTGGTGCACAAGTTGACTGGATGATAAAAATATCACCACCGCGAACATTTTCATTAATTTGAACACTGACTTCGCCGTCGCTAAAACGACCAACAGCCGCGTCTCCAAGATTAGTGTAAAGGCGGTTAGCAACACGTTGTGCTAGTTCCGGTGTAGCGTTACCAGCAAAAAGCTTCATATCGGGCACGAGAAAAACCTCAGGCTTGCGTCCAGAGAGATATTGTTGACCAACAGCGACAAGGCTTATTGGTGCAATACACGGGTTATCCCAGCGCGGAACTTGTGCAGTGGGGAAACGTTAACGCCTTGAGCGACGAACCCTTGCACCCACGATGGGGCTTTATTTAACACCAGCAGGGCATCCGCTTGTGTTTCAAATTCAGAAAAAACACATGCGCCTGTTCCTGTAAGGCGAGACGGAGCATATTCTAACAGCCAAGAAACAAGCTGTTCAACCTCACGAAAACGTTTTCTTGCGATTGGTTCGCAGTCATTTGCGTACGGAGCCAGTAATAATGCGGCTAGGGAGCGTTTTGGAGAATTTCGATTTAATTGTGGATCTGTGAAGATCATCGGGGTTGATATTTCAATTCCGGGATGAGCCACCAGATACCATTTCTCTTTAGGGGAAGCTTTGGTTAAAATGTCACCAACCCCTTCGGCGAAAGCAGCATGCCCGCGAACAAACACAGGAACATCTGCTCCTAATGATGCGCCTAATTGCGCAAGGACTTCATCAGAAACCTGTGTTTTCCAGTGTTCGTTAAGCGCAATTAAGGTGGTTGCTGCGTTTGATGAGCCTCCACCAATACCTCCGCCCATCGGTAATATTTTATGAATACCGACATCGGCACCTAGTGGGCCACTGTGTTGCAACGTATCACGGCAATAGGATTGTAATAATCTAGCAGCCCGTAAAATTAGGTTTTTTTCGGGGGGAACCCCTTGCATATCCGTCAATAAATTCAACTGATCGTCATCACGTGTTGTGATAGTGATTTCATCGCCATAATCGACAAATTGAAATAGAGTTTGTAACTCGTGATAGCCATCAGGGCGTTGGCCTGTGATGTACAAAAAAAGATTTAATTTTGCCGGAGAAGGCCATGTTAACGTCATTTCTTCAGTGTCCAACTATCCATTTTCAATTTGATAAGTCTATCCCCTTGGCGTAACTCGAGATAGTTTGGCAGCATTGGTGTTGTTTTGCTGTCATAGGAAATATAGTTGAGCTGCCATGTTTCACCATTACTTTTAAACGTAACACTTTTTAGCAGGTGGTTTTCATCTAAGGTGAAGTCTGTTGCACGTCCGGGCGAACCTGTTAACCAAGCGGTTAGGTCATCAATTGGGATTTCCATACCAGTGAGCTGATAAATCAACTCGCTCGGTACGTCACTCATATGGGTTTGACCATCTTTGGTAGTTAATCGAGCTAAATCAGGTTCAACGGTAAGTTCAAGCTCACGGCTACCTAATGGGTTGGTTAACAATAAACGGTATTTTTCCGGTGTATATTGTTGCCAGAAAAACTTAGCGTACGTTTTTGTTTCTCCTCCGTTATAGGCAAAGGAGCCTCGTGTTTGGTAATCACGTAGCTGACTTAATTCTTGTTGATGTGCTTTCCACTTAGCATTCGATGCGGAACTAGTTCCTTTCGTGGTTGTTTGTGACGTTGTCACGCAAGCAGTTAGCAAGACGCATGAAAGTGGCAATAGGCGAAAAAAGTGCTTATTTATGTGCATAAACGGTAAAGCTTGAGTTAATTGCATATCAAATCTCAAAGTTGTATTGGGCGCTGATAGCAGTCTCTATTGAGTTACTTGCATTTAAAGAGGTTTAGTTTAGCGCGATATGGCTATCTGAGTCATCTATTGCACTCGATGATATACCTAACCGATAAAAATCTGTAAGTGATTTACTGTTTGTATACAAATAACATAGTGCATTGACAGCAGGAATGGTTTTCTAAAGTGATTATTAGACCAACCTAAGCTTGTCACCATTTGCTTTCTGTGCGAAATAATTGCATCCTCTATGCATCTTATTGCAGTTAATTTATCATTGTTAATAATGATATGGCTGATAATCAGTTTTATATAGTATAAATAAACGATAAAATTACGATCAGTTTTGACTGATAAAATCGCCATTACGTCTGTTATTTCGGTTTATTTTTTGGCGTGGGTCATCTTTCTGAAGGATAGGCTTATGCAAACCGTAGAAAGAGAGACGCGGATCATCTACAATAGAACAATATAAATAACAGTCATGCTAATTGGTAGGAAATACCCATCGAGCATAACTGAAAATAATTAGCACTGTAAGCAATGTGAGCAAGTCGTAAAGCACAATGACCTTATTAGCCTTAGGCATCAACCATAAAACAGCACCAGTAGCCCTGCGTGAGCGGGTGACTTTTGGTCCTGAAAAAATTGACCATGCACTTGAGGAACTTCTCAAACAGCCTCAAGTGAATGGTGGCGTTGTGCTGTCTACCTGTAATAGAACTGAGCTTTATTTGAGCCTTGAATCGCAAGAACGAGCTCAAGAACAGCTAGTAAAATGGCTGTGTGATTTTCATGGTATAACCCAAAAAGATTTACAGCCGAGTCTCTATTGGCACCAAGACGACCGCGCGGTTAGTCACCTAATGCGTGTCGCTAGTGGCTTGGATTCACTTGTTTTGGGTGAACCACAAATATTAGGGCAAGTCAAAAAGGCGTTTGCGCTTTCACAAGGTAACCACTCGTTATCGAGCGAACTTGAGCGTCTTTTCCAGAAATCGTTTTCTGTTGCAAAACGTGTGCGCACAGAAACCGATATTGGTGCGAATGCAGTTTCTGTCGCATTTGCAGCTTGTACACTTGCTCGCCAAATATTTGAATCACTCAAACATTTAAACATCTTGTTAGTGGGTGCAGGGGAAACAATTGAGCTTGTGGCGCGTCATTTACGTGAACATGGCGTACAAAAAATGATGATAGCTAACCGAACACGTGAACGGGCGGAATTATTGGCCAATGAGGTCAATGCACAAGTCATTTCGTTATCGGATATTGATAACCGCTTAGCGGAAGCAGATATTGTCATTAGCTCAACGGCGAGTCCTTTACCCATCATAGGGAAAGGGATGGTCGAACGTGCAATGAAAATACGTCGTAGTAAGCCGATGTTATTAATTGATATTGCCGTTCCTCGAGATATCGAACAAGATGTTGAAAAATTAAGAGATGTTTATCTCTATACTGTGGATGATTTGCAATCTATCATTGCACAGAACCTTGCTCAGCGAAAAGCCGCAGCCGTTGAAGCTGAATATATTGTTGAGCAAGAAAGTAGCCACTTTATGGATTGGTTGCGCTCACAAGCGGCAGTGTCTACAATTCGCGATTATAGAGAACAAGCTGAGGCCATTCGGGCAAACATGACTGAAAAAGCGTTGACCGCTATCCGTCAAGGCGCAGACCCTGAGCAAGTGATCATGCAATTATCGCAACAATTAACCAACCGCCTTATTCACGCTCCAACCAAATCTTTGCAGCAAGCTGCAGGTAATGGGGATGTCGAGCGTCTAAATCTACTTAGGGACAGCCTAGGGCTGGACCATCAATAACCACATTTTAATCATAGGTCTTATATAACGAATGAAGCCTTCTATTGTCGCAAAATTAGAAGCATTACAAGAACGCTACGAAGAAATTGAAGCGCACCTTGCTGATGCAGGTGTAATTGCCGATCAAGACCGTTTTCGTGCTTTATCAAAAGAATATGCCCAATTGTCTGATGTCGCTAAATGCTTTAGCGCATGGCGCACAGTACAGGATGACATCGAAACAGCTGAAATGTTGTTAGACGATCCTGAAATGAAAGAAATGGCTCAAGAAGAGCTTAAAGAAGCCAAAGCGCGCAATGAAGAGCTCGAACAGCAATTACAATTGTTGCTGCTTCCGAAAGATCCTGATGATGAATATAACTGTTTCGTTGAAATCCGTGCGGGTGCCGGGGGAGACGAAGCGGCAATTTTTGCGGGTGATCTATTCCGTATGTATAGCCGTTATGCAGAAAACAACCGCTGGCGCGTTGAATTAATGAGCACGAGCGATGGCGAACATGGCGGTTTTAAAGAAGTCATCGCGAAAATTTCCGGTGATAGCGTTTATGGTCGCTTAAAATTTGAGTCAGGTGGTCACCGTGTTCAACGTGTTCCCGAAACGGAGTCTCAAGGCCGTATTCATACATCCGCTTGTACTGTAGCGATTTTACCTGAACTGCCAGAAGCTGAATTACCTGAGATCAGCCCTGCGGATTTACGTATTGATACTTTCCGCTCATCGGGTGCGGGTGGGCAGCACGTTAACACCACAGATTCAGCAATACGTATTACCCATATTCCGACGGGCATTGTTGTTGAGTGCCAAGATGAACGTTCGCAGCATAAAAATAAAGCAAAAGCGATGTCTGTATTAGGTGCGCGTATTCGCCAAGCCGAAATGGATAAGCGCCAAGCCGCAGAAGCATCTGAGCGTCGTAATCTGCTAGGTTCCGGTGACCGTTCTGACCGTATTCGTACCTATAATTTTCCACAAGGCCGAGTGACTGACCACCGTATTAACTTAACGTTATATCGTTTGGATGAAGTGATGGAAGGGAAATTGGATTCACTTATCCAACCTATCATCAATGAATACCAGGCAGACCAACTTTCTGCGTTGTCTGAGCAGGAATAATGCAGTATATCGAATGGGTCAAGCAGGCAGTCAACAGACTGTCTGCAAGTGACAGCGCGAAGCGAGATGCTGAAATTTTACTGGAACATGTCACAGGTCGCAGCCGTACCTATCTTTTTGCATTTGGTGAGACAGAACTCAATGCCGAAGAATGCCAACAAGCTGAATGTCTTTTGCAACGCCGTGAGAAAGGTGAGCCTATTGCCTATATTATCGGTGAACGTGAGTTCTGGTCCCTTCCTCTTTACGTCTCTCCTGCGACATTAATACCTAGGCCTGATACCGAATGCATTGTTGAACAAGCCTTATCTAGGTTAACAGAGCAAAAAAATCAAATTTTAGATTTAGGTACTGGGACAGGAGCAATTGCACTAGCCTTGGCATCTGAAATGCCGCAAAGTCAGGTTATCGGTGTTGATTTTAACCCTGATGCAGTTGCTTTAGCACAACGAAATCAGCAGCGTTTGAATATTTCAAATGTCAATTTTATACAAAGTAATTGGTTTGCTTCACTATCAATTCAACAATTTGATATGATTATCAGTAATCCACCCTATATTGATGAAAATGATACGCATCTCAGCGAAGGTGACGTGCGATTTGAGCCGTTAACCGCTCTAGTGGCTAAGGATGAAGGCTTAGCTGATTTAATGCATATCATTCAAGAATCTAAAAAATATCTTAAAAATCAAGGGTGGTTGCTTCTTGAGCATGGCTGGACACAAGGTCTTGCGGTGCGTGATTTATTTGAAGTACATGGGTACACCAAAATTGAGACCTGTCTTGATTATGGTGGAAGAGAGCGAATTTCACTCGGTCAATGGAATGGTTAAGTGGCATAGCAGTGGGAATGTAATGAAAACCATAGCGAATATAGAATTTAATCAACTCCCTTTAAGTGAAGGGATCATGACTGTTTCACAATGTATCCGTCATGATTTCCCGCTGATGAAAGTGCAAGCTCAGTTAGATAGCTTAGTCTCATCAGCCAAGTCTCGTATCGATTTAACCGCTGATAACGAAACAAAAATTCAGCAATTGGCCTCACTTTTTTACCAAGAGTGGTCGTTTGGCGCAGCTGAAGGGATCTATTTGTTATCGGATATGCTGTGGCTAGACAAAGTATTGTCATCTAAACAAGGTACGCCTGTGACACTCGGTGCTATTTTTTTATATATTGCCGAACGCCTTGATATTGCGATTTATCCCGCTATTTTCCCTACTCAATTATTATTTGTTAGTGAAAGAAATGATGGCAGCCAATGGGTAATTAACCCTGTTAATGGTGAGTCTTTATCATTACACACGTTAAATTTGTGGCTCAAAGGAACCGTTGATCCTTTTTCTGAGTTTTACTACGACCAACTTGAGGCAGCAGAAAACAGCATTGTTATTCGTAAAATTTTTGACACGCTCAAAGCTGCATTAATGGAAGAAAAAAAGATGGAGTTAGCGTTACGGGTTTGTGAAACGCTTTTGACTCTTGATCCTGAAGACCCTTACGAAATTCGTGACAGAGGGTTAATTCTTGCGCATTTAGATTGTAATCATGTGGCATTGAGCGATCTCAATTATTTTATTGAACATTGCCCAGAAGACCCAGTCTCTGAAATGATTAAAATACAAATTTATTCGCTGGATAACCATCCAGTCGTATTACATTAATTAACATACAGGCCAATTTTCCTGTTTCAATATTAAAGGTAAGAGTATGCAACAGAAAGTAGTCAATATTGGTGATATCAATGTCGCGAACGACTTGCCGTTTGTGTTATTTGGTGGGATGAATGTATTAGAATCCCGTGATATGGCGATGAAAGTGTGTGAGCATTATGTCACAGTGACACAAAAGTTGGGGATCCCTTACGTATTTAAAGCGTCATTTGATAAAGCTAACCGCTCATCAATTCACTCTTACCGTGGTCCAGGTCTTGAAGAAGGAATGAAAATATTCCAAGAGCTGAAACAAACATTTGGCGTAAAAATCATTACGGATGTTCATGAGCCAGCACAAGCTGCCCCTGTTGCCGAAGTTGTTGATGTCATTCAATTACCAGCGTTCTTAGCCCGTCAAACGGACTTAGTTGCAGCAATGGCTAAAACAGATGCGGTAATTAATATCAAAAAACCTCAGTTTATCAGCCCAGGACAAATGGGAAATATCGTTGAGAAATTTATCGAAGGTGGTAACGATAAAATTATTCTTTGCGACCGCGGTGCAAACTTTGGTTATGACAACCTAGTTGTTGATATGCTTGGCTTTAATGTCATGGTTCAAGCATCAAAAGGCTGTCCTGTCATTTTCGACGTAACCCACGCATTGCAATGCCGCGACCCATTTGGTGCAGCATCTGGTGGCCGTCGTGGTCAAGTTGCTGAGCTGGCAAGAGCGGGAATGGCGGTTGGGATCGCAGGGTTATTTCTTGAAGCCCATCCAGACCCAGACAACGCGCGTTGTGATGGTCCATCAGCATTACCATTAGATAAGCTAGAGCCATTCTTAAAACAAATGAAAGCAATCGACGAAGTTGTAAAAAGCTTCCCTGAGTTAGATACAAGTCGCTAAGTTAGGCGGTTTATGCAACTCACTGAAGTCGTTTCTATGTTCGGCGCTGATTTACAGCGCCGATATGGTGAAAAAATTTATAAAATTACCTTACATGGTGGTTTTAATTGCCCAAACCGTGATGGCACCCTTGGGCGAGGCGGCTGCACCTTCTGTAATGTGGCTTCTTTTGCCGATGAAAGCCAATCATCTCAAACCATCAGTGAACAAATTCACCAACAGATTACCCGAATTTCCCGCGCAAAACGTTATTTAGCTTATTTCCAAGCCTATACCAGTACCTACGCAGAAGTGAGTCTGCTAAAGCAGCTCTATGAAGACGCTTTACAACAGGCTGATATTATTGGCTTGTGTGTTGGAACGCGCCCTGATTGTGTTCCTGATGCGGTATTATCTTTATTGAGTTGTTACCAACAACAAGGTTATGAAATATGGCTTGAGCTAGGTTTACAAAGTGCTCATGATAAAACGCTACATCGTATTAATCGCGGCCATGGTTTTGATGCATACCAACAAACAACGCAAAAAGCTCGTAGCCTTGGATTAAAAGTTTGTACGCATTTGATTTGTGGGCTACCCGGTGAAAATGCCCAAATGAATATGCAAACATTGGATAAAGTACTTGAGTGTGGAACGGATGGCATCAAACTTCACCCGCTACATATTGTTGAAGGTAGTGTAATGGCAAAAAGTTGGCGAGCAGGGCGCTTGGCAACACTTTCTCTTGATGAATATACCCAAATTGCCGGTGAAATGGTGCGTCATACTCCAACTGACATTGTCTACCACCGTATTAGTGCCAGTGCCAGAAAACCGACGTTACTCGCCCCGAGCTGGTGTGAAAACCATTGGGTAGGAATGAATAACTTATATCAATACTTCTTAAAATGGGGAGGCCAAGGCTCTGCGCTTTGACTTCTTTAATGAGAACAATTATGAAACCAAACTTTTTTAAAGCTATTATCGTTTCATCCCTAATTACGTTTTCTTTTCAAGCTATTGCTCAACTTGATATTACCCCTGAAGATAAACAAAAATTTGTACAAACTCACCAAAAAGCAACGAAGAAAGATGCCCTTGCTCAGTATCAGCTGGCCCAAATGTATTTTTCCGGTTTAGGTGTTCTACAAAATCTTAATAGTGCGCGTTTATGGGCAAACGAATCCGCAAAAAATGGTAATGCAGATGGTTATGCGTTATTGGCGGATATCAATCTATTAAGTGATAGTTACTTTTCACAGGAATTGGTTGATGCACGTAAATACGCGATTAAAGCGGTTGAAATGGGCAGTACACGGGGAAAAATCAGTTTAGCAGAGTCATTGATAAACCCAATTGCAGGTAAAACGGATTATCAACAGTCTATAGAACTTCTAAAGGAAGTTAACGTGCTAAATAACCCAGACTTTTTTATTGCTCCAGTTTTGCTTGGCGTTATCTACCTAGATGGCCAAGGTGTCGCAAAAGATGAAAAGCAAGCACAACAATGGTTTGATAAGGCAAATGAGATGACTTATCCAGGGTATGCAGAATGGATGGCAGCATTTAGATTTTCTGAAGATAACACAGGAACGGTGGCTATCGACCCAGTAAAAGCAAAAAAATTAAGGGCAATAGCCTGCGAAAAAGGGAAAGAAGCGGGGAATGAGATGTTTTGCTTCAATGAGTAACAGTTAAACCGCCATGTAAAATAACATGGCGGTTTAGTTAAGGGACTTAATTAAGACGCTGTTGTTGCCTTTTCTGTGTCGATAGAACCCGCCTGTTCGATAGCCTTAACAGCTTCAAGTGCATGATCCATTGAATTATAAAAACTTAACACGCCTTCAATCGGTGTAACTTTTGCTCTTGCCAACGTTTTTAATGGCTGGAACGGAATGTCACAAACTAAGACATGGGTATCTTTGCGTACGGCATCGATGAATTTTTCGAAAGCTTCTAAGCCACCCGCATCTAAGACCGGTACTGCGTCCCATTGCATAATGATGGTTTCATAACCTGCGCTTTTGACACGTAATTCATCAAAAATACGCTCAGCAGCAGCGAAAAATAATGGGCCATTTATTCTTACGACTAAACGGCTTCGCTCTTCATCTGTTTCCGCTAGTTGTGTTGAACGGGTCATATTGGCAATTCGTCGCATAAACAATAATGACGCGAGAACAATCCCGACAGTGATAGCAATAACCATATCGAATAGAACGGTTAGAGACATACATAGTACTAATACAATAATGTCATCTTTTGGCGCGCGTTTAATCAAATAAACGACTTTACCCGCCGCACTCATGTTCCAAGCTACAATCAATAATAATGCAGACATGGCGGCTAATGGCAAATAAGAGAGCATTGGAGCCAGAACCAATAATGTGAGTATCACCAATATTGAGTGAATAATGGCAGAAATGGGCGATGTTGCGCCTGCGCGGACGTTAGCCGCAGAACGAGCTATTGCGGCAGTTGCGGTGATACCACCAAAAAAAGGTGCTACAATGTTCCCCACTCCTTGGCCAATAAGTTCGCTATTGGAATGGTGTTTGGTTCCCGTCATGTTGTCCAATACTACGGCACATAGTAGTGATTCAATCGCACCAAGCACTGCCATAGAAAATGCAGCAGGCATTAATGCGGTGATCATCGCCCAGTTAATTGGCGCACTTCCGGGGAGCTCCCATGGCAAAATAAACTGCGGTAGGATAGGGGGAATGCCATTACCTTCAGAGCCATCAGGCAATAAATAGCTAAATTCAGAACCAATAGTCGCGACTTCCATGCCAAATAATGAAAGCACCCACATGACGAAAGTCCCGACAATCAGGGCAGGTAAATGGCCGGGAAATCTTAATTTTAATTTAGGCCAGAAGATAAGCACCAAAAGAGTTGAAAGCCCAATTAGTGTGTCGCTGTATTGAAACGTGGGGAATGTATTACCAATAGCAATTAGCTTATCAACATAGTTTTCTGGGACATGCACCATTTGCAAACCAAAGAAATCTTTAATTTGCATTGTGGCAATGGTGATGGCAATACCGGAAGTGAAGCCTAATGTAACAGATACAGGGATATATTCGATGAATTTACCGAACCGAGCAAAGCCCATCGCAAGCAGGATAACCCCTGACATCATTGTCGCAACCAGCAACCCGCTGAGCCCAAATTGCTGTGAAACAGGGTAGAGGATCACTACAAATGCAGCTGTGGGGCCAGAAACGCTATAGCGAGACCCACCTGTTATCGCAATGACGATCCCTGCAATAGCCGCGGTATATAGCCCATATTGCGGCGGAACACCACTTGCAATAGCCAAAGCCATTGCGAGCGGAATAGCGATAATACCCACGGTAATACCCGCAATTAAATCTTTAATAAAGCGAGTAGCTGTATATTTTTCTTTCCAACAAGAATCTATTAGCGCACTAAAAGGGCGCAACCTATTAATTTTTTTTGTACTCATTATACCCTACCAAATAACAGGGTGAAAAATAAACGAAAGATGTACCTATAAGGATACGCTTAGCAATCTGAAAAAAATCTGTTATGTATCAATGAATCTGCAATTATCATAACGTTTTCAGTAACAAAAGTAAAAAACCGTTATATTATAAAGAAAAACAATTAGAATACATTTTATATAGCTGCTTTTTAGTTTTAGGCTACATATATGTAATAGCAATTTTATTTTTTGAACGGTAAATATAAATAATAGTATTGACTAATACTTAATCAATCAACTTGCTATTATTGCTACCAATAACCCTATCCATTGCACGAGTATTAACCCAAGAGCATGAGTGAAAAGACGTTTAGTCCCTGACCACCTTTGCTGCATTGTGTGATGTTTGATTTTGTTTGGAAATAAAAAATTTAATGCATTATCAAAATGTTCTGTTTCATTATGTGTGTAGATAATTTTAAAAAAATGGTTATCGAGCCATAGGCGATATATATAATACTGGCAAGTTATAAATATAATTATATTGGCGAATAAAATATATTTAGGGTAATTAGAATGGAAATACAAAGCGAATTGACAAAATAATGCCAATACAGACCCAGTCGCAAAATAACGCCAACTATGAGTTAAAATAGTGATAACTTCACCTTGTTGTTTATTCATCAATGTATTCATTATTCACTCGACTTAGATGGTAATCGGCATACCAATTATTCAGTTGTTGTATCGTTGCTGCATTTAAAATCACTTGTGGGCGAGCTTGTTCAACTAATGCTACGGCTTCTTCTGTGTTTTTAGCATCGCCATGATGTACCAACCATGCAACAGCAACAGTCGCACTTCGTGAATAACCTAATTTGCAATGAATGTATACCGCCCCATGTTTTACCAGTGCATCCATAGTATGGACTGACTTTTCGATATCTTCCGCGCTTAGTGGTAACAAATCAATTTGCGGTTGGCTACAATATTTAAGCCCTTTGCTGTAAGAATTGCGAGGCCATTCGCAAGTCATATCTAACACAGCTTGAGTTTGCAAAGCGTAAAGTGGGCGCCCTCCCAAAACAATGTGTTTATTCACAATACTGGGTTGTGCGCAGTGCTTAGCAAAGTAATGATAGGTTCCCCAAGCAATCAGCCGGTATGGTAGTAATAAAATAGCGGCAGAAGGGGAAATATTCCCTTCCGGTGTTTTTTGGAAAACGCTAGCACCAGCGCCTAAATAACCAAGGGTAATAAAAAAGAGAGCGATAGCGGGCCATAACAGTAACCAAGCGAATCCTTGGAAGATAAACGCAAGAATAAAGCAAACAAGAGAACCTATGCCATAATTTTTGCTCATTTTAAAACTGCGAGGTGACCCCGTGTAATGCCATTGCCAGTGAGTTTGTATAGGAAGTAAATAACTAATTAATAAGCCAACGGCAAAGCCGGTGACGACATCAATAAAGTGGTGCTGCCAAGTCGTCAATACGGACAGGAGAATGAGTATCGACCAACTATGAAGCAACCAGCGCCATTTTGTTGGTGTATGTGCTCGAAAACGTAACCATAAGATCCACAATAAAATAATATGTAATGAAGGAGCTTGGTTAAAGGGGAGGTCAAATAGCTCTAGGCTGTCAAACATCCAGCCAAATAGGCCATCAGTACTTGGTCGAGGGAAACTAAACTTAAGTGGAAATAGCAAAAAACCAATACAAGCGACAATCGAAGCCGTGATGAGCCGTAAGCCATGGATCATTTGTTCTTTACGGGTTGTGCAAATAAATAAAGATAACCCATAAAAAAGATCAATGCTCCAATAGGGAATGATAGACCAAGGGAGAAATGGAATATGGGTTTCCCAAGAAAAAACGATAGAAGGAACCTGATTTAACGTTGCGGTATACGTATTGACTTGGCCATAAGTTAGGAAGAAAAAAGGTGCTAGAAAAACTAGCCATAGCAAACCAGAGCGTATTATTTGGCGTCGAGATACAGCCTGTTGAGGTTTGCGGGTTGCAGTTATCATCCTTTATCCTATTCCTTTAAATGGCAACGAACTGGCGGTGATATCAGTAAATGATTAGGGAAATAAATAACGCTAAGCAGCATAGGTGCTTTGCGGGCAATAAACAATGGCTATCACCTAAAGTTGAAGTTAGTGATTGATGTCAACAATGTGGCATCAATCACAATGCGAGATAAATAGACTAACGTCGTCTAGCTATGGATACGCTGAATATGCCCCAGTTATCAATTGATTGGTTTAGTTTTTCAAAGCCCGCGTCTTCAACTAAAGTATCCATTTCGCCTTGGCTACGACAACGCATAACCCATGCTTGGCCACCTTGGTGGCTTGGTAGTACCCGAGCAATCATTTCAACTTGAGGGTGCCATGGCTGGCAAGTATAAATTAATAGCCCGCCAGATGGGATAGCTCGAGAAAGTCCATTTAATGAAGCTTTTATCATTTCATTACTGGGGAACAGTTCATACAAACCACTGACAATGCCAATTGTTGGAGATGGTGAAACCGCGGCTAAATCATCGGCGTCAAAAGCATTACCTTCAGTAAATTGAATTTTATCTTCAAGGTAACGTTCCTTAATATGTAACTGTCCTTGTTCAACATTGATAGGGCTATAGTCTCTTAATAGGACAGACTCAACTTTGCTATAATCATTAATTGCATCAAAGATATAACGACCTTGGCCTGCGGCAATATCCATAATTCGAACAGGGGTACCTGTCTCCGTGAGGTCACGAATCGCTTGCCGAATAATATTTTCAATATTCACTTTGCGTTGGCGTATTCCTTGCCAGCCTATACTGTTGAGATATTGCCTATCAATCACACGGCCAAATAAGCCTTTACCTTGGGCTTCGTCGCGGTATACGTAATCGAGAGTTGAACCTGAATCAAACCCTTTATCATAACCAATGCGAATACCTTCAGAAGCTTTGCCTAGTGTGCTCATTGATTTGCCCATAATTTTATAAGCAAGATTTTTAGGGCACCATTTAGGCAAAGGAGTCATGAGCGAACGATATTTTTCAGCACTGACACTCCAGATATCCTCATATTGATAATTATGTTGGTAGCGCGGTAAGGCGAATAATTTTCCAATAAAATCACGGATTTTTTCAATTGGGATATGGCGTTCTTTTTCACCTAGCGTGTCGTGATAAAAACCGGGCAATATATGCTTTTCTTTTATTGGGGTATTTAATTTTTCAAAAAACTGATGTTGAGGTCGATGGTGGACAACGTGGTCACTACCTGAAATAAATAATTGAGTTGGTAAGGTAATTGCACCTGCATCGGCCACTATACGTTCAGCTGTTTTATATAATTCAAGTAAAATATTGACGGCAATAGGGCGAGTGATCAATGGGTCGCGATTAAACGAATCAATTCGTTGTTCATCATGAGTCAGAAATTTAGCTTTGACATAGGAATTCACATAGAACAAACCGCGAGCCTTTTGCATTAAAGCAAGCCCTGCTCGGGCAAATGGAACATACAATTTAACCTTAAATGCAGGAGAGGCGAGTACCATTCCACGAATTTTGGGGGCGTAATCATGAACCCAAGCGGAGACAAGGACGGCCCCAACACTTTGCCCGATAACAACGATATTTTCTAAGGGAATATTATATTGGGAGGAAATGTGATGTACGAATTCATCGACATCATTGACAGACGTGCTTAGTGAAGGGCTATAACCTCGAGGGCCATCATTTCTACCATGGCCACGGGCATCCCATGCAAACATCGCATAGTCAGGTAAATTGAGTTCATCGACTAAATGGGCGACACGGCCAGAATGTTCATGGCCACGATGAAATAAAATAATCGCTTTGTTGGTCGAAGTCTCTGTTGGCCAATGTCGATAAAAAAGAGAAGTATGGTCACTGGTGGTAAATTGGGACTCAATAACGGGACGTTGCGTCAGATAATCTGTCTGAGCGTTCATAATTCTTCCTTAATTATTATTCGCCGATGCAGATAATTCACAAAGTGCACGACGAATACGGTTATAGCAAGTATAAAACAGCAACAAAGTTAAAAGGATAAACAGATAACTTACCCAACTAGAAAATATGATTTGTGGAAAAATACTCACAAGCAGCCCTAACGCACCGAAAATAAAGGCTCGATCACTTTTACCAATAGGGCCGTCATAGCGACGAGACGCACCAATTGTTTGAGTGATAACACCAATAAATTCAGTTAGTAGCGTAAGAAATAGAATGAATAAAATAAGCCAAAATGCTTGAGGGAAAATAACCGCAAATGGTAGGTATAGTGCGATATCTGAAATAACATCACCAAGCTCATTCAAGATTGCACCAAGGTGGCTTTTTTGGTTGTGCTCCCTTGCTAACATGCCATCTATCGCATTGAGTGCCATACGAATAAACAGTACGAAAGGTAATAAAATAAACAGGTGTGGGTTTGGAATGAACAGTAATAGCATTCCGCAGATCACAGACAAAAGTAAAGCTGCCAAAGTGACTTGATTAGCCGTAACACCCGCACTAAATAGCTTACGAACAATTGGACGAAGAAGATCTTGAAATTTAGGTTTCAGATCGTAAATGGTCATTGAGTATTCCTTTCTCATCACTGCACTTAGATGCAGCATTGGGATATATCAATACCCGATTGATGGATGTCTGCAATAAGAGCTATCTTAAGTTAGGAAATAACCAAGGGACGTTATCTAGTAATTTCATCGACGATGCCACGGTAACTATTTGAATAGAAAAGCAAAAAATACGTCATAAAAGCTAAAGAGAATGGATTTATTGGTATTAAGGAAAAACTGATTAACCAATATGATACTCGATCAGGCCAATATCCTCTGTTTATCGATTTTTGAACGCATTCGTTTAAATTGGCTAGGTGTCATGGTGGTCATTTCTTTGAATTTTCGACAGAAAGCGCTGTGATCGGCATAAGCACACTTACTGGAAATTTCAGTAATTGAAAAATCATCGTCGAGTAGTTCAATTGCATGTTCAAGGCGCATTTTTTGAATATATTGTTGAGGGGTTATCAAAAAAATAGCTTTAAACTGGCGATTCAATTGAGAAAGCGAGAGGCCAGATATGTCAGCCAGAGTTGTCATTTTTATTGCGGTATCGAAATGCTCACTAATATAACGTTCAACACGGCTAAGTTGGTTGTTTAGCTTAGGGCTGACCGATTTCACATCTTGTAAATCCACTGAAATACCTGCAACTCCAATAACTTGGTTACGTGTATTAAAAATAGGAACCTTAGTCGTTAAACACCATCCCAACAAACCCGCTTTATACAGGTGAAGTTCAAGTTTATTAATGACGCTAATTTTCTTCTCCATCACTAAATAATCTTGAGAACTATAGCTTTGGCCTAGTTCTGAATGAAATATATCCTCAGCACATTTACCAACTAGATGATTAACGCTATCGATTTTACAACGGGTGGCTAAATTATCATTGGCCAACACATACTTTGCATTATGGTCTTTCACAAAGAAAGTCACATTCGGCAAGGTATTAATGAGGGGCATCACTAAGCCTAAATGATTTAATAGAACATCAATATTATCAACAGGAAACAGCATATTTTCCTGACTAATCAATAACAATTTATTTAGATTGATCATGCTGCGCTCCGAAATATTAAATTAATTTTACTAATTCTGTTAAATATTTTTAGATTGTGCAGAAAAGCGCATAAGTTTGTTGGAAAGATATCAAGAGTTGTTAACAAAAATCAAGCATTCTATTAACAATGATAATAGATAGGGTGCTAACCAATGCAATATCAATATAACAAAATTGAAGTTATCGATTCCCATACTGCAGGCGAGCCAACTCGGCTCGTTATCGACGGATTCCCTGATTTAGGGCAGCAAAGCATCGCATCAAGACTGGAGATATTACGCCATCAACATGATGTATGGCGTAAAACCACCATTTTAGAGCCACGAGGCAATGACATTTTAGTGGGTGCTCTATTGTGTAAACCACAAAACCCAGCAGCAACAGCCGGTGTGATTTTTTTTAACAATCAAGGTTACTTGGGAATGTGTGGCCACGGCACTATCGGTTTAGTGGCTTCATTGCATTTTCTCGGCCATATCACTTTCGGTAAACATCTTATCGAAACCCCGGTAGGAGATGTCACGGCTCATTTGCATCAAGATGGCAGTGTGAGTATTCAGAATGTTTATTCATATCGTTATCGCAAAGCGGTACAAGTTAATGTTCCAGAACTCGGCACCATTACCGGGGATATTGCTTGGGGCGGAAATTGGTTCTTTCTTGTTGAGCAGTCACCAGTCGCTATTGATTACCAAAATATTAAATTACTGACAGAAGTCAGTTTAAAGATTAAGCAAGCCTTATCTGATCAAGGTATTTGCGGTAAAGATGGCCAAGAAATTGACCATATCGAATTATTCGGTTCACACCCCGAGGCCAATAGCCAAAGTTTTGTGTTATGCCCTGGTGGCGCCTATGACCGCTCCCCTTGTGGAACAGGAACAAGTGCCAAACTTGCCTGTTTAGCCGCGGATAAAAAGCTGGCGGCTGGTGACATCTGGCATCAAGCCAGTGTGATTGGCAGCCAATTTCAGGCCAGTTATCAACAGGCTGATGAAAACGGCATTATTCCAACTATTCGTGGTCATGCCTATATCAGTGGGAAAAATACCTTATTGATAGATGAACAAGATCCATTTCGTTTTGGAATTTCAGTGGCATAGGGGAATGAAATGGAACGCAAATATCCAGTGATTGTAGTGGGTGGCGGCATTATTGGCTTGAGTATTGCACTGACAGTGCAAGCTAATGGCTCACAAGTGCTGTTGCTTGATAAACATGAAATTGGCCAAGGAGCCTCATTTGGCAATGCAGGGCATATTGCGACAGAACAGGTTTTTCCGATTGCGGATCCGAGCGTTTTAAAATCAATTCCGAAAATGTTACTTGACCCACTGGGCCCTCTGCGCCTGGACTGGCGTTATTTATTACCGCTAACACCTTGGTTAATAAAATTGTTGGGTAACATGCGCCATAAGCCTTTTACCCATATTCATCACACATTGATGACACTAAATAGTGCCGCTTTCGATTCATGGCAAGCATTTATTCAGAAATGGCAATTAAATGACCTTGTCAAAATGAAGGGGTCACTATTGGTGGCAGAGAAAAAAGAGACGCTCGATAAGCTAAGCCAGCACAGTGAGTATCTACAAAGTATTGGTGTGACTAATCAATTGATTGATCAAGATGCGCTATTAACGCGCGAACCTGCTTTATCTGAAAGCCAAATTGGTGGCATTTTTTACCCCGATACAGGCCATGTTGTGGATTTATGTGTGTTACACAAAAAACTGACAGAAGCTTTTATCGATGCGGGTGGGCAAGTATTAACCCACTGTGAAGTAACAGAAATTACATCAACGTCGAATCAACAAGCGATATTGACAACCACTCAAGGGCTGTTTACAGGACAAAAAATAGTGATTGCAGGGGGCGCATTCTCTAAATCGCTAGTCAAAATGGTGAGTCGTATCAAAGTGCCACTTGAAACTGAGCGTGGTTATCATTTGATGTTGCCCCATGAGTTAGGTCGATTATCGATACCAGTATCAAGTATGGATAGGCGTTTTATTATGACGCCAATGTCTCAAGGGTTACGCCTCGCAGGAACCGTAGAATACGCAGGGTTAAAACGTCCTGCAAATATGCAGCGAGCTCAACATTTTCTCCCATTAGCGCAACCCATGCTAAAGAAAACATTAAATAGCCAACAATCTACATCATGGATGGGATTTCGCCCATCTACGTCTGATTCATTGCCTGTTTTAGACCATAAAGGTCCTTATATTTTTGCATTTGGTCACCAACACTTGGGATTAACCCAAGCGGCGATCACCGCAGATATTGTGAATAGTTTTATCCATCATCAGCCGACAAGTATCGACTGTACTCCTTTTTCCATTGAACGATTTCTTTAATTTTGAGGAGAATTCAAATGAATTTCCATGGCATTCTTGTTCCGTTAGTGACTCCATTTCATGATGATTTAACATTAAATATCAGTGCACTTGCTGAATTAACTGAAAAACTTATTGAGCGGGGTGTGACGGGGTTAGTGGTTTGTGGGACAACAGGGGAGTATTACGCATTAAACGAAGATGAACGTAAGACCGTGCTGTCAACCGTTTGCAAAATTGCCAAAGGACGAGTGACATTAATTGCGGGTATTAATGATTTATCAACCGAGGGGGCAATTGCACGTGCGAAACAAGCTCAAGAACTCGGTTATGAAGGGTTAATGCTGTCGCCACCGCCATATAGTTTGCCGGACCAGCAAGGGGTATATGCCCACTATGAAAAAGTCGCAAAATCAACACCATTACCCATTATTATGTACAATTTCCCAGCTCGGATTGGTATTGAAATTGACATTGAAACGGTCATTAAGCTAGCCGAAATTGACAATATTGTCGCTATCAAAGAAAGCAGTGGGAACTTTAGTCGAGCACTGCATTTATTACAAACACCATTCAAAAATTTTGAGGTCATTTGTGGTTGCGATGATCAACCAGTGGATTTCTTCTTTTGGGGTTCCAAAAGTTGGATTGCGGGAGCGGGTAATGTATTTCCAGCAGAGCAAGTTGCTATTTTTAATGCTGCACAAGCGGGTGACTGGCAACAAGCCAAGCAGATTATGAATGAAATTTACCCTGCAATTTACTCAATGGAATCAGGGGATTATAACCAAAAAGCCAAGGCGGGTTGCTTGAATGGCACATTCAATGTAGGTCCGGTTCGTTTGCCTCTGTCAAATATAGCGTCTAAAGAACGCGATGACTTTATTAAATTAATTAAGCGCTAGGGGGAAATATGACTCTTACCCAGCAGCAGGTATTTGAACGTGCAAAACAAGGAAAACTGTGGGCAGGCAATTTAATTGCAGGGCACCCAGAACAGCAAAATAGATTAGAAAACCGTACCCCAATCGACAACAGCATTATTGGTTTTATTGCAGATGGCGATGCTAACGATATTAATGTCGCGGTACAGGTGGCGCGTAGCACGTTTAATCAAGGTGAATGGCGCGGGTTATCGCCGCAAGAACGTAAAGCTATCATGCTTAAATGGGCTAATCTGATTGAAAAACACAGTGAAGAACTTGCAGCGCTAGACTGTATTGATGCAGGTAAGCCTATCACTGAATGCTTAAATACTGATTTACCTGCAACGATTGACACCTTTTATTGGTATGCCGAAGCGATTGATAAACTGTTTGGCAAAATTGCACCAACAAGTCATCAAGAATTGGGGTTAATAGTGCATGAGCCTATTGGTGTGGTGGGCGCGGTATTACCGTGGAATTTCCCTGCTCAAATGTTTGCGTGGAAAGTGGCTCCGGCTCTTGCTGTAGGCAACTCGGTGATAGTGAAACCGGCCGAATTGACCTCATTAAGTGCGCATCGCATGGTAGAGCTGGCCTATGAGGCCGGTATTCCTAAAGGCGCTTTAAGTCTCGTTTGTGGATTAGGTGAAAAAGTCGGGGAAGCGCTTGGCCGCCATCATGATGTTGATATGGTGTCATTTACTGGTTCAACAGATGTGGGACGCTTATTTTTAAAATATTCCGCCGAAAGTAACTTAAAAGAAATTGTACTCGAATGTGGCGGTAAAAGTCCTCAAGTAGTGTTTGAAGATGCGAATATTGAGGCGGCAATTCCACATATTATGGCGGCGGCTTTCTGGAATATGAGTGAAAATTGTAGCTGTGGTTCTCGCTTAATTGTGCACGAAAGCATCAAAAAAATACTATTAGAGAAGCTTGCCGTCGCCATTAAAGAATGGAAAGTCGGAGACCCAAGGCAAGCAGATATTTCAATTGGGCCAATGGTCGAACAGGCTCATTTTGAGAAAGTAAAATCCTTTTTAGATATCACGTTAAAAGAGGGAGGAAAATTAGTTGCGGGTGGAAAAATTCATCATGAATTGGGGGCTGGATGGTATATCGAACCGACAATTTTTGATGAAGTCACGCCTGAAATGTCGCTATTTAAGTATGAAGTTTTTGGCCCTATTTTAGCCGTCACATCGTTTAAAACTGATGATGAAGCGGTCGCTTTAGCCAATGATACTCAATATGGCTTAGCCGCCTCATTTTATAGCCAAAATATTCACCGAGCCATGCAAAATGCACAGCGTATTAACGCGGGTACCGTTTCAGTCAATGGCTTTAGTGAGGGCAATATTACAACGCCGTTTGGTGGTTTTCGTCAATCAGGTTTTGGCGGTAAAGACAACGGCTTAGAGGCATTTGAACAATATACTCAAACGAAGGTTATCTGGTTTATCCATCAATAAAACGTTGGCCGGAGTCCCCTAGTGGACTCCGGTTTTTTTTACCCTGCAAATACAAATAAACAATTACAATAACGAAGGAGTACAAAATGGAAGCCATCGTTAATACAATCGTTGGTTACATCTGGGGTAATGCATTAGTGGTATTATCGCTAGGTGTTGGGCTCTATTTTACATTAGCAACTCGCGGTGTACAGTTTCGCTATCTCATTAAAATGGTCTGTTTGTTAAAGGAAAATAAAGCGTCAAAAGAAGGAATTTCCTCCTTCCAAGCATTCTGTTTAGCATTATCAGGACGAGTTGGGGTGGGGAATATCGCCGGTGTAGCGACAGCTATTGCTGCGGGTGGTCCTGGCGCGATTTTCTGGATGGTTGTCATGGGGTTATTAGGTGGAGCAAGTGCGTTTATCGAATCAACACTCGCTCAAATATACAAGCAGCGCTCTGATGGTCAATACCGTGGCGGTTCGCCTTACTATATCGAGAAAGGGTTAAAATTGAAGCCATTTGCCATTATGGTAGCTGCTGTTATTTGCCTATCTTATGGCGTACTAGTTCCGGGTATTCAAGCCAATACTATAGCTGACTCCTTTCAAACTTCATTCAACTTACCTCCAATTGCGACAGGCGGCATTGTGACAGTGCTGATGGCATGGCTAATCTTTGGCGGTGTAAAACGTATTGCGAGTGCTGCGGATAAAATCGTACCAATTATGGCGTTAGCTTATATCGTCATGATGGTGATCATCTTGGGTAGCCATTACGAACAAGTGCCAGGAATGTTCAGTTTAATCTTCCGTAGCGCGATGGGAATGGATGCCGTATTCGGCGGTATTATTGGTACGGCTGTTTCATGGGGGGTGCGCCGCGCGGTTTTTTCCAACGTAGCAGGTGCGGGTGAAGCTACATTTAGTTCTGCGGCAGCCGAAGTAAGCCATCCTGTAAAACAAGGGTTAATTCAAGCATTTTCAATTTACATTGATACTGTTGTTGTGTGTACAGCATCGGGTCTAATGATCCTTGTCACGAATATGTATAACGTTTTTCCAGACGGTTCGGCAACGGCCTTAGTCGAATACGTTCCTGGGGTTGCTGCGGGAACCGCATGGACACAAATGGCGGTATCAACAGTCTTTACTTCCGCAGGGTCGGGATTCGTCTCAATCGCCGTATTTTTATTCGCATTCACAACATTGATGGCCTATTACTATATTGCAGAAACCACAATTGTTTACCTTGATAGAAAATTACGTTACCCCATTCTAAAACTGATACTGAAGTTTGTATTTTTGATTATTGTTTTTATGGGAAGTGTTCAGTCAGTCAGTTTAATGTGGAGCCTTGGCGATATTGGGTTCGGTAGTATGAGTTATCTTAATCTTATCGCCATTGTCTTCTTGTCAAAACCGGCGCTACGGGCACTGCGTGACTTTGAACGGCAGGAAAAATTAGGTGTTGATCCAGTGTTTGACCCGAAAGTGGCCGGAATAGAAAATGCAGAACTCTGGGAAGATATTAGCCGTGAATACCATGCGCAAGGAATAGGTATAGAACCGAAAGAGAAACAAAATAAAGGGATGGCATATCAAGAAGAAGAGGGTAAAAACTAGAAGAAAAATGGCGGTGAGGGAGGGATTCGAACCCTCGATACGTTGCCGTATACACACTTTCCAGGCGTGCTCCTTCAGCCTCTCGGACACCTCACCGTTTTTCTAAATCTGTTGTGGAGTAGGGAATAAAAACCTGCTCTGCAACGGGGCGCTACTATAGGGAAAATAGCGTCTTACGTCAACTCCCTATTTATCCTTTTTCCGACTTTTGTTGCTGTTTAGCTAAATAAAAAACAATTTGATTATTATCTAATCTCAAATGTTATCGGCTAAGGTTAATAATACTTTTAATGTTAATTTAAAACGGCAAGTCACAGAAGTAAAAACCGTTAGCTAGTTAACAAAATTCTGATTGTGTACAGTGTATCGGCTTGATTAACTTGAAAAGAAATCCCATTCGGCACACTCTGTTAGAAACCAAAGAGGAGTTGCCATGAATATTTTATTTTACCATCCATTTTTTGATTCAAAACAGTGGATTGACGGCATGAAAGCACGCTTACCACAAGTGAATATTCGCCAATGGGAAAAAGGGGATAACCAAAGTGCGGATTACGCCATGGTTTGGTTACCGCCTTATGAATGTCTCGCTGGTCGCAGTGATTTAAAAGGAATTTTCGCTTTAGGCGCGGGTGTGGATGCTATCTTAAAACAAGAACAAGATAAACCAGGGACCCTGCCAGCTGGGGTTCCCGTAATGCGTCTGGAAGACACGGGTATGGCGATTCAAATGGAAGAATACGCTTGTGCAAAAGTGTTAAGTTACTTTCGTCGTATGGATGAATATCGCCAATTACAATCACAGCGCCAATGGAAGCAGTTACCAGCCTACCAACATGAAGATTTTGTTATTGGAGTGATGGGCGCAGGGGCATTAGGGCAAGCAGTTGCAAAGCGCTTAGTCAGCTTTGGTTTTCATGTAAGAACATGGAGCCGCTCTGAAAAACAACTTGATAACGTAAAAAGTTATTTTGGTCATGACCAGCTAGCTAATTTCCTTTCTGGTACCCGTGTAATTATTAATCTGTTACCAAGTACTCCAGAAACGGTGGGAATTTTAAACCAGCAACTATTTAGCCAGTTAGAGCAAGGGGCATATGTTATCAACCTTGCACGAGGCGCCCATCTGATTGAACAGGATTTGCTTTTAGCCCTCGAATCAGGACAAATTGCAGGTGCTGCACTTGATGTTTTTGCCAGTGAGCCGTTGTCGCAAATGCACCCGTTCTGGACACATCCCCGCATCGCTATCACCCCTCATGTTGCTGCTTTTACAAAACCGAAAGAAGCTATGGATATGATTGTCAGCAACATCCAACGTATCGAAGCAGGGCAAGCGCCTGCTGGTGTCGTTGATATGCAACGCGGTTATTAGTCACTTCTTTGCTGCAAGTGGTCTTTATGACCACTTGCAATTACCTCCCCCTAATATCTTTCCTATTTTTTCGATATACTGAAAGTAACTGCTTTGGTCACGAGGTGTGACTACTGAATCTGTAAAATAGGATAATATATGAACGAATTTTCAATCGTCTGCCGTATTTTGGGGACACTATTTCAACGTAGTCCCTCTGATAGCCTCGTAAAACCGCTTATTGATATGATTGCTCAAGATAAATTAAAAGCATCATGGCCATTGGAACAAGATGAGTTGTGGTCACGCATGGCAAAAGACCTCGATGTCAATGCAGTTAATGCGGATTACCAAGCCCTATTTGCGGGGGAATCTCCTGCAGTTTCAATGTTAGCGAATGATTACGATTCTGAAATTACAGAAGCAGAAGTTCGCGAATTTTTAACCGTTAGAGGAATGTCCCTGACGAATGCGCCTGCTGACGCTTTTGGCGCGTTGCTACTCGCGGCTTCTTGGTTAGAAGACCAAGCGGCAGAAGATGAAACCGCCGCTCAAGAAGAATTATTTGATAGCTATATTCTTAGTTGGTATGGCAGCTTTTTAGGTAAAGTTGAAGCGCATGCAACCACTACCTTTTACCGTACTTTAGCTCAAATTACGCGTGATGCAGTCATTGCTCTGCGTGATGAGCTTGACTCAGAAACTGAATAATCGTGACACTGTCACTTTTTATGGTGATGTTACTGATGTTTTAGTTAGCGCTATTGATTAATAATTTTGATTGAATATAAAAGGCAACAGATTTTCCTGTTGCCTTTAATGCTTTTATCAATCGAAATTATTTATGGTTAAAATTAATCAACTAATGGAATGACCAGTTTACCCGGTTTAATTTCAAGCCCTTTAGCGAGTTTTTTCGCGGTTGCTTCAGCCGCGCCATTATCAGGATTTAACACATAAACAGGTTGAGTTTCAAAGAAAGTTTCAAGGGAACTATTCAAGTAAGGAATAACCGCTGACATCGCTGTATCCATATTTTCTGGCATCACTTTGTAACTGCTAATATTCAACTCTTTTAAGTAAATTGAACCTGTTTTGGCGTCAAAATAAGGGCGAGCAGTGAGTGTCAGGTTAATTTGTGCTTCTGCTTTACCAATCAGCGAGTCTAATTTAACGGTTGCATCCCCCGTTAAAGCAACTTTTCCTGGTTCACTGCGGCCAATTTCTGATTTTAAATTAGCGAGTTGAATATCCGCATCAGCAAAGCCCGTAATACCGACCTTATGGTCATATTTTACTTTATTAGCAAGGTAATTATTAATTTGTGACTCACTAATACTAAACTCAGATAATTGACTACAACCCGATAAGAGAGTGAGAAAGCCTACCATAGCGGCGATTAAAAACTTCTTCATAGAGACTCCTTTTACAGTAATACCGCTAGTTTAGCGCATTACTGCCCACTCAACATGACTGTTTCAATTTTTTTGCGGTTAAATTGCTTATGTAGCGCCCATAAAGTAATAAAACCGATGATTCCTAATAAGAACCATGGAAGTTGAGGTAAGTTCCATTGGTGACCAATATCGTACATCCAGCCGCCGCCGGTATAACCGACAGCTCCACCTAAAGCAAGGCCTAAGCGGCTAAACCCCATATAGCTGCCTCGGGCTCGAGGGTCAGCAAGAGAGGCACTCAATGTTTCTCTCGCTGGGTCTGCAGTTACCGTACCTAAATAAAATAGGCAAATAAGGGCGAATAGCGTATTGAGAGAGGTTGTCATGCCAATCGGAAACATGCTGAGACTCATTAAAAATAGCCCGGCCATAAGCCGTTGTTCAAGGCGAAAGTGTTTTTCGCTCCAACGCGCAATGGGATAAAGCAATGTTAAAGATATCGCTGCTTCAATCGCATACATCCATTTGACGGCAGTGGGTGTGCCTGCTAATTCATTGACAACAATAGGAAACATAAGCATCACTTGTACTGACAACATAAAATAGCCTGCCAATGTGACCACATAAGTTACAAAACGTTTGTCTTTCAGTACGCGTCCCATGCCTTCTTTAATGGGGGTTCTGACGGTTGAGATTCGATAAGCAGGTAATAACCAAGCATTGCAGATAGCAGCAATAATAAACACCGCAGCGCCAACCCAGCAGACATAATGGAAGTCATATTGTAGTAGCCAACTACCAATCAAAGCACCGATAACTGCACCAGCACTGTCCTGCATTAACAGCAAAGAATAAAAACGACCACGTTCATACGGGCGAGTTAATTTAATAACTAATGCGGTTCGTGGAGGATCAAACAAGGTTCCACCCAGTGCCGAAAGTACGCAAGATAGCCATAAAACCCAAGGGTCATGGGCCACCGCCATCACCGCAAAACCACTGGCACGTAATAGCATTCCAATGACAATCATGGGCTTCGCACCAAATCGGTCAGCGATAGCACCGCCAAAGATACCTAAACCCTGTTGAACAAATTGACGAAGTCCTAAGGCAAAACCAACCACCACAGCGGCCCAACCCAGTTGATCAACAAAACGAATAGAAATAAGCGGAAAAACGACAAAAAAGCCTAGAACAACCAACATGTTGTCAAGCAAAAGAAAATACTTGCCAAGGCTTCTTGCCCGTGACACTTGCGCCATGAGAGACACCATTAGAAAAATAGCAAAGGGGAAATGTTTCTTAAAATCAGATAGTAATAATATCAGTATAATAGGGTTCAATAGATGATATTTTTTTATCATAGTAACGTGGGGTATCGATGATTTATTTTTATCAATAAATATTCGTCATACTTCGCTCT